>CAZIPG010000071.1:0-13423 GCA_964540955.1 uncultured Rheinheimera sp.
CTGCGCGCGAAAGTAGGCCAAAATCGGATCCTTGCCGTATTAGAACCACGTTCGAACACGATGCGCATGGGCGTGCACAAAGAGGCGTTACCGGCATCTTTAGTACTGGCTGACCATGTATTCTTATATGAACCGCTGAATAGTGGCTGGTCTTTGCAAGCTCTAGCGACCAGTATCGGCAGTCATGCGCAGGTATCAGAACAGATCGATGCGCTGGTCGAATTAATCAAAGCGCAAGCACAACCAGGTGATTCGATTTTAATTATGAGCAACGGAGGCTTTGGCGGGATCCATCAGAAACTGCTGACTGCGCTGGCTCAATAACGGGGTCTTCATGAACAATCAACATCCACAAGAAGTGACGCTGGCTTTTACCGGTGCTTCAGGGGCCATGTATGGCTATCGATTATTGCAGGTATTGCTGCTCGCCAAAGTGAAAGTGCATTTATTGATTTCCAGTGCAGCCCGAGTGGTGTTCGCGACTGAGCACCAAATCAAATTGGCGGGGCATCCTCAGCAGTGCCAAGCTCAGTTAGTTGAAATGCTGCAATGCGATCCCAATTTATTAAAAGTCTATGGCAAAGATGATTGGTTTTCACCGGTCGCCTCAGGCTCTGCTGCACCGAAGACCATGATTATTTGTCCTTGCTCCACTGGCACTGTGGCAGCCATTGCTCATGGGATGAGTGACAATCTGATTGAGCGGGCGGCAGATGTGGTAATTAAAGAGCGTGGTCAGTTGATTATTGTGCCACGCGAGACACCCTTAAGCGCGATCCATCTGGAGAATATGCTGAGTTTGGCCAAAGTTGGGGTGACAGTGATGCCCGCCGCGCCAGGCTTTTATCATCAACCTAAATCAATCGAAGATTTAATTGATTTTATGGTGGCCAGGATTTTGGACCATTTAGCATTACCGAATACTTTATTGCCGCGATGGGGCTATGCGCCTTCCGCGCCTAATCATACTGGAGAATAACTTGGCCGCAGCGCTCACCATTACTGCTTTACACAAAAGCTATAAAAGCGGCACCAAAGCCCTCAACGGGATCGATCTCGTGGTGGAACAAGGTGACTTTTTTGCCTTACTTGGGCCAAATGGTGCCGGTAAAAGTACCACAATCGGCATTATTAGCTCTTTAGTGAATAAAACTGCCGGCAAGGTGCAGGTGTTTGATTATGATCTCGACACTGATCTTGAAGCTGCGAAAAGCCAATTAGGGCTAGTTCCGCAAGAGTTTAACTTCAATCAATTCGAAACCGTGTTGCAGATTGTGGTGAATCAGGCTGGATATTATGGCGTGACCAAAGCTGTCGCACTCTCCAGAGCGGAAAAGTATTTGAGTCAGTTAGGTTTGTGGGAAAAACGTCATGCCCGCTCTCGCGAACTTTCTGGCGGTATGAAGCGGCGTTTAATGATTGCACGTGCTTTGATGCATGAGCCGAAATTGTTAATTCTGGACGAGCCCACCGCAGGCGTTGATATCGAATTGCGCCGTTCGATGTGGGAATTCTTAAAAGAAATCAATCAACAGGGTGTGACTATTATCCTCACCACTCACTATCTGGAAGAAGCTGAATCCCTGTGTCGCAATATCGCCATTATTGATAAGGGCCGAATTATTGAAAATACCAGCATGAAAGCCTTACTCAATAAATTGACGAAAGAGACTTTTGTTCTTGATCTGGCTTCACCGCAAGTAGATTTTGCCTTATCTGGTTTTGTCACTCGCCAACTCGATGCCCAGACCGTCGAAGTGGATGTGGAAAAAAATCACGGCATTAATGCGGTATTTACTGAATTAAACCAACGTCAAATCCAAGTGTTATCAATGCGCAACAAAGCCAACCGATTGGAAGAGTTGTTTGTTAGTTTGGTCGAACAAGGGCGCCAACCATGAATAAGAGTTATTGGATCGCTCTGTTGAGCATTTTGACTAAAGAATCGAATCGGTTTATGCGGATTTGGGTGCAAACTTTAGTGCCACCCGCGATTACCATGACGTTATATTTTATTATTTTTGGCAATTTGATTGGTTCGCAAATTGGCCGCATGCAAGGCTTTGGTTACATGGAGTTTATTGTGCCTGGCCTGATTATGATGTCGGTTATCACCAACTCTTATGCCAACGTGGCATCGAGCTTTTTTAGTGCCAAATTCCAACGCAACGTCGAGGAATTACTGGTTGCGCCAGTCCCTAATTACATTATTGTGTTGGGGTATGTCGGTGGCGGGGTTGCCCGCGGAATTTTGGTGGGGTTGATTGTGACCTTACTGAGTTTGTTTTTTGTCGATATTCAAATTCATCATCTCTTTGTGATTATTTCAACCGTGGTGCTGACGGCCACCTTGTTCTCTCTAGGTGGGTTGATCAATGCGGTGTATGCCAAAACTTTTGATGACATTAGTATAGTGCCGACTTTTATCTTAACGCCTTTGACTTATTTGGGCGGCGTGTTTTATTCGCTCAGTTTATTACCGCCATTTTGGCAAGGCCTATCGAATCTCAATCCAATCGTCTATATGGTGAATGCGTTCCGTTATGGCTTTTTGGGGCATTCAGACGTCAATATGTGGCTGGCTTATGCGGTCATGTTGAGTTTCATCGTCATTTTGTTTGCGGTTGCTATGCAACTGATTAATCGCGGTGTTGGCATCCGTAGCTAGCCCTAATTCGATAAAATGCACAACTGAGCAGACCAGTTGCGCGATATGACAGATTTTTTTAAAGACATTTGCTGAGTCATTTAGTACATTGGACGTCTTTTGACTTACTGTTTTCATTCACGATTTGCCGCATGCCGATGCTGGCCTCGTGCTTGAAATAACTCGGTGAGATTGCATGACAGAACACAAACGGCAAGCAACTGCATCTGAAGATGCGTTATGGCGAATTTTCACGGTGCCTGAGGCGCCGGATTCTACGCTGAGCATAATTGAACAAAATATTTCGCAGAATCTTGCAGGCTTCTTGCGCGAAAGTATTGTTGCGGTTGAAAAACCTCTTTGGCAAATTGAACGTGATTTTCAGGCCTATCAAATCCCCGCAGAGCCCAGCTTTGTCTCGGATTATGCTGAAACTATCATGCAAAAATTAGTGGCGCATTCAGTGCATACTGCGGCCCCTAGTTTTATCGGCCATATGACTTCGGCATTGCCTTATTTTGTGCTGCCATTGTCGAAGATGATGGTGGGACTGAACCAAAATTTAGTCAAAATTGAAACCTCTAAGGCCTTTACCCCGCTAGAGCGGCAAGTGCTCGGCATGATGCACCATCTGGTTTATGGCGAAACCGAAGGCTTCTACAAAAAATGGTTGCACAGTGCTAACCACTCGTTAGGTGCATTTTGTTCAGGCGGCACTGTCGCCAACATGACGGCGCTATGGATAGCTCGCAACCGTTTATTGCGTGCGGATGGCGATTTTAAAGGGGTTGCCAAAGAAGGCTTATTCCGCGCCATGCGTCATTATGGCTATCAAGATTTAGCGATTTTGGTTTCCGAGCGCGGTCACTACTCACTGAAAAAAGCAGCAGATTTGTTGGGCATTGGCCGGGATATGCTGATCCCAGTGAAAACCAATGATCAAAACAAAGTCGATATCGTGCACATGCGTGAAGTCGCCAAAGATTTAGCCAGCCGCTCAATCCGTGTGATGGCGATTGTTGGAGTTGCGGGTACCACCGAAACGGGCAATGTGGATCCTTTGGCTGAATTAGCCGCGCTTGCACAAGAGTTACAATGCCATTTCCATGTCGATGCAGCTTGGGGCGGCGCAACCTTACTTTCTGAAAAATATCGTTATTTACTCAAAGGCATTGAGCTGGCGGATTCAGTGACTATCGATGCACACAAGCAAATGTATGTACCGATGGGCGCAGGCATGGTGGTTTTCAAACATCCATCGAGCGCTCATGCCATCGAACATCATGCCGAGTATATTTTACGCAAAGGTTCCAAAGATCTTGGCAGTCAAACACTGGAAGGTTCTCGTCCGGGGATGGCGATGTTAGTGCATGCCTGTTTGCAAGTGATTGGTCGTAAAGGCTACGAAATTCTGATTAACCGCTCATTAGAGAAAGCCCGTTATTTTGCGGGGCTCATCGATTTACATCCCGATTTTGAGTTAATCACGGCGCCAGAATTGTGCTTATTAACTTATCGTTATGCGCCAGCCAGTGTGCAACAGGCGATGCAAAAGGCCAAAGCTGCAGGCGATATTGAAAAGCTAAAAAAGATGAATGACTTACTGAGTGGACTCACCAAGTTCATTCAAAAACGCCAACGGGAAGAGGGGATTTCGTTTGTTTCTCGAACCCGGCTAACGCCTGAACGTTATTTACGCCATGAAACTGCAGTTTTTCGTGTGGTACTGGCCAATCCATTAACCACCGATCAAATTTTGCACGATGTGCTGGATGAGCAGATTGCGCTGGCCAAACTCGATAAAGAGTTTTTGCCAAAACTTCTGCAAATGGCCAAAGACGAGCATTAAATCTTTGGAATCGCTAGGGCATCATGTAAGCCTAATGTTCAATAGAAAATAGCCGCTTTGCGGCTATTTTTTTATTTTGAGCATCAGCTAAACTGCTGCAATGTCCAGATTTAGCGGATCAGCGTGATCAGCCAATACCAAAATGGCAAAGTGACAAAACTCAGCATCAAGCCAAAGCCAACTAAGGCGGTGACCATGCGTGGTGCCAAACCGGCAGTGATGGCAATCGCGCCCGCTGAAATCATCGGTGGCATGGCTGCTTCAAAGATGGTCACTTCAACCGCTTTACCGCTCAATCCAAGCCACCAACAGCCCAATAAAGCCAGCAAGGGCATCAGCATTAACTTAATTGCGAGGCCAACGGCGATTGGGGAAAACCGTTCGCCAGACATGCCCCATTGGAAGGAATACCCCACAGCAATCATGATAAGCGGCACCAGCGTCGCGGCCAGTTGGTCAATCATATTTTGCATCAAACTTGGGTAAGTGATGTTTCGCATCAGCAATGCAATCACCAAGGCAATAAAAGGCGGAAAAGTGATGATTTTGAGGAGCATCGACTGGAAAGACCAGCCAGTTTTTGCCAATGTTTGCGAGGACGACTGTGGGCTATAAATGGCGGCAAGCATGGTGGAATAGGTTGCAAGCGCCACGAATGAACCCACTTGATCATAAATCAGCGCATAGGGTAAATAACTTTCGCCAAAAAATGCACTGATCATTGGAAATCCCAAAAACGAGGTATTGCCAAGGGGCAGCACAATTAACAGCGCAACCGTGATTTCTTTCGACCAACCGAATAACCGACTCAGCAATAAGATCAAAGCCACGACAATCAGTAGCAAGAGCCATGGCGTGAGCGCAGGGATCAGCAAATCAGCAGAAAAATGTAGTGATGGAATTTTTTGTAAAATCAGTGCAGGTAAAGCGATATAGAGCACAAAAGTATTTAATACCGCCGGCGTTTCAGGGCCAAAACGAGCAATACGCTTGCAGCCTGCACCGATAGCCAAATAAATGAGGATCAGAAAAAAACTATCCAAGGGAGTCTCGACACGCTAAGAAAAACATTAGCTTATTCGATTTCGGTCCATTTTCCTATTCGACTTGTGGCGTAGCTGGAGTCTTAATCGTTAAGAAATTGAATTACAGTTCAGGGATGCTAAGACTGCCAGCGACGAGCGCTTCTTTTTCGGATTTTTTCAGTGACTTTAGCCAATACTCGAGACGACTTGCACTGGCTCTATCCCGAGTTGCTTGTTGCCAAACCAGCAGGAGAGGGCCTTTGCCCCGAAGCGCTTTGGCGCCGCCTCCAATTTCGCCTTGATGTTGTCGCAAACGCCGTGCAGGATCAGTACTGATGCCAGCATAAAGCGCACCATTGCCCATCCTGACTAAGTACACAAACCATGTTGGCTGTGCCTTGGTGCTTGATTCTGCTATACTTTGCACCAATTTTTCCGATGTATTTTCCGTGACGGTTTGAGGCTGTTCTGGGATTGTTGTTTGGGTCGCCAAAACGCAGTCCTTGTCGCTAGTGAACGCCATGAAGGCTCTTGTGTTGAGGTGTTATGTTATTTTCTGATCTGGCGCTGTCGCCAGCAATATTAAAGGCTGTGGCCGAACAGGGTTACCAAACGCCGACGCCTATCCAACAGCAAACTATCCCGGTTATTTTGGCGGGCAAAGATGTGCTGGGAGGCGCTCAAACTGGTACTGGTAAAACCGCAGCTTTTACTTTACCCATCCTACAACAATTGCTCACCAATGCCAAAACGCTCGCGCCGAAACAAGTGCGTTGTTTGATTTTAACGCCGACGCGAGAATTGGCTATGCAGGTGGCTGAAAATGTCGCGGCTTATGCTAGACACTTACCACTGCGTACCGCGGTTTTTTATGGCGGCGTTTCTGTCAATCCGCAACTGGAAGAAGCCGCGTTGGGTTTAGATATCCTGATTGCAACACCGGGTCGACTGCTCGATCATTTGCATCAGCAAAGCATCAGTTTGTTCCAGCTCGAGGTCTTGGTGTTAGATGAGGCCGATCGCATGTTGGATATGGGATTTATTCATGATATCAAACGGATCATGGCGAAACTGCCCGCGCAGCGGCAAACGCTATTTTTCTCGGCAACCTTCTCTGCAGACATTAAAGCCCTAGCGGATACACTGTTAAACGAGCCGGTATTAATTGAAGTGGCGAAAGCGAATTCAGCTTCTGCGCAAGTAGAACAATTGGCGTTTCGCGTCGATTCGCAGCGCAAGCGGGAATTGATTTCAGAAGTCATCGGCAAACGGAACTGGCAACAAGTATTGATTTTCAGTCGCACCAAATTTGGTGCCGACCGTTTAAGTAAACAATTACAGCAAGATGGCATTGAAGCGCAAGCCATCCATGGCGATAAAAGCCAAGGTCATCGCACCAAAGTATTGCAAGATTTTAAAGACGGAAAGCTGCGGGTGTTAGTAGCGACTGATATTGCTGCCCGTGGTTTAGACATCGAAGATTTACCGATTGTGGTCAATTATGATTTACCGCATCAAGCGGAGGATTATGTCCATCGGATCGGACGAACAGGCCGGGCGGGTAAGTTTGGTTTAGCCGTCACTTTAGTGACCCCTGATGATCTGTGGATGCTGAAAGAAATTGAGTTGCTAATCAAACAAGTGATCCCACAGCAAGTGCTCCCCGGTTATGAGCACGATCCGCGATTTAATCACTCGAGTAAAGGCACGCACCAATCTGCTGAAGAGCAAGAAGCCGCCAAGGTAAAAAAGAAGCTGTCGAATAACCGCAAGTTATCGATAGAGAAAGCCAAGTTACGTGCCATTGCTTTGGGGAAAAAGCGCCCGCAATAATGGGGGCTTTTTAGATTTGGAGCCGGTAATGTTGCAATCGCACTGCTTTTGGCAGTGCCGACTCAGAAGAATTTTCTGCGCTTTGCATTTGCTTTTGTGTTGCAAATGTCAGCCTTTAGTAAAATCAACCATCAATTGGTTGGCTAGGCGTATCCAATGTCAGCTGATAAAAAGCTAAATCTAACCAACGGCCGAATTTAAACCCTGCTTGTTGAATGGTCCCGCTGTGAACAAAGCCAAATTTGCGGTGCAGCGCAATACTGCCGGTGTTATCTGCATCAATACCGCCAATTAGCAGGTGATATTGTTGCTCGCGAGCTTTAGCGATCAATGCAGTTAAAATCTGGCTGCCATACCCTTGCCCCTGATGGTCAGGATGTACATAAACAGAATGCTCGACTGAATACTTAAAGGCGGGAAAAGCGCGGAAGGTGCCATAACTGCCAAATGCAACCAAAACCCCTTCGTCATTTTGAAGGCCAATCACTGGAAACTGGCCCGCCGCTTTATTGGCAAACCATTGTTGCATAGTTGCCATGGTCCGAGGCTGATATTCATACAGGGCAGTTGTGTTCAGGATGGCGTGATTAAAAATCGCTAAGATTTCAGCAGCCTCGGTTTCAAACTGACATTCAATCAATGACATAGCGATCCTTAGTGACACCGCGCTGATTAGGCGCGGTATAAAGTTTTAATCAAATGAAAACCAAATTGAGTTTTCACTGGGCCATGAATTTCCAAAATGGGTTTCTTGAATACCACCTCATCAAAGGCCTTGACCATTTGGCCTGGACGGAATTCCCCCAAATCACCCCCTTTCTTGCCTGAAGGGCACAACGAGTGCTTTTTCGCTAACTGACCAAAGTTAGCGCCTTTGAGCAACTGTTGTTTTAACTGTTCTGCTTCCTGCAGGGATTTCACTAGAATATGACAAGCACAGGCTTTAGCCATGGTGCGATTCCTCCCAATACGACACAGGATGTTGACAGAGTATTTACCCTCGCGGGGCGGGCATTTTAATAGATTCTGGCAAAAGACAAAAGCAACAATTTACAGACTTTGGTCTGGTTTTGGCTTGGCTGGCAGCTGCGTCGTACGTTCGGATTGAGATTTAAAATGTGATTTTTTGGGGAACTGTGCTAGCCAGTTGTTTTATCGAGAGAATTAATAGGTACGCAGCAGTGGCAGGTTTTGTTGTGATGATTGAGGATTAAATTGCTGCGTGCTTTCGCGTTGAATTTTAGCTAGATGACCAGTTCGGCCTTTTGAAGGCGAATAAAAAAACGGCGCTAGAGCGCCGTTCTCAAAGGAAACGAATGAACATTAATAAGCGATGTTGCGCCGTTCTAACATGTCAATTCGTACACTTTCCACCAAACCAGACGCTTTTAATTGCTGACTCAATTCTTTCAGATCCTGATTACGACGGCTTTTAATCACTAATAACTGACTTTCACCAGTATTCTTGACCAGTTCCAAACCGAATTGTTGTTGCAGACTGGTAAAATTGACATCCTTTTTCAATAGGACGAGTAACTTGCCGCTGTAGATCCCATATTCGCCAGAGAACCGATTTTTCACAACAGTGCCTGCTTGGATTTTGCTGGGGTCCGTATTCGGTGTCTTTGCTGATTTGGCGATAATTGATTGTGAACCTAATTCTGCGACAACATCCGTATCAGACACTTGTTCGCTGTTCACTGCTTGCAGTTGAGGCATGATTTGGTACATGCCACCACGCACAGGTTCTTGCTTTGCAGATGCCTGACGCGGTAAGTTTTTATCAACCACTTGTGCATGAATTGGCATTGCTGTGGTTGCAATCATTAATGCTACTAAAGAAAATTTGATTGTCATGATGCTTAACCTCAATTAATGACCAAAAATACGAATAGCGGCACCTTCAACCAACGAAGGTGTGGTGTTATTGACATATTTATCGACATCTAAAATGCCGCCTTGGCTGTCTACCTCTGCGTTATTCAGGTCGAAGAATCGAATCGTCCAAGTGCCTTTTGCCGATTCGCCATAAAATGCGTTACTCAGGAACACGTTGTCTTTCAGAATAAACCCTGGCATTTCATCAAAGTTTTCATCCAGCGCTGGATAAATCAGCGCTTGTTTTGACGAAAGCAAAACACTGCGAGTCCCTGCTGGCGAAATCACTTCAATTGCCAGGTCCATGCCTGCAGTGGTTTGCACATACCCTTCTGCAGTTTCCTCACCAAAGCCAAATTCGGTATTGCTAACAGCCAGTTTGAACTGTGCGGCTTCAATTTTAATATCTTCCGCAACATCTAAGGTAATGGTTGTGCCAAGCGCGCTATTGTCAGGAATTGCTTGGGCCAAAGAGGGCTGTGCTGTTGCTGCATAAACACCAATCCCTTTCCAGTCGGATGTTTTTTCAGCCGTTAATAACGAGTGTGATTTCGCCAGTTGAACTGCTTTGCCAGCGTTCACGCGACCAAAACCAAATTTGTTATTAAATTCAAACCCTGCTTTATTTTTTACCCAACCATCGTGAGCAACAAAGTTACCTTCGCCGACATTCAAGGTGATTTTGGCATCATTAGCTGAGACTTTTGTGCTGGATCTGACCAAAATATCCCGCACATCACGGTAGGTAAGTGCTGGATTCGCTGAAAGCATTAAAGCGACGACACCAGAGGTATTTGGCGAAGCTGAAGAGGTTCCATTAAACGTTGAGGTATAGTTACAGCTCAAGTTGTCGACATGGCCAGGGTTATTGAATGGGAACGCACCTTGATAAAAACCTGGGAAATAAAATTCATCATACATGTCCTTTGCAAGGAAACTACTATCGCCTCGCAAACAGGTCATTTGGTCTGTAGTTACCATGGCTGGTGCGAAGGTACCATATTCGCCCGCTGGTGCTGACACCAATAAGTTGGCCCCTGCTGTTGAGTAGCTGGTGTGGCCGCCATCAGAATTGACTGCACCAACCACAATATAATAAGGCGTTGCTTGTGAAGGCTCGAAGTTACCGTTATAGCAGGTTAAGCCAAAGTCATTCGCGCCATTGTCCATACACAGATCTTCATCAAATTCTGGTCGGCCATCGCCAAATGAATTTCCTGCTGCTTTGACATTGACGGCCCCTTTACCACCGCGAAGTTTCTGGGCAGAATACGCTTGAATTTTTTCCTCGGTTGGGCTGTACGCCAAAGCCGCAGGGATTGTTAAACCATAACTGCGGTTAAATACGGCAACAGGTTCATTCACTCCAATCCCACTGCCTGGGTGACCGTGAATGAGCAGTTCAGCTTCGGCAGTTTGCGCTTCTAAATAGTTAAAACCGATGAGTTGTGCATCGGGTGCAACACCTCGCCCACCAATGCCATTCCAGCCCTTGGCTGCAATTAAACCAGCAACGCCTGTGCCATGGTCCCCATCATCAGCAGTGTTGGTTGGATCCGTTGCATCAACCGCACCTTTGATAAAGTTTAATGAGCGATTTGGGAGGACGTTATCAATCAAATCTTCATGACGAATTTCTAAGCCGCTATCCACGACCACTGCAATGGTGTTTTGGCCTGTTGCGCCTTGAGCATAAGCGCCCAACACGTTCATGTCTTCTCCCGCTTTCAAGACACTAGGATCAATTCCTGCTGCAACAGCTTGGTTGGCTTGCTCTTCGCTCAATCCCAAAAATAGTTGGTAAACCTTCGACATCGCTGCCACAAATGAATTACTCATGGCATAGGCGGTTTGTCCAGTATTACGCAGATGCCATTGTTGATTGGCTAAAGGATCTGTTTTGGCAGCTGCAATTGACACTTTGTTACTTGCGGTGAATTCACCATCAGTTACCGTGTAAGTAAACTCAGTCGCGGCTGCATCAATCGGGGTATACACAAAGTTTAAACCGTTGATAGTCAGTACGCCTGTACTTAAGCGATATTCACCGGCGATAGGCGTAATTGTCTTTCCATTTTGGCTAATTGTTTGAATGGTTAACACATCGCCATTGCCATCATTCGCTGTAAATTGGCCTTTGGTCGGTAACCAAGTTTGAGTGCCTGCAACAAAAACTGCTTGTGTTGTTGGCGCTAAATTATCAGTACCGCCACATCCTGCGAGAGCAATAAGTACCGCTGTGGAAAGCGCTGTTCTGTGGATCTTTAACATCTATTTACCCTAAAGTTATTTTACTTACAAGTGAGTGAAATAAATGTTATCAAAATAAATATAAAAATAACATAAACTTTTTATTAGTTTCACAGTTAGTTTCTCGGTGATTAGATTTATCAGTAGGGATGAAGTGAGTAACCTGGTTCGTCAATTACAAATGAAAAGGGCAGTTAAAAATGAAAAGGGCAGGAGTAGATGATATCGGGATGAAGATTAAGACCCAATGGCTAGCCACTGGGTCTTAATCAATTAGCGAGGTTGCTGCTGCGTGATGCAGTGGATATTGCCGCCACCCAACAAGATTTCGCGGCCTGGCACCGTGACGACTTGGTGGTTAGGGAATAGCTCTGTTAACTTCGCAATCGCGACTTGATCCATAGGATCATCGAAGGTTGGCAGGATTAAGCCACCATTACACAAATAAAAATTAATGTAAGAGCCTGCTAATCGTGCTTCTGCTTCGCGCGGCACTGCGGCACCGGTTAAATCCACACTGGCATATTCTTCAGCTTTGGCGAGCAGCGGGCCAGGGACTGGTAATTTATGCACAATGAAAGGGCGACCTTTGGCGTCCGTACTTTGTTCAAGCACAGTCAAGGCTGCACGCGAGCGGGCATATTGCGGGTCGTTTTCATCATCAGTCCAAGCCAATAACACTTCGCCTGGGCGTACAAAACAGCACATATTATCAACGTGACCATCGGTCTCATCGTTGAAAATCCCTTCCTCTAACCAAATCACTTTATCGATGCCCAGATAGTCTGAGAGTTTTTGTTCGATCTGTGTTTTGGTTAAGTGAGGATTACGATTTGGATTTAATAAACATTCCGCAGTAGTCAATAAAGTGCCTTCGCCATCGGTATGAATAGCGCCACCTTCTAACACAAACTCATCGGTGCGATAACGGGGTAACCCTTCGATATTCAGGACTTTTTGTGCGACTTGGTCATCTAAATCCCATGGGAAGTACAGACCACCGTTGAGGCCACCCCATGCATTAAAAGTCCAATCTATCCCGCGCACTTCACTACCGTTCGTGACAAAAGTTGGCCCAGTGTCGCGACACCATGCGTCGTTATTACTGACTTCAACCACGCGGATCGGAAACTTGCTCGCTTGAGCTGCTAATTGCGCTTGCGCGTTGGCAAATTGACGAGCAGAGACCATCACAGTGACAGGTTCGAAGCGGGCAATCGCATGAATGACCGCACAAAATGCTTGCTGTGCTGGTTTGGCGCCTAAGCGCCAATTGTCAGTCCGCTCAGGCCACACCATCCAAGTCTGGCTGTGTGGAGCCCACTCTGCAGGCATATAGAAACCATCAGCGCGCGGCGTCGAAGTTAAAGATTGTCCAAACACTTGGCCGGTCATCTTAGTTATTGCCTGTGGTTGGCGTGGTTTTGCCATCTTTGGTCAGCAGTGCGCCGTACAAATCGATGCGGCGGTCACGGTATACACCCCAGCCACGGCGATTTTTTGCGACTTGGTCTAAATCGAAAGTATGGACGAGTACCGCTTCGCTCACTTCATCAGCTTCTTGCACTTTAGCGCCGTATTCGTTGGCAATGAATGAACTACCGTAGAAAGTGATCGCAAAATCATCTTCAGTTTCACGGCCAATACGGTTTGATGCAATTAATGGCACCAAGTTGGCTGCGGCGTGACCTTGTTGTGTGCGTTGCCAGTGATCACGTGAGTTGACGTTGGTGTCATGGGGTTCGCTACCAATGGCCGTTGGGTAGAATAATAATTCTGCGCCCATTAATGCCATGCTGCGTGCGCATTCAGGAAACCATTGATCCCAGCAAATACCGATGCCGATTTTGGCATAAGCGGTATCCCAGACTTTAAAGCCGGTGTCGCCAGGGGTGAAATAGAATTTTTCGCTGTAACCCGGGCCATCAGGGATATGGCTCT
>CAZIPG010000072.1:0-13210 GCA_964540955.1 uncultured Rheinheimera sp.
CCCGAAAGTTAGCCGAACAAGGCGATCCTTATCAGCTCAATATTGTCGATGAACACCGCAGTTTGATTTTTGATTTGGGCGTTACAGGGGCGCCAGAAACCTTTTTAATTGATGCCAACGGCATGATCCGTCATCACTTAGTGGGTGATATCAACGAACAAAACTGGCCAGCATTAGAGGTGCAGTATCAAGCCTTGCTGCAAGAAGCAAAGGGGGCAGGCAATGGTCAATAACTCTATGAGGGCCAAGTTCCTGCTGAAAACCTGGCAGCGTATTGTCTTCATCTTCATCTTGGGCTGTTTGAGTCCAGTGGCGTGGGCGCAAACCGACATTATTGAATTTAAAAGTGTGGAACAGGAACAACTTTACCGCGAGTTAACGGCAGAGTTGCGCTGTCCGAAATGCCAAAATCAGAATATTGCTGATTCTAATGCTGTGGTTGCGGTCGATATGCGCAAGAAAACCTTGCAGCTGGTTGAGCAAGGCATGGATAAAGATGAGGTGGTTGCTTACATGAAATTACGCTACGGCGATTTCGTGCATTATCAGCCACCATTTCGCTTAAGTACGCTTTGGCTTTGGTTATTACCTATTTTAATGATTGTGCTGTTGGTGGTGGTGATGTGGAAAAAGCAACGTCAGCAATCCAACGAGGTGCTTGCCGATGATGCCGAGTTGCAAGCCATGATTGATGCAGTAAGGAAAAAACAGCCATGATGAATCAATTTATACTCGCGGCCGTGGTGCTTGCCGTGTTTTCTCTAATCATTTTGTGCTGGCCGCTGCGCAGCGCATCCAAGGCCAATGCCAGTCGCAAAGAGTTATTCGCGGAAAAACTAGCGTTATTGGTGCAAGCCCGAGACAGTGGTCAATTAGCGGATAGCGATTTTGAGCAAGCAGCTGCGGAATTGAAGCAACAATTTTTAACCGATCCAACTCAGCAAACCTTAAAAAGTGGTTCTATGTTGGGTTGGCGGCTTGGTTTGGTGGTTGGTTCGCTTGCAATAACTGCGGGCGTTTATTTAGTAACCGGTCAATATCGACAATTACAACTATGGGATAGTGCGAATACCAATTTAGCCAGTTACGGCGAACGTGCCTTGTTAGGGAAGGGCGAGCCACTTTCTGATTTAGAAATGGATCAATTTGCGTTAGGGTTGCGCACAAAATTATTAACCAACCACGAAGATGGCGGAATGGGCTGGTTTTTATTGGGCAGAATTTGGTTTTCGCAAGGCCGTAACGTCGACGCACTGCATGCTTTTGAGCAAGCATTAAAATTAGCGCCCGATAACAACAATATGTTGCTCAGTTATGCGCAGGCCTTGTTAGTAAATAACGGCCCTGATGCCGCCAAACTAGCTGCGACTAGCTTGGGGAAAGTACTGAGTAAAGATCCGCTCAATACCGATGCTTTGTCGATGTTAGCGTTAATGGCGCAAGAGCGGGGCGATTACAAAGAAGCGAAAACAGCGTGGGAATTGTTATTAGAACAGCTCAAACCTGAAGATCCACGGTATCCCCGCATCGCGGAGCAGTTAGCACAAGTGAATCGCTTGATGGCTCCAGCGAAACGGCGGATTGCTGTCACTGTGACAGTCGATGCAGCGACAGCGACCGCTTATCCTAATGCGACCTTATTTATTTTTGCTAAGGCAGTAGAAGGTTCGCCAATGCCATTGGCTGTCGATAAGATGCCAGTATTTAGCGGGACAAAAACCATTGAATTAACGAGCCAAATGCAAATGCAGCCTGGCTGGGGCTTGGACAATGTGTCTGAAGTGATCGTGCAAGCAAGATTAAGTGCGTCTGGCAATATCAGTGCAGATGCAGCTGATCCTGAAGTTGCAAGTGCCCCCATCCAGTTGGTGGACGGTTTACTGCAAGTGTCATTGACTTTAGCGCGATAAGTCTGACAGTTTCATCAGTAGGGATATTGCTGTGGAAAAACCGTAATGATTGGCATTAGCAGTGATCTTATTGCGGTTTTTTCAGTATAATCTCGTAGTTTTTTAATTTTACGGTCGGATCGCATAGGTCTGCGTAATTCAGAAATGGATGCTGTGAATGAAAATTATGCTTGTGCAGGCTATGATTGCTGCGTGCTTATTGTTAACGGGCTGTGCGAGTAAGCCGCAAACAGCCGAACATCATCAAGACCCCCGCGATCCCATCGAAAATTTCAACCGTTCGATGTGGAAAGTCAATTATGAATACTTAGATCCATATCTATTGCGCCCTGCGACTGTTGGCTATATGGCCGTGACCCCAAAGCCTGTCCGTAGTGGTTTCGCCAATATGGTTAACAACCTCGATGAACCGGCAAATGCTTTGAATGGCTTATTACAGGGGAAGGGCAAGAGCACGGCGATCAGTACCGGTCGTTTTGTGGTCAATAGTACCATTGGTATCTTCGGTTTTTTTGATGTGGCTTCTCACATTGAGTTAGCTCAGCAAAATGAAGACTTTAGCCAAACACTCGGGGTTTGGGGGGTGGGTTATGGCCCTTATCTGATGATCCCAGGCATGGGACCAACGACAGTTCGCGATACAGCAGGCCGCGTGGTTGACAATCTTTATTTTCCGATGACTTTATTAAATAGTCACCTGACAGTTGGCAAGTTTGTCATCAGCGCCTTTGATGGCAGAGAGCAATTAATGGCCCAAGAAAAATTATTGGATAATTCACTCGATCCGTATGCGTTTGTCAAAGATGCCTATTTCCAACGGCAAGACTTTAAACTTTATGACGGACAGCCACCACAGCCAGAGGTGGATGAAGCAGCCTTGGAAGAGTTTTTAGAATAAACTGCTTGTGTTTAGCCGGCCACTCCTTAAGAAACACCCGCACACTGCCAAGTAAAGCTCTGAGGTAGTTGCGGGTTTTTTCTATGAATTAGATGCTTTTTTGTCGCAATCTCTAGCAAATCGAGTCGTCGGACTTTTCATTTTTAGCCATCTACGGTATAAACGCGATGGCACACCCTCGTTTAATAATTATTAGAAACAGGAAATCACCATGATCCACGTCCATTCTGCGCTTGCGCAGCAGAGCGCGAAAGTGCGCGTTATTGTTATGCTGGAGGCGATGTAATGAGTTCAGTTCATTCCACGCCTTCAATCCCTCAATTTGATACTGTATTAGGCCATCCCAAACCATTGTGGATGTTATTCATGGCCGAGTTTTGGGAGCGTTTTGCTTTTTATGGCATCCGCTGGGCTTTAACTCTGTACATAGTGTCAGAATTTTATAATGGCAATGCCAGCGGTCAAGGCGACGCCAACCGTTATTATGGCGCTTATCTTGCCTTAGTCTATGCTACTGCCATTTTTGGTGGTTATATTGCTGACCGCGTTATTGGTTACCAGCGTTCAATACTTCTAGGTGCGGTGGTGATGTCGATTGGTCTGTTTATGATCATGATCCCGAACAAAGAAGTCTTTTTGTTGGGCTTGGCAGTGATTGTGGTGGGGAATGGTTTATTCAAGCCGAATATCTCTTCGCTCGTAGGTAAATTATACGAACAGGGCGATGACCGTCGAGACCGTGGCTTCACTATTTTCTACATGGGGATCAACATTGGTGGCTTGATTTCGCCATTAATCACTGGCTGGTTAGCTAGCCAAGTATTTGGTACGCCGCAATACGAAAACTACAAAGTGGTCTTTGCAGCCGCTGGGGTTGGTATGCTGTTATCGACCATTTGGTTCTTTATTGGCCGCGCCCAACTCAAAGGCATTGGCGAAGCGCCAACCGAAAAACCAGCCAATAAAATGTTGGCTTATGTGATTGCAGGCGTTGTACTCGCGGTGCCAGTGGTTTATTTCTTAATGGCAGGTTTAGGTGCAGAGATCCTCGCATGGATTTTAGGGGTGATGTTTATTATCGTCGCCGTGATGCTGCTGACCGAAGGCAAGAAGAACGGCACTGTGCAATTACACCGCGTCTATGCCCTGTTAATTCTGTTCGCGTTTAACGTCACATTCTGGATGTTCTTCGAACAAGCTGGCAGTTCTTTTAACTTCCTCGCCAATAATTTGGTAAATCGTGATTTATTCGGTGACGGCTCGCAGATTATTCCAACGGGTTGGTTCCAATCGATTAACTCTGCTGCCATCATTCTGTTCGCTCCGATCATCAGCTATATCTGGTATGTCACCAGCAAAATGCGCTTAGAGCCGTCTATTCCCCGTAAATTTGCCTTTGGCTTACTGGGTAACGCCTTGGGCTTTTTAGTGTTGATGTACGCGTTAACAAACTCCGTGGGTACTGATGGCTTAATTCCAATGTGGCCTCTCGTGTTATGTTATGTGTTGCAATCGATTGGCGAATTGTGTTTATCCCCAATCGGCTTGTCGATGGTGACAAAACTAGCGCCGGTTCGTTTTGTCGGCCTTGCGATGGGTGCATGGTTCCTGTCTGTCGCCACTGGCAATAACCTGTCGGGTTTGCTCGCTGGCCATATTTCGGGAGAGACTGGGATGACCGTCGAATCCGCACTGGCTGGCTTTAGTTTCAGTTTCTACTTGTTATTGGGCACTGGGATTGTGTTATTTATCATTGCACCGCTGATTAACAAGTTAATGCATGGTGTCAAATAAGAGTGTGAAGATATTGGCTGCGCTTTGAGGTTTCTTAAAAGCGCGGCAATACTGTTAGACATAAAAAAAGCCAGCATCAACGCTGGCTTTTTTTATGGGCTATGCAAGCTGCTCTGCTAGGAGTCTTGGCGCTGTTGTTCGAATTGATAACGCGCTTGGCGTAACAGCGGTTTCACTAAGGCAAAAGTTAGGGGACGGGTCAGCAGTGGATAAATGATCACTAAACCCAAGGTCCACATCGCTGCGATCAGCATAGTTTCACTGCGTGCGATGGCTAAGAAAGGCGGGATTAAAATGATCAATTTCAGGATATTAAGCAGCAGTTTTTTCGGTGTTGCTAGATTATCCGCAGCACGACGCAGCACACTCATGCGGTCACGAAAATTCAATCCTGCCAGTTCAGGTAACGAACGACTGTTCCAATACATCATCAATTTTCCTGCAGTGTCACTGAAAAATAAGGCCGCGCTAAGCGGCCTTACCAGCTGTAGTTACTTATTGCCTCGCTAATCAATCATACTACGAACAAAACGCCGCATTGGCTTTGTTCGAACAAAGATCAGCCAGCGATTTTACTGCGAAGTGTCGCAACCACCTCATCGATATTGAGTAGTGCTTTTTCACCCGACCGACGATGTTTATATTCCACTAGGCGTTCATCTAAATTGCGTTCACCGATGACAATATGATGAGGCACACCCAGCAATTCCATATCAGCAAACATGACACCTGGACGCTCTTTACGGTCGTCAAATAACACTTCAATGCCCGCAGCAGTTAATTCACGATAGAGTTTTTCGGCCGTTTCTTGAATACGTACAGATTTATGCATATTCATCGGCACAATCGCCACTTGGAATGGCGCAATGGCGTCTGACCAAATAATGCCATGTGCATCGTTATTTTGCTCGATAGCAGCCGCGACAATGCGCGAAACACCAACGCCATAACAACCCATAGTCATGATTTGGTGTTTTCCTTCTTCATTCAACACACCAGCTTTCATGGCGGCGGCATATTTTTCGCCTAACTGGAAAATATGACCGACTTCAATGCCGCGTTTAATGACTAAGCGACCAGACCCACATGGGCTAGGATCCCCTTCAACCACATTGCGTAAATCAGCAGTTTGGTAGTTGGTGATATCTCTATCAAAGTTCACGCCTTGCAGGTGGTAGCCATCTTCATTGGCTCCACAGACAAAATCAGCCAACACTGCAGCACTGTGATCGACCAGCACTGTCATGGTTAAACCAACTGGACCCAATGAACCTGGATTAGCCCCTGTTGCGGCACGAATTTCTTCTTCACTGGCAAAAGTTAATGGCGATGCAATCAAAGGATGTTTATCGGCTTTGATTTCATTCAATTCATGATCGCCCCGTAAGACTAAAGCAATCAGTTGCTTCGGCGCTTTTTCATCAAGCACTTTGGCATGCACCAATAGCGTTTTCACGATTTTGCTCGCTGGGACTTTTAAGAAAGCCGACACTTCCGCAATGGAGTGAGCACCCGGAGTCGCTACTTTCGTTAGGGTGGCCGTTGCCACAGAACGAGCTTCTGCAGGCGGCAGCGCCTCGGCCTTCTCGATGTTTGCGGCGTAATCGCTGGCATCTGAAAACACAATTGCGTCTTCACCTGAAGCAGCTAGCACATGGAATTCGTGAGAAACAGCGCCGCCAATTGCCCCGGTATCAGCCAATACTGGGCGGAAATCTAAGCCCAATCGATTGAAGATATTGCAATAAGCCTGGTACATCGCTTGGTATGTCTTTTCTAAGCATTCTTGGCTTAGATGGAAAGAGTAGGCATCTTTCATTAAAAATTCACGAGCCCGCATCACACCAAAACGTGGCCGACGTTCATCGCGGAATTTGGTTTGGATTTGGTAAAGATTCATTGGCAACTGTTTATAGCTGCTAATTTCTTTCCGCACTAAATCGGTGATGACTTCTTCGTGGGTTGGGCCTAACACAAAATCCCGTTGGTGACGGTCTTTAAAACGTAAAAGTTCAGCGTCCATTTGCTCCCAACGGCCAGATTCTTGCCACAATTCTGCGGGCTGGACCATCGGCATCAACACTTCGAGTGCGCCCGCTTTATTCATTTCTTCGCGAACAATGGCTTCGACTTTGCGCAGGACGCGAATGCCATTCGGAAGCCAAGTATACATCCCTGAAGCTTCACGGCGGATCATGCCAGCTCTGAGCATCAACTGGTGGCTGATCACTTCGGCATCAGCAGGAGTTTCTTTTAAAGTAGACATCAAATATTGGGTAGTGCGCATGCGTTTTTCACTCTTATGTTCGCGGTTTGGCCTTATTCTAGCAAGGTGATCACTTTGGCAGAAGCTCTGTTGGATGATTTATCAAAGTTGCAGTGACTTTTTGGCCACTTTGCATGCCACCTAAACTATAAATTTGATTATCAATCAATACCAGATTTCGTAAATCCATCACAGCAACCGGACTTTGTTGCTGCGTCCATTGATTAGTCTTTAAAGAATATTGCCAGATTTGGTTGCTAGGTTCAGCCAAAGTGCCATCGTAACCGATACCATTGAAGTTATAAGGCGTGGTGCTGCCGCCGATAAATACCAAATGGCCTGCATTGTCGGGCGCTTTAATCCCCAGAGCAGCTTGCCGATAGCGAGATTTGCCTGTGGGGTGAGCGATGGCTTGCCAACGAATTTGCGCTGGGTTTTTCTTGTCGATATCACCGCGATAACACGCAGCAACTGCTTCATAACTGCGATCTCCTGTTTCCGACCAACGTGTGGTAACCCCATCACAAATGACTAACGCATTCTCGACAATCGCACCCGCATGACCGAATACTGGTTTGCCTGGAAATGGCGTGGCTTGAAACCAACGTTGACTAAAACTATCAAACACTTGTACCAGATTGACATTGCCCTCGTTATGCCAGCCACTGACTAAATAGATGTAACGGCCGGAATAAGTCAAAGCCACACTGTCATCGACAGCCACGGGCACGTCTGGAATTTTGCTGTAAAGTCCACTGACTGGACTGTAGCGATAGCTATCCGTTTGCGTCACTTCTTTGCCATCTGGGGCGACACTGTAGCCACCAAAAATATAAAAATTTTGCTCCAAAGCAACGCCAGTCATGCCAAGCCGACCTGTATTGGCTTTGGCTGCTGGCACTGGCGTCATGGATTGCCAGGCACTTTCGCCTAATGTGAGTTGCCAAACTTTGTTGTGAATGCTGTTTTGTTGCTTGCTCGCACCTAAGCCCGCAAAGCTAGTAATGTAGGTTTTATTGCGTATTGTTGTTGTTAACACCACCTGATTGGATACAGCCTCGGGCAACGCAGGCACTTCAAGCGGGTTACTCTGAGCATTCACCTGACTGCTGAGCAACATGCTCGCTAATATGGGTAATGTGATTATGGTTTTCATCGACCGTCCATTTAATATTGTAGTGATACAAACTCATGCCATAACTTTGCGGATTGGCCTTTTCTTTCTTATACGGAGGACGCGGATCTTGGCGCAATACTTTTTCAATAAATGCGGCCAACTCCGGATATTGGTGCTGTTTTTGGCAAAATTCTAACGCCTCTTCGGCAAAACTGACCGTCATTTCTGACGTCGGCGCTGAGTCAGCAAAGCCGCCATCCGCTTCGGGATGTGAATCCGCATAAGGTAAATAAGGTTTAATATCTAAAATGGGGGTGCCGTCTAGCAAATCAATACCGCCGAGTTTTAAAACCAATTTTTCGCCTTCTCGGTGACTCCCTAAAAATTTGACCACTGACAGCCCAACAGGATTCGGTCGAAAAGTTGCACGGGTGGCAAACACGCCTTTTTTCTGATTCCCGCCTAAGCGAGGCGGGCGTACCATCGGCGACCAGCCTTTGTCGGCTGTTTCATGAAAAACAAAGACTAACCATAGGTGGCTGAAACTGTCTAAACCTCGGATGATGGCGTCGTCGGCATAAGGTGGGTGAAGTACTAACTCTCCAATCGCTTCAGCAATTAAGCCTGGTTGTCTTGGGATCGCAAATTTTTGTTTATAGGGTGAGCGGACATAGCCGAGCACATTCAGTGAAATTGTCGTCATAACATGACATCTGTAGAAGAACTTAGGCTTATTATCAATGCCTTGACGAGAAACAACAAGGCTTTGCTTGCCTTTGGATGGATAGCCATCTAAATTGTCATTCTAATCACAAGAAATGAATGAAAAGATGCAACAAAAAACATTATTGATTGAATGCCCAGATTCGAAAGGCCTCATCGCGCAAATTACCAACATTTGTTATAAACATCAGCTCAATATCACTCGCAATACCGAATATGTGGATCCACAGACTGGACGATTTTATATGCGGACTCAGTTGGAGGGGATCTTTAATGACGAAACCTTATTATTTGATTTAGATAGAGCGCTACCGACGGGCAGTGAGCGCAGCTTAGTTGGCAAAGAGCGTAAAAAGATAGTGATACTGGTGACGAAAGAAGCGCACTGCTTGGGTGACATTTTGATGAAGGTTTTCGATGGTTCTTTGCCATTAGATATCTTAGCGGTCATTGGAAATCATCAAAATTTACAGAAGCTTACTGAAAAATTTGACATCCCGTTTCATTTTGTTAGTCATGAAGGGAAAAGTCGTGAGCAGCACGAAGCTGAATTATTAAAGCAAATTAAACCCTATCAGCCTGATTATTTAGTGCTTGCAAAGTTTATGCGGGTATTAAGTCCCGAGTTTGTTGCAGAGTATCCTAATCGGATCATTAATATTCATCATAGTTTTTTACCGGCCTTTATTGGCGCCAATCCTTATCGACAAGCCTTTGAGCGTGGGGTGAAAATTATTGGCGCAACAGCCCATTTTGTCACCAATGATTTAGATGAAGGACCCATCATCAAACAAATGGTGGCGAATGTGGATCATAACTATAGCGCCGAAGATATGGCAAAAGCTGGCCGTGATGTTGAAAAGACAGTACTCAGCAAAGCGTTGCAGCAGGTTATCGAAGATAGAGTCTTTGTCCATGGCAATAAAACGGTGATTTTGTAGCTTATTAAGTGATTACTGAGCTATCCTGAATTTCATCGATTGTTGAATTCTTGTGCTTTTTGTATGAGTGCTAATTTTACTGCAATCTGCACTGAAAGGCCTTGAATGACATATTAAGGATATTGAATGTCAGAACCTGTACGTAATGTGGAATTTCGCTTCCTTGCTGAGCCGACGCATGTCAATTTTGGTGGCAAAGTGCATGGCGGCATGGTGATGAAATGGATTGACCAAGCAGCTTATGCCTGCGCAGCACGTTGGAGTGGTCAATATTGTGTCACTGTCTCGGTTGGTACCATTCGTTTTCGTCGGCCGATTTTAGTCGGTCATTTGGTCGAACTTGAAGCCAAAGTTGTTCATACCGGTACCAGCAGCATGCATATTTTTATCCAGGTCCGCTCAGGGACTACGCAAGACACTGCGTTAGCTGAAACGAATCATTGCATCATTACTTTTGTTGCACTGGATGAGCAGGGGAAGCCAGCTGCTGTGCCTACTTTTGTTGCTAAAACGGAAGAAGATAAATTCTTAGAGCAATATGCCATCCAAATGAAAGATTTCTCCCAGTTAGTAGAACAACAAATGCTCGATTTTTATCAACAAAGGGACAATCACTCATGCGCCAATTAATCTGGGCAGTTTTGTTGGGTTTTGCCTCAGCGTTTAGCTGTCATGCTGCACCTGAGCAAGGGATGTTGGTCCCGCAACTTGAACCATTTCGGCCTTTTCTGAATATTTATTGGCGTGGCGATTTAAATCAAGGACAGGTGAAGCCTGCCGTTGATGTTTCATTGTGGCAACGCACTTTAAATGGTACTGCTATCAAGATGACTCATTCTTTGAATGATGGGGAATACGGTGGGGAGACCATCCTATTCTGGGACAAAAATACCAATAGCTTAAGATACTTTTATTTCACAACCGCTGGCTTTTATACCCAAGGCTCGATGACATTTGATGCTCAGAGTGGAACTTTAATTGCGGAGGAAGTTGTCACTGGTAACACAAATGGCATCAGTAAAGTTCGCTCAACTTCCAAACTCAGTGCGGAAAAGTTAATGACACAGTCGGAGTATTTTCAAAATGGTCAGTGGGTGAAAGGGCATAGCGCGATTTATCACCCAGATCCAAATGCGGTTATCAAGTTTCAATAACTATCAGCTGCTAATAATTATTCAAGGGTATCGTCTTTGGTCCAATCCAACGCAAAGATATTATCTATTTGGCTGGCATCTGAGTGACTGACTTTTAAATCTTTGATGCGGCCGTTGCGTAAACTATAAACCCAGCCATGAACAGTTAGATCTTGCCCACGTTCCCAAGCTTCTTGCACAAAAGTGGTGTGGCACACGTTTCTGACCTGCTCGACAACATTCAGTTCACACATGCGGTTTTCTCGTTTGGCGTTATCTGGGATTGCATCAATTTCTTCCCGATGCAGCACATAAACATCTTTGATGTTTCGAAGCCAATTATCAACGAAGCCCACTTTTTGTTTATTCATCGCGGTATGGATACCGCCACAACCGTAGTGACCGCAAACAATAATATGTTTGACTTTGAGTATATCAATCGCATATTGCAAAACAGATAAACAGTTGATGTCTGAGTGAAGTACCAAATTAGCAACATTACGGTGTACAAATAATTCACCAGGGAGTAAACCGACTATATCGTTTGCTGGAACACGGCTATCAGAACAGCCAATCCATAAGTATTCTGGGGCTTGTTGCTCGGATAATTTTTTGAAAAATCCTGGACTTTCTAATTCAACACGCTGAGCCCAAGCTAGGTTGTTTTCGAATAAATTGTTTAATGCTCGCATAAAACTCGACCTTTTATTTTTAAACTAATTTACTCGATTTTGCTCAATACTCATACAGTAATTTTTAAATTGTATGAGTCTATAGCTAAATTCGGGAATTTCTAAAATAAAAATCAATAATATTCAGCGAAATATTCCTATTATTTAAAATTGGTCTTAATATATCTCAGTTACGTTATTCTTTCTGACTCAGGAGATATTTATGTCATTATTACTCGATAAACGCGAATTGAAGAAAGCAGCAAAAGAATTGTCTGTTGTTAAATTACAGGAAGTAATTGATGTATTAAATTCTGTTTTGGCTGAACGCCAAGAAGAGACTGAGTTTTTAGCCGAGCTGCAAGAATTTGTCAAAGCGAAAGGCTACACCCTTGAACAACTTGGCTATAAAAGAAGCGTTGACGGCGTGATTACTGCCGTTACTGAAGTTGAAGAGACTGCCGTTAGCAGCACTAAACGTCCAATTAAGCCTAAATACAAAACGATCAATCCTGAAAGCCAGTATTTCTACGTTGAAAATGGCAATTTACAGTTGCTGAAAACGCATACCATGAAGAAAAGTTTAAATGACCGTGGTATTCCAGTGATTGGCTTTAAACAAGTCGAAAGTAAGTATCAAAACCAAATCACAACGCTGTTAGAAGAAGCGGCAGTGCAAGCTGTGGCAAACTTTAATGCTAAAGTTGACGTTTGGAATGAATGGGCTGCAGCCAACAATGAAGAAATTTTAGAGAAACGCTAATTTCTCTGGGCTTATATTGTGAAAAAGCCGCAATTGCGGCTTTTTTACTTTTGAAAGCATGCAGATCAATCAAATGCAGTGGATGAGTATAAATTCTAAATCTTTGATTTAATGCTTATCCATCATTGACAATCGGTGCACTCCTTTTATTGAGCGTTCAGCGATTGACCATTGACGTCAATACTTGCATCAGCCATTAAATACAGGTAAGTCGGCATGATTTCCAAAGGGGTTTTTAATTGCGCTTGGTTTTCGCCCGGATAAGCTGCATTTCTCATCTTAGTGCGGGTTGCGCCTGGATTGATGCAGTTTGTGCGGATTGAGCTGTTTTCATATTCATCAGCGAGCACTTGCATCATGCCTTCAGTTGCGAATTTGCTGACGGAGTAAGCACCCCAATAGGCCTTGCCTTTTCGACCAACGCCCGAGGATGTAAATACGACTGATGCATGAGGGGCGTTCGCCAATACCGGCAGTAATGCCTGCGTCATCAGCATGGTCGAGGTCAGATTCACTTGTAGGATCTTTTGCCAAGTTTCGAGGTCAATATGACTAAATGGCGTTAATACGCCTAGGATGCCAGCATTGTGCAGCAGACCATCTAATTTGCCGAACTCAGCCGCAATGGTCGATGCCATGTCAATATAGTTTTGTTTGGTTGCGCCATTCAAATCGAGAGGAATAATTGCAGGTTCTTGGCCACCAGAGGCAACAATTTCATCATAAACAGCTTCGAGCTTTTTGACGGTTTTTCCCAATAAAATGACAGTTGCGCCGACGCTGGCAAAGGACAAGGCGGCTTGACGGCCAATCCCATCGCCTGCACCAGTGACTAAAATCACTTTACCATCCAGTTCATTAGGTTTTGCTTGAAAATCTTGCATATAATTGAGCCTTTAGCACCTTAAAAAACGCCGGCAGAATACTCTCTTTAGGTGAAATTTGCACCTTTCTTCAGAGATATTTAGTTTAGCCCTAGCGAATTTTTTCTGAT
>CAZIPG010000073.1:0-13146 GCA_964540955.1 uncultured Rheinheimera sp.
GAAATACATCCACTTAGCACCAAGGAAAAGCCAGCAGTGCATCAGCGCTTTTTGCAACGGCTCTCACAGCTTCTGCCAACGAATTGTAAACCTGTTATTGTGACTGATGCAGGCTTTAAAACGCCTTGGTTCAGACAAATTGAAGCGCTAGGCTGGTTTTTTGTTGGACGCGTTCGCAAACCTTGTTTTTATAGCATCGATAACGGTAAGCACTGGCAGTGCATCAGCCTGTTATATGCCAAAGCAACACAGCAACCTAAACAATATCAAGCGCAGATCGCCATGAAAATGCCCTTTACCTGCACGCTGACACTGTACAAACAAAAAGCTCAGGGAAGGCATGCTTTCAATGCGGATGGTAGCATCAAAGCTTCAAAAAAATCACAGGCGAATGCGCGAGCGAATTCAGACCCGTGGCTACTGGCCTCTAATATCCCGAAAACCCGTCAGCATGGCAAAAAAATTGTTGTGATTTACCGTCAGCGTATGCAAATAGAAGAGAGCTTCAGAGATGTGAAAAGTACCCAATTTGGCTTAGGGTTCGAGCAAAATTGTACAACAAAACATAATCGCCTGAGTAACTTACTACTGCTTGTCACCTTAGCGTCATTCGCACTCATATTAGTTGGTGTCGGGGTAGTCGTGGCTAAAAAGCACTGGCAATTTCAGGCAAATACGGAGCGTGAAAAACGCGTCTTATCGTTTCATGCATTAGGCTTGCGAGCTATTGCAAGAGGCGTGAAACTGACAACAAAGCAGTGGCGAGATACCCTAACGCACTGTAGGCATTTGCTCGACACCACCTGTTACAGAATTATATGAAGCTGGAATTTCGTGGGGATCACTCAGACTCTGACCCCATTGATTTCAATGACTCTGACCCCATTGATTTTGATTCAAATCGCTAGGCGAAAGCCGATGCGGAATCCTCCCCAATGCCGGCCGAATACATGGATAGGTACTGATAAATCATTCATGATTTCGCCAGTGTCGCGTTTATAGGTTTGTAATAAAAAACGCTGTTGATTCCGCGCACAGCGGATCCCCGTTTTATCGTTGTAAATCCGTTTGCTACGATTGCCCGCTAAATCACGCTGATAATCGCCGGTAAGCGGTTGGCAATACTTGCTATTATGCGTTGGGAAATAACCATTTACATCGACAGCCCCGGCGTAAACTACCTGAGGAAAGTCGGTCAAAATGGCATCTTGCACCGATGGGAAATACTGATCGGTAAATTGGTCTATTTGGTTGTGGTATTTTTGTGGATTGGTGTTGGCAATTGCGACATATTGGGTTGAAAACAGCTGCTCTTTTGTCACTTTGCCGTCATTGACCCATTGCTCCAACAGGTTTGCTATGTGTTTTGCTGCCGTCTCTGCGGTTTGTAAAATCTGACCATAAAATAGTTGACCAGCAAATGGCGCAACATCCACATAAATCGATTCGGTGTTTAACGAGACTTGCTCCGCTTGGGAAGACACCGCTTGGCCTTTTTGTGTAATTTCATTGACCGATTGTTGTATGGCAACGACCGCCCCCGAAAGCACCTGACTGCTGTGTGATACTGTGGCGGTAATTTCCTCTGAGCTGCGAGTGGTGGTTTCTGTGGCGCTGACATGGCCGACAATCGCTTGTAAATTCGCATCAACACTGACAAAGGATTGTTCAATCACATCGCTATTCGTTTTCAGACCTGCCATGGTTTGCTGCGATTGCTGAGTCAACTGTCTAAAAGTATTGATGTTTTGTTCAATTTGTTTGGTTGCTGTGGCTGTTTTGGTGGCGAGGGCACGCACTTCATCTGCGACCACAGCAAACCCTCGACCATGTTCCCCAGCGCGGGCTGCTTCAATGGCTGCATTTAACGACAACAAATTGGTTTGATCAGCAATTTGCCGGATCAATGTCGTCATCTCTTGAATGGCATCGGCGGAGCTATTGAGTGCAATAATTTCCTCATAAGCCCGACTAAATTTTTGCAGCAACTCTTCATATTGGTGCTTGCTGATTAGAAATTGCTGATTGGCGCTATCACAGGCAGCCAAGGTTTGTTGCATATGCGCTTCAATCGAATGAGAGACTGTCGTCAGTGCGCTGACTTGCCCCATTAAATCGGCTGAGACTTGCGAAATCGCCGTAATTTGAGTGGAAGACTGCATTAAATCATGATTGAGTTTGTCCGCAAGATAGGAAACTTCTGCAGCACCAATCGCCATTTTAGTGGTGGCGCTAATCACAGATTGGGTCGGCCAATCTGAAGAGTCCGCATCGAGTGTGACTGTGGGTTGAGGTTTTTTCAGGAAAAAAACTGACAGGCTCGCCAGTAGCCAAAAGACTGGGGCAAAGGGGGCAGCATAACTGCCAACAATACAGCAACCGGCAATAAAGCCGGCACAAAGCAGCTGATTCTTCATCACAAACCATCCTCGTTGTCGAAAATCATGCGGCGATCCCAATTCACAAGATATCGAATGCTCGGGTATTTACTGTAGTGTACCTAGAGTAGGGGGGCAATTAGACCAAAGGATGGGGCTTTGTTTTATGCGCTTTGCAAAAGACGGCGTTGTTCTGGCTAGCTTGCAAGGTCTAGGTTTGCAGGACAAGCATCGTCAGTGCCGCATGATGCAGGTTTATCAGCAAATCGTGGTTTCTAACAACGCAATTTGGGCACTCGGCAGCGGTTTACTGAGTAAGTAACCTTGGAAACTTGGGCAGCCCGCTTTTGCTAAAAACTCAAATTGTGCTTGGGTTTCGACGCCTTCGGCCACCACATCCAAAGCCAATGTGCTAGCGAGTGATAAAATTGTATTGACGACCGCAGCATCTTCTCGACTATCAATCATTTTATCGACAAAAGACTTATCAATTTTCAGCGTATCAATGGGCAGCTTGGTTAAGTAACTTAAAGAGGAATAACCGGTGCCAAAATCATCCAGTGAAAACAGAATACCGAGCGACTTCAGCTGTGCCATTTTGCTAATGGTTTGCTCCACATTGTTTTGCAACATACTTTCAGTGATTTCGAGTTTCAGGTGAGTCGGATTGATGCGTTCGACGTAGATCGCATCTTGCACTGAAGTAATAAAATCGCGTTGTTGTAACTGCCTTGCACTGACATTCACGGCTAAGCTCCAATGTTGACGGACTGGATGTTGGGCCCATTCAGCGAGTTGAGCGCAGCCGGTGCGAAGCACCCATTGACCAATTTCGACAATTAACTGGGATTGCTCTGCCACTGGAATAAATTCAGCAGGAGAAACCATGCCCAACTTATTGCTTCGCCAACGCACTAAAGCCTCAGCCCCTACAATTACTTTTTGGCTGTTATAAATAGGCTGATAATGCAGCTCTAACTCATTTTTAGCGATGGCTTCTTTGAGTTCTAATTGAATTAAATTGCGGCGGTTGAGCGCAATTTGCAGTTCAGGTTCAAAGAAACTGACCTGATTTTTCCCTTGTGATTTGGCTTGGTATAGCGCGACGTCCGCTTGTTTCAGGCATTCACTGGGTAGGTCATCGAAGCTATTGATGAGGGTCATACCGATACTAACCGAGCTGGAAATGTGTAGATCATTGATGTAATAAGGAGCCCGCAACGCTAACCGAATTTGTTCTGCCAAAGTGTTGGCGGCAATCGACACTTGTTCTTTTGACGAGGAGTCGCCGACATACAACACCACGAACTCATCGCCACCTAAACGAGCTGCGAACTGGGTAGATTCAGTAAGGTGCTGGATACGACGAGCAATCTGCTTTAACACTTCGTCGCCGGCGGCATGGCCAAGCGTGTCATTAATTTCCTTAAAATCATCAAGATCTAATAACAATAATGCATGCGTGCTGTGCTTTTGTTGCTCAGGTTCTTGAAATAGCTTTTCTAGTTTTTCGACAAACAAACGACGATTGGGCAAGGAAGTCAGATCATCATAATAAGCCAAACGTTGTGCTTCACGTTCTGCCAGTTTGCGTTCGGTAATATCAGCTCGAATGGCGATATATTGGCTGGGTTTATTCTGCTCATTTAGAAATGGCACTATGGTGGTATTCACCCAATACAAGCTGCCATCTTTCGCTTTGTTGCAGACTTCGCCATGCCACACTTGACCCCGAGCAATGGTTTTCCACATGTCACGGAAAAAATCATGTCCATGAAATCCGGAATTGATGAGGCGATGACTTTGCCCCATTAATTCCTCGCGGCTATATTGCGAAATTTCACAAAATTTATCATTGACTGATGTGATGATGCCTTTTGCATCCGTGAATACCACAATGGCATGTTCATCTAAGGCTTGGCGTAACATTTGGGTTTCATGCAATGCTTGTGCTTCATTTTGCGCAGCCTGCTCACGGGCGGTGGTGTCAACCACCAAGCACAACCAATAATGCGCTTGACCAATGGTTTCAGGCACAGCAATAACTTCACGACTGACAAATTTATGAGGTTCACCACAACGGTAATTAAACGCCAACTTAGTTGAATTTGCCGTTGAGCTTTGATCAAAGAGTGGAGTAAACACTTCATAGACGTTTTGCGGGAGAATTTGCTGTAAATGGCAAGGTGACGCATTCGATTGCAGGCTCGAAAATTCGCTTAAGCTTTGCAGGTAAGGGTTGCTGTAACGACAAATACCTTGGTTATCAATGCGCATAATACCCAAGGGAATATTGCCTAATATGGCTTCAAGTTGCTGATCTTTTTCTTTGGTTTTGGCTTCTGCGGTTTGTACTAAAAGATACGGTTTTTTCAGTTCTGTCCAAAAAATTGCGAGATAAAGACAAACAGCCGACAAAATTTTCAGCAAGTGGCCGAGGAATAAATTAAAGTCGGACGGGCTGGCATAACTGGTTAACGATAAAGAGCAAATTGCCATACAGTAAGCGGAGCCAGCAAATAGCAAGGTTTGCCGATGGCGATGCTGCCAAAATTTCCATATAAAATAAGCGGTTAATCCAGAGTTTCCCAAGAATAACAGGTACTCAGCATTGGCTTTGAAGGCGGTAACGCCTTGGCCAGGTACGAAGGTTACAGGGAACAAATTCAGGTGAAATAAACCAAAATAACTGATCACCAGCACTGTCACCACGGCCAATCCCAGCCAGGTAATTTTCGCCCCTCTAACAGTTAAACGGATGGCAATCGCAGAGAGTGTAAATAATTCAAAAAAGCGAGCCATTAACCAGAAAAAGATAGCTTTTTCAACCGAGCTCTCGGTGACTAAAATCGGCATGCCGGCATAAGACATCGCGTGAACAAAATCGAGCAGTGCGACTGCAGTAAACCCAAAAATGATGATATTTGCGAGCTGGTTTTCGTGGTCATCCAAGCGCTGAAAAAGCACCGCCACCAGTGATATCGACACGAAAATTGATAACAGTTCTAACACCAAATGGATAAACCACACGTGGGATTTATCCTCTAGGCTGAGCTGTTGGCTAGATTGAGAAAAGCTCAACAACAACAGCAGTAAAGTGATAACGACGAATGCCGCAATCAAGCGTGAAGACTTCGGGGTAAGAACAAAATTCTCCATCCAGAACCTCAAAAAGCTAGGTGGGAATGCGCTTTGAAACCCACCATAGCAGACTCTTTATTTAAAACGTACCACTAATTCATGCAGATGATCGGCCGTTGCTTTTAAGCTGGTAATGGCGCTGGCTGTGTGGTTGGCACTGTCGGCGCTATTATTGGCTAAATCAGAAATGTTCACAATTTGATGGTTGATATCATCGGCGACATGGGCTTGCTCTTCAACTGCCGCGGCCATTTGAATGGCCATGTGAGCAATTTGACCCACGGCAGTAGAAATCCCTGTCAACATGGTGGCGCTACTGACAACTTGACCTAAGCCTTCATCGGCAGCAACAGTGCCTTGCTGAGCAGTACTCACAGCGCTGTTGGCTTTCAGCGTCAATTGTTGCACGATGTCATAAATATCTCGGGTCGATTGTTGTGTGCGTTTGGCTAAGTTACGTACTTCATCGGCGACCACCGCAAAACCTCGGCCTTGTTCACCTGCTCGGGCTGCTTCAATTGCAGCGTTCAGGGCTAACAAGTTGGTTTGATCGGCAATTTGTTCAATCATTTGCGCCGCTTCAGCAATACGTGAAGTTTGCGTTGAAACTTCAACAACTGCAGTACTAATGTCAGCAACTCTATCGCGTAAATGTTGAATGGACTGCTGAGTTTTCGCTGCGATGCTACTGCCTTCTTGCGCTAGGCCATTGGCAGTTTCAGCATGCTGTGCGGTATCGGATACATGCTTGGAAACTTCAGCAATGGTGGTGGTCATTTCGTTCATGGCAGTCGCCACTTGGAAGGTTTCAGCCTGTTGCCGTTCGATTTGCTGAGCGACCCGCTGAGTTTCCTGTTCGCCTGTTTTGGCGGCTACCATGACTTGCGCCGCAGCACTTTCGATTCTGGTTAATACAGTATTGAGGTGAGCGCGTTGGCTAATCATCGCCGTTTGCAATAGACCAAAATCATCGGCACTGCCGGTGTAGCTGAGTGCGGCAACTGGGTGGGTAAAGCTGGTACTTAATAACTGATTGAACACTGCATATTCTTGTGCTCGTTTGGTTAACAACAAACCGCCTGTTGCCAGCAAACCAACGAGGGTAATTAACCACGCCAGTAATGGCATCGCCAGCAAATAACAAGCGGTTGAAAGCACGATGCTTAACAGTATTAAAACCAGCGGCAGTTTGGCGGCAAGTTGCGTGAAGACAGTTTGCTGTGATTTTTTGCCCGAATTGATTTGTTGATAAAGTGCAGTGGCTCTGGCGACGTCTTCCGCTTTCGGGCAACTCCGCACAGATTCATAGCCAACCACTTTGCCATGCTCAGTCACTGGCGTGACGTACGCATCAACCCAATAAAAATCGCCATTTTTACAGCGATTTTTGACGATGCCCATCCAAGGTTTTCCAGCTTTTAACTGCGACCACATAATGGCGTAAGCTTCACTTGGCATATCAGGGTGGCGGATCAAGTTATGCGGTTGGCCAATTAATTCGTCTTTGCTAAAACCGCTTACTTCAACAAATGCTTCGTTGCAATCAACAATGATGCCTTTCAGATCGGTGGAAGAAATCAATTTGGTAGTGCTACTAAATTTTCTTTCGCGATTGGTGACTGGCAGATTCTTACGCATAACAATACCTATTCCAATGGTTTATTAGAACTTTGCATTGATTCTAGGCTTATTTAGGTAGAACTTGCTAATTTTTTTATGAGTGTTGGTATAAATTGGGTGGGATTAATTTTTATATAACAAATCAATCACTTGAACTTGCTATATGTTGTGTGAACTGCAAGCTGTTAAGCAAATTACGCAAAAATGTTAGATAACCTTCGTAATCAAATTGCGTTTTCGCGACTCCCATAATGGGGATCATGCCGTTTAGGATGCCCGCTAGCGTGAGCTGAGCATAACTTTGGGTCGGATCATTTGCCTGAATATCTGAACTGTTTGCAGGGAGTTCAGACTGCTTTATCACTTGCTCGTAAAATGTGGCTAGCTGTTTGGCGGTTGTGGCGTCTTTTAATGCATTCACCCACAAAAAAATAAAGCTATTAATCACAGTCGGATTGGCCGCGTTATCCAACATAAATTTTAGAAACTTAGCAGACAGTCCGCCCGCAGTAGGGACTATTTGGAAGTCTATAATAGATTGATAGCGCTCAATCAATTGCGCGACAACAGCAGCAAGTAGGTCGGATTTTTTAGGGAAATGATAAGTCAAATTGCCTTGTGAAATACCGGCTGCTTTGGCAACTTTCGCCACTGAAAAGTCTAAAGGGGAGCCTGTTTCTATCAGTGATATTGCGCAAGAGAGGATGTGGTTTTTCATAGCGTCGGCTTGGCTTGCTTGGGCGGTGTGTTAAAAAATAGCATACCATTCTGGGAAAATGACGGCACTGCAAGCCATGCAATCGTTGATCTTAATCAATTATGTCGCAACTATACAAAGCACAATAGAAGGCAATTGTTCTTTCTGTTTTTTCTATAGGAACGAAAATGACTCGGCAAGGGAAAGTTGAAAGGTGTTGGCCAATCGATTACTCTGCAGAGACTTGCTGGTATATTGAGTTAGCAAGCTGACCACCAGCGCAAGCCTGCTGTGGCAAGGGTGTATGAATGCACCGATTGGATACTCACTTTCTCTCAAAGGATTTACTCATGCTGAAAAAAATTATAACAACAACGTTAGCGGGTTCATTATTGTTTGCTGCAAGCCATGCGTCAGCCGATGTCTACAGCTCAGAACAAGTCTTGGCATCGCAACAACACCATTACAGCCAACAACAAGTATTGGCATTTGTTGATGATGCAGCCGTACAAGCCAAGTTAGTCGCATTAGGGGTTAATCCTGCAGATGCGAAGTATCGCATTGCCAATATGACGCAAGATGAGTTGACTGCACTGAACAGCCAATTACAAGACATGCCAGCAGGCGGCATTGTGGATACCATCGTCACGGTATTAGTGGTCGTCGCGGTATTAGATTTAATGGGTTTAACAGACGTTTACCCATTTATTAACCCAATTCGCTAACCTGCTCTGCAGCGAAACGATTTGCTGTTGATGCAGAAACGACATACCCGTTGTCGCCAAGTAGTGCGCAATGCGACTTGGCTACAATGGGGTTATTGGCTTTTGCTTCTTTGCGTATTTGCCAGCTTGTCTGGTTGCCAAAGTCCACCCCAGACGCGACAAGTCCTCGCAAATCCGCCCAATATTCCAGTGCAATACCAAATCAGCAAGGTGCCGTTTTACCCGCAACAGCAGTTTTTTTGTGGGCCGACCACGTTGACTGAAGTGGCTGGTTTTTACGGCATTTCAGTGACACCGGAAACCATTGCGCCCAGCACTTTTATTCCATCGCTGGAAGGGACGCTGCAAATTGAGATGTCGGCAGCAACTCGGCAATTAGGCATGCTGGCTTACACCGATAACGCGGATCTATCGACCTTGTTGCAGTGGATTGCCGCGGATATTCCGGTGATTGTTTTGCAAAACAATGGGGTAGCCATGTTGCCGCGTTGGCATTATGCCGTGGTGATTGGTTATGACCTCAACCAGCAGCAGATTATTTTACATAGTGGCGTGACGGAAAATTATCGACTTGATCTTGCAACCTTCGAGCGCACTTGGCAGCGCGGCAATTATTGGTTGCTTGCCATGCTACCGCCCAAGCGGCAAAGCCAATTGTTCAAACCCTTTGTCTACACCAAAGCGGCGCAAGATTTAGTAAAAACCGGGCCCGCGGGCAGTGGTGTGCAAGCACTACAAACCGCAACTGTGCAGTGGCCAGAATATTGGCTGCCGTATTTTTTACTCGGCAATGCCTACTATGAGCAAGATCCCAAGCAAGCCGCCTACTGGTTTGGGCAAGGTCAAGCCTATGCGTTAGAACAAGTGCCCTACTTGAATAACCATGCGCTGGCACTCAGTCGGGTTGGCTGTCAAACTCAAGCCAAAAAATGGCTTGCCCGTGCTTTGGCCTTAGCGCCAAATGATCCGAATTTACAGGATACGGCGGCAAAAATCGCGCAAAATCCGGAAAGTGGTGCTTGTGAGCTGCCCAATTGATAGTGTGTGGTGCTAAAGGGCATTGTGCGATGGGGATTCTGCTGCATCAATTTTTCTCTGCTGGGAATTTACCTCAAGCTTCCTGTTGAGTTCGAAAATAACTCGTCTTTACTGCGGCAGTTCAGCTTGCAGTTTTAATTTAATTCGCTACGCTAATTTTACATCGCATTAACTTTGTGTTTTTGTGATGGATTGTCACGCTGGATGGTTGCTGCTGCAAAATGATGCGGCTGCAAAATGATGCGAGGCCGATGGCGATGGCTGCACCCAGACGTTTTGGCGATGTCAGTCCTTCATTTTGTCGATGCTGAGGAACAAGGATGATGCTCAGATTGCTCTTATTACTCTGTTGCTGGCCGCTATTATGGTGCTGGCCGCTGGTGGCTGCCACTAAACCCGATTTATTGCTGGCGCAGTGGGATGATGGCCAGGTGGATGTTCAGCAGTATTGGGTGAGTGAAAAGCTCGATGGTGTGCGTGCGTATTGGGACGGCAAAATACTGCGTACCCGTGGCGGTGAAGTGATCCACGCACCGACTTGGTTTCTGGCGGATCTACCGCAGGTTGCCCTCGATGGTGAGCTCTGGATTGGCCGAGAACAGTTTGCCAATACGCTCAGTATCGTTAGCAAACTGCAGCCCATAGATAGCGAATGGCAGCAAGTTCGTTACTCCATCTTTGAATTACCCAATGCCCCAGGCACATTTACCGAACGCATCACTGCCATGCAGGCGCTGTTCGAACAAGCCAAGGCGCAACGGCCTGTTTGCTGTTGGCAAGTGATCCCGCAGTTTCGGCTGAAAAATCGCAGTGAATTGCTGGCGAAATTGCAGGAATTAAATGCGCTGGGGGCGGAAGGCCTGATGTTGCATCAGCAAGATGCACTCTACAAAACCGGCCGCAGCAGTGATTTGCTGAAATTAAAAACTTACCAAGATACCGAAGCTGAAGTGATTGGTTATCGCCCGGGTAAAGGCAAATACCAAGGCATGGTGGGTGCGCTGGTTGTCAAAATGCCGGATGGTAAAACTTTCGCCATCGGCAGTGGCTTAACCGATGCACTGCGGCAAAACCCACCGCCCATCGGCGCGCAAGTCACTTACCGTTACAACGGCTTTACCAAAAAAGGCTTGCCCAGATTTGCGCGCTTTTTACGAGTTCGCACGGATTTGCCCTAGACTAGCGTTGTTATGCAAATTTCGGCACTGAAGCCTCAGTTTTAGCCACTAAAAACGCTTTGCCGATGGTAGTGTAAATAGGGTTTGTGCGCATCTCGCACGGCTAATTTCATCTGCTTGTGAATTCCCAGTACTTCGGGCTTTTCGAGTGCCTGTGAAATCAGAATTTCGCCGTTATGCTCAAAGCTGATAAAGCCTTTGTCGAACGCTTTATCTAAGTTTGCCAGCAGCAATAATCCGTTATTGGGGTCGAGGCGTTCCAAGTTGTTGGCGGCGCGCCAAGGTTTGATGTGGGAGGCGACTAGCATCGCTGGCATTGAGTAGCCAGTAATAGCGCAGCCTTGCCATTGTTGTATTAAATGTTCACGGAAGCGGCCTTGGCCAAGGCGAGCGTTCATTAATACTTGTTTTTCGGTTGGAGAAAGTGCGTCAGTGTTCAGAATTTCATCGACATCGGCTGCTACATCAACCTGGCCAAGTTCGGCCAGAAAGTCGCCATAGCTTTTGAGAGCGTTGCTGTATTGCGCTTTGTGTTCGTGATCTTTCGCGCGAAATTCTGTGAGTTCACGCAGCGGCGTTACCACGCGTTGGTATTGATGATAAGAACCGATATCGCTGAGCTGGCCTTGCAATATTCCATGTTGTTGCGCCAAGGGGCTGATTTTATGTTCCATAACATCGAGATGTTGTTGCACAGTTTTTGCTGATTTCCCCAACCCCAAAGCCCAGCGCTGATAAAGCTCGGGCAGGCGAGTTAAATTCATAGTCAGCGCCAAACGTAAGTCGGCTGAAATAATACTGCTTTGAAAAAATTGAAATAATTCATCATCTAAATAGGCAAAAGCAATTTTACTTTTGCTGTAGCGATCCACTTGTTTCGCATCAAAACCAAGCTGATACTGCAAATGCCAAAAGCCTTCTGAACGTAAATAAAAGAAAGGATTTTCTGGCGTATCGGCGTCGTTGGCGGCGCGTAAGCGTTGAAAATGACTGCTAAAACATTGCTTGAGCGCGTCGTTGAGTTCGATTCGATTATTAGAAATGACGCCAATCGAAATTAAATCCATCACCGCCAATAACATACACACCTTATGCGGTTTGTTATGCCCGCCAAGGCGCAGGGTGTTTAAATCTTGAAACTTTTGCAGATAATATTCGAGGCTCATCTCTGCACATCCTTGTTTTGAGTGAGAAAGGTTATGAGTGAAACAGTCATCACTCAGCCAGTTATTCCTTTTTCAGTACCACAGTTTGCCACGCGATATCGCCGCGGCCAAGTGCGTCCGTCACTCTTTCGGTGACAAGTATCGGTTTGAGCGCCAGTTGATGATGGGTGATCAACTCAATAATTTCCGCCACTGAAACAGCATAGGCAACGCGGCCATCACTAAAATCGCCATGGCGCAGCGTTATTACTAGTAGCCCGCCGGATGAAAGTAACTGCGTGAATGTCTGCAAACTCACTTCGCGCTGTGCTCTAGTTAAATGCATCCACACTGCAGAGAGTAAAATGAGCGAAAAATCCTGCCTGAGCGCCTGAATTAGTGCAAGATTTGGCAAAGCGTCATCGAACCATCGAATCGCTTTTGCCTTTGACTTAGCAATAGTTGTGTTTGCCTGATGAGAAAGCGCGATAGCTTGCCGACGTAGCTCTGCTGCCGGTTCAACTGCGAAAACATCAAACCCCCGCAATGCTAAAAAACGGGCATCACGGCCAGAGCCCGCGCCAACATCGAGCGCAAAACACCCTTGGCAATTTTCAGGCAATAAATGCAGCCAACTTTGATGCACTTGTTCGGCACTGACCGACTCATATTGCGCCACGAAAGCCGCGGCGTTTTGGTGGTAAATGTTCATGTGCTGTGCACCTTGGAGATTTGCATATTCAGTTGTGCCAATCAGCGTTTAGAACATAGTGACAAAATTCAAGCGGATAGCAAAGTAAAAACCGCATCAGCTTGGTGGCCAATACGGTTTTGAGGATAGCTACGGTTTCGAGTATTGAAACGGGGAAGATGAAAAGAATTATTGGAATGATGGGTTATTCAATATTCTGGATCTGTTTATTGATTCTAAACTGTAAATCATTGATATATATAGATATGATGCAAAAATGGCGCTCATCTGGTAACCATACTGGTAACCATGTTTGTGACGCTGAATGAATCAGTTTGATTGGCTTTGAGTGGGACGATTCAGACGAGAGTGAAGGTCTTTACTTCACCAACTATCTTAGCTGTATAGGTGGTCAAAAGCTAGTTATCAGTAGTTGCAAATGTCATAACTCTGTCTATGCGCAGCTGGTTTGTACTGTGTGTCCTCCTACAAGCATCTGAGCTACTATTTCACCTAAAGAAGCAGAATAGAGC
>CAZIPG010000074.1:0-13141 GCA_964540955.1 uncultured Rheinheimera sp.
CTTTGGTTGACTTCGTTGCAGCATTCAACCTGTACTCAAGCATGGCATATAAACATTTTCTTACAAATTGACTTCCTGTTTTCCCGTTAAATTCGGTATCTTTAACAAAATTTTATTGTGTTAAAAGGGTTCAAAGATGTCTGAACAAAAACCTGGTTTCTTTCGTCGTTTATTTCGTGGCGTAGCTTCTGTGTTTCGGTTTGTCCGAAATTCAGTGCTTAACATTCTATTTTTAATTGCCTTGATTACTTTCTTAACAGTAATTTTCTCTGGCGATGAACAAGTGGAAATTCCACCTGCAGCCGCTTTAGTACTTGATTTAAAAGGCGATTTGGTTGAAGAAAAAACTTGGGTAGACCCACTGGAAGCAGCAATTAATGAAAGTGCCGGCGGTGGTGAAGAAAATCCCGAAGTCTTAGTACGAGACATCGTGAAAGTGATTGAAAATGCAACGCGTGATGATCGGATCAAAGTCATGGTACTGGCACTTGCCGATATGGGTGGTGCATCGCAAGACAAGTTACGTACTGTTGGCTCTGCCATTGAAAAATTTAAAGCCGCAGGCAAAAAAGTGTACGCAACAGGAACATTCTATGGCCAGTCACAATATTTCCTTGCCAGTTATGCGGACCATATCAACCTAAATCCAAATGGTGCTGTTTTACTTGAAGGTTATGGCAGCTATCCAATGTTTTATAAAAGTGCTTTAGAGAAACTAAAAATTAGCACTCACGTGTTTAAAGTAGGCACCTACAAATCAGCGGTTGAACCCTTCATCCGCGACGATATGTCCCCTGAAGCGAAAGAGGCTAACAAAGCATGGTTAGATGAACTGTGGCAGAGCTACAAAACGCAAGTTGCAGAGCGCCGTGGTTTTGAAGTCACTAACTTTGATGAAACATTTGCCAGTCTCTATCAGCGCATTAGTGAAGTGAATGGCGACATGACTGAATATGCACTAAAACACAAATTGGTCGATTCAGTGTTGAGCCGTGAAAACTTCCGTAAAGAAATTATTGAAATTGTCGGTGAAGACACAGAAGAGCACACCTTCAACCAAGTAAATTTTAAAGATTACCATCACCTGGTGATCCCAAAACATGCAATGCCAAATCCTCTGACTGATAAAGTCGCACTGGTCGTTGCTCGCGGAACTATCGTTGATGGCTCAGCGAAACCGGGCACTATTGGCGGTGATTCGACGGCGGCATTATTACGCGACGCACGCTTAGATGATACCGTGAAAGCGGTTGTATTAAGGATTGATAGTGGTGGCGGTAGCGCCTTTGCTTCAGAAATTATTTCAGATGAAATTCGTTTATTAAAAGCTGCAGGCAAACCAGTGGTTGCATCCATGGGTGCCGTCGCAGCGTCTGGCGGTTATTGGATTGCGGCACCAGCCAACGAAATCTGGGCTGCTCCAACCACAATCACAGGTTCTATTGGAATTTTTGCTCTGTTCCATACCGCTGAACAAGCCATGGCGACACTGGGATTAAACGTTGATGGTGTCGGCACCACTGAACTTGCTGGTTTTAGTGCAGGATTACCATTATACAAAGGCTTACAACCTGATGCCCAGAAACTACTACAGCTGATGATCGAACGTGGTTATGATGATTTCATTACTCATGTCAGTAATTCACGCACCACTGAAGATCGGAAAATCACTAAAGAAGATGTGGATAAAGTAGGTCAAGGTCGTGTTTGGACCGGCACTAAAGCTTTAGAATTCGGCTTAGTTGATAAATTAGGCACTTTGGATGACGCAATTGCTTCTGCTGCCAATATGGCCGGTTTGAAACAATATGACGTGCAAGTTGCAGAGCCCAAATTAACGCCGCAAGAAATGTTTATGCGTGATTTATTCGCAACGGCCAAGGCCCAAGGTTGGATAGGTGAATTCAGTCAAGAACCTACTGCAACTGAAAAACTGTTGAAGCAAGCAGCTCGTGAATTCAACGTTTTAGGGCAGTTTAACGATCCCAACGGTATTTATTCAGTTTGTTTTAGTTGTCAGATTTATTAATCCGCTATTGTGAACACAGGGGCCTTCAGGCCCCTGTTTTATTTTAAGTTTGATTCACTAGTTGACCTCTTCGCTTCGGTCGAAGCGACAGACTAAGAAATCAGCAAATAAAAAGCACGTTCAATGAATTTCAATGTGATTTAAAATAAAAAAGCCCAAACATAAGTTTGGGCTTTTTTATTTGAATTTGGCGGAGAGAAAGAGATTCGAACTCTTGAAGGGCTACTAACCCTCGCCGGTTTTCAAGACCGGTGCATTAAACCACTCTGCCATCTCTCCGTGGCGCGTATATTAATAGCTCCCAAGAAAATTGCAAAGTGTTTTTTTGATTTTTAACACGCTGATTTGTCTAATAGAATGTTTTTTCGGCGAAATTTCCACAAAGTCAGCAAAAAAGTACAATTAATATCCATTAAACAATGAAACTCCCTAGCACAATGACCTAGCACAATGCCCCAACAAAATGACGCGGCCTAGTTCTATGAAGCTCTTATCGGTTGTGTACAGTGCATCCCTCTTGCTTATTTCAGTTATTAAATATACATAAGCAAAACCTTCTGGATCTAACTTTGGATATATCCGTATCTATTACTGACTTTGATAAATTTTTTTTGTATAGTGATATGACTTTAATAAGGAGATTCATATGGAATATCAACAACATCATCAACTTGAAATGGTTGATAGCTTGACCATCAACAAAGTATTACGCAACACCTACACGATGTTAGCGTTAACGTTAACCTTCAGTGCCGTTTGCTCTGGCATTGCCATGGCAATGAATATTAGTGGTTTAACAGGCCTATTCTTGGTGATTGGTGCTATTGCAACGTTGTTCTTGTTGCGTAAGACCGAAAATAGTGCAGCAGGGATCCCGACTGTTTTCTTATTTACTGGCTTAATGGGAGCATCAATTGGCCCCCTGCTTAACCGCTATGCCGCTTTACCAAACGGCAGTGAAATCATCATGCAAGCCATGGGCGCAACCGCCTTTATTTTCTTTGCATTATCAGCCTACACACTGACCACCAAAAAGAACTTCTCGTTTATGGGCGGTTTCTTATTTGTGGGCTTGATTATGGCTTTGATTGCTGGCATCGCGAATATCTTCTTCCAAATCCCAGCATTACACTTAGCTATCAATGCCGTGATCGTATTAATCATGTCTGGTTTTATTCTGTATGACACCAGCAACATTATTCATGGCGGCGAAACAAACTACCTTCGCGCCACAGTTTCTTTGTACTTAAACGTTCTGAACCTCTTCACTAGCCTGTTAAGCCTCATTAATGCGGCAAGTGATGATTAGTCCGCGCAAACACTGACAGTTGGCTAGAGATGCTTTAAAATGCCCCGCTTGCGGGGCTTTTTAATGCCTAGAGGTTTAGCAATGAATTCCACTAAATTTGCTTTGTTCGTGACTTCAGAAAGTTTCATGGCAACGCCTTTGATTGATTGTATGCGCTTTATCAAAGCTGCACTCCAACTTGGCCATCAGATCGACATGGTTTTTCTTTATCAGGATAGTGTCTATGCCGCGTTGGCAGAGCCTGATCTGCCGAGTGATGAACCAGACTTGGCTGGTCAGTTGGCGCTATTGTGTCAAGCGAATCAAATTGCGTTACTTTATTGCGCCACTGCTGCTGAAAAACGTGGCGTTCAGCAAATTCGGCCTGGCTATACTTTGGCAGGGCTTGCTGAGTTTGGCATGCGTTTGGCATCCGTCGACAAGTTGGTGCAATTTTAAAAATCGCAAAACTAAGCGCTCTTCAATGTGCATCCAAAACAACTAAACGAGAATTCGCATGAAAAAAATGTTGGTGATTATGCAGCAAAGCCCATTTATCTCTGCAAAAGCCAGAGAGGCGCAAGATTTATTAATGGCGTTAGCTGCTGTCGAACATGAGGTCTCTGTATTGTATCGGGGGGCAGCTATTTGCCAATTATTACCAAAGTCGAACGAGTTCAAAGACTTCAAAGATTTCACAAAAGCACAAAAGCTATTCGACCTTTACGACGTAGCGGACGTTTATTACTGTGCGCACAGTCACCAGCAATTTCAACATTTGGCATTGCAACGAGAATGCCATCCCTTAGATCTTATACAGCAACAAGCATTGATCGCAGACTATGACGAGGTATTTGTATGTTGAACTCTCTCTATCAGATTGATTCTGCACAAATACCCGCAGTTTTAGACTTAGTGAGCCCTGAGGATGCGTTATTATTTCGTCAAGATGGCTGTTATCTGTTGCTGCAAACCGTGTCATGGCCAACCCAACAGTTATTTGCCCTGGCAAGTGACGTAGCAGTTCGGCAAATCCCCACTCCTGCAGCCGTTGTATTAGTCGACGATTTGCAATGGGTTGAATTATGTTGCCAAGCAAAACGGATCATTAAATGCTAACTGAAGATTATTTAAATACTTTACCCTTGGATAAACATGGCTACCTTGCCGAGATCAATCTATGGACGCCAGAAATTGCGCAATACTTTGCAAGACTCGAAAAAATTGAATTATCGGAAGCCCATTGGGAAGTGATTAATTTTGTTCGAGATTTTTATGCTGAGTTCAATACTTCACCTGCTATCCGTCTTTTAGTGAAAGCGATGGCAGAAAAGTTAGGACCGGATAAAGGAAACAGCAAGTATTTATTCCTCCTGTTTCCTGAAGGTCCGGCAAAGCAAGCAACACGAATTGCAGGCTTACCAAAACCGGCGAAATGCTTATAGCTAAGTTGCTGTATGTTTGTATATCGTCAGCACGGTTTCAGCGGTGATATACAACACGACTGAAATGATCAGAACAATCAAAACCCAATAAATTGTCCGTAAAAATAGTTTAGACAAACTTGTGCGGGTCTTTTTGACGACAACAACCTTTGCAGGTTCAGCAGTTTGTTTTTTTTCAGTCTTTGTGGACATAAAACCTCTTAGTAAAACCGGCAGCACTGCCGGTTTTCTTGTTGACCACTTACACTTTTAGAATTGTTTTACCACCCATATAAGGCTGTAATACTGTCGGCACAATAATAGAACCGTCCGCTTGTTGGTAGTTCTCAAGAATAGCTACTAAGGTTCTACCAACCGCCAAACCAGAACCATTTAAGGTATGCAACAATTCCGGTTTTTTGCCCTCTTCGGGTCTGAACCGAGCTTGCATCCGACGGGCTTGGAAATCGCCCATATTGCTACATGATGAAATTTCACGATAAGTGTTTTGCGCCGGTAGCCAAACTTCTAAATCATAGGTTTTGCAAGAACCAAAGCCCATATCGCCAGTGCACAGCAGCATGACACGATAAGGTAAATCTAAAAGCTGTAATACCTTCTCGGCATGACCGGTCAATTCTTCCAGCGCTTGGAACGAAGTGTCAGGATGCACTAATTGCACTAACTCCACTTTATCAAACTGGTGTTGGCGAATTAAGCCACGCGTGTCACGACCATAAGAACCTGCTTCACTGCGGAAGCATGGCGTGTGCGCCGTCATTTTTTGCGGTAATTCGCTCAAGTCATAAATGCGATCGCGAGCTAAGTTCGTCACTGGCACTTCAGCCGTTGGGATCAAGCTCATGCCCACGCCTTCTTCAGTGGCTGGTTGGGTATGAAACAGATCTGCACCGAATTTTGGTAATTGACCAGTGCCAAATAACGAGTCTTTGTTGACCAAATACGGCACATACATTTCAGTATAACCGTGCTGTTCTGTATGAAGATCTAACATGAATTGTGTCAATGCCCGGTGCATTCTGGCAATTTGACCTTTCATTACGACAAAACGTGACCCTGCAATCTTCACGGCATTTTCAAAATCTAAACCATTGTCTAGTGCCTCACCTAGGGCGACATGATCTTTCACTGGAAAATCAAAATTATTAGGCGTGCCAAATCGGCGAACTTCGACATTCCCGGTCTCATCAGAGCCAATCGGCACTGAAAGATCTGGCAAATTCGGGATCATACGCGCAATCGCATCTAATTCTGCAAGCACAGCATCTAGCTGGGTTTTAGCACGCTCTAATTCAGCGCCTAAACCATCGACTTCAGCCAATAATGGCGCAATGTCTTCACCACGGGCTTTCGCTTGACCAATTGCTTTGGATTTGGTGTTTCGAGTATTTTGCAATTCTTGCGTTGCTACTTGTAATGAACGTCTTTGTTCCTCAAGTGCATTAATTTGCTCTACATTGAGGACAAAGCCACGAGTGGCTAAACGTTCTGCCGTTTGCGCTAATTCCGCTCTTAAATATTTGCTATCTAACATACATGCTTACTTAAAGGTCGCCAGCTTAAGACCAAGCCAGGTCAAGGTTAAACACAACACTAAGTTCAATACAATATTGGCAACAGCTTTAAACAAATTGCCTTGCTGCATCAGCAACACAGTGTCCATTGAAAAGGTCGAAAACGTAGTAAATGCCCCTAAAATACCAATGCCGATAAATATCCGCCATGGATTTGGTGAAATTTGCTCTGTCACTAACAAGCCATATAACAGACCAATGGCAAAAGAGCCTAGAATATTAACCAGCAACGTACCAAAAGGAAATGCTCTGCCAAAAAGATGTACCATCCACTCATTACAGGCGAAGCGCAAACAGGCTCCTAAAGCACCGCCGACTGCAATCGCCAGGTAATTAGTTAGCATCTTTAGCCACCATTGCATCGAGTTGCGCAAGATAAGCCATTTTTTCCGCAAGTTTTTTTTCAAGTCCGCGATCGGTTGGTTGATAAAAAACTTGGCCCTGCAATTGTGAAGGCAAATATTGCTCACCTGCGGCATAAGCACCAGGTTCAGCATGCGCATAACGATAACCATGCCCGTGTCCTAACTCTTGCATTAACTGAGTCGGGGCATTGCGCAGATGCATTGGTACTTCATAAGAAGGGCTGGTTCTAACCAATTCACGCATTTGTTTAAATGCGCTATAGACCGCGTTACTTTTAGGGGCTAGCGCCATATACACTGCAGCCTGAGCAATCGCACGCTCACCTTCGGCAGGTCCGACTCGATGATAAGTATCAAAAGCGGCAACGGCAAGCGATAAAGCACGCGGATCAGCGTTGCCAATATCTTCCGATGCAATGGCCAACAAACGACGGGCAACATAAAGCGGATCGCCGCCACCTTCCAGAATACGGCAATACCAATACAACGCGGCATCGGGGTTTGAACCACGAACTGATTTATGAAAGGCTGAAATTAAATCATAAAAGAGTTCACCGTGATTATCAAAACCCGGCAAACTCCTCGGAGCCAGTTGTTTAAGTAGCTCAGAGGTGATGACGCGATTCGGATGGTTGGCAACAGTCTCTGCCGCCTGTTCTAACAGATTCAGCAGTCGACGCGCATCCCCATCGGCTAACTGCACGATTAAATGCTCTGCTGCTGGCTCAACAGTTAATGACAGAGCCCCTAAGCCTAATTCGGAGTCCGACAAAGCCCGTTCGAGGACTTTCAACAGGCTTTGCTCAGAAATTTTTTGTAATACACAAACGCGAGCCCGAGATAACAGCGCATTATTCAGTGAAAAAGAGGGGTTCTCGGTCGTTGCGCCAATAAAAATCAGCGTGCCATCTTCGATATGAGGTAAAAAAGCATCCTGTTGGCTTTTATTAAAGCGATGGACTTCATCAACAAAGAGCACTGTACGCTGTTGCTGCTGCAATCGGGCTTTAGCAGCGACAATTTCATCGCGAATTTCTTTAATTCCAGCGGTCACCGCTGAGATTTTGGCGATATGGGCACGGGCATGTTGGGCAACCAATTCCGCTAATGTGGTTTTCCCTGTGCCTGGAGGCCCCCAGAAAATCAAAGAAGTCACTCGCCCAGATTCAATCGCTTGACGTAACACAGTACCAGGACCAACGAGATGGTCCTGGCCTATATAATCATCTAAACAAGCTGGCCGAAGTCTTGCCGCAAGAGGCCTAACATCGGGCTCAAAACCAAGCGTTAAATTTTTCACTTGTTACGCTGATCATCCACTTCAACATGCGCAGGTGGCACAAACTTAAACAGTGTTGCATCCACCTCAACATTATTTTGGCTGGTAATAAATTCAAATTTGCTGGTTTGGCCTTCGCTGTTTTTCACTTCCATTTTGGCTAAGCCAACACCGGAAAATGTCAGAACTAAAGCTTGGACTGCATTATTTTTATCTTTAGGCGTAATGATGAAATGTTCACCTTGGCCAGAAACATCATACTGCGCCCACAATTTTGCATCTGTAGAGGTCAGCAAAGCGAAGGGTGTTAAGCCCACTTCTTTATTGGCATTGTAAATATTGACTTGCTCTAACGCTTCATCATAGTGCCAAAGTGATTTGCCATCGCCCACCAATAAGTTCGGGGCTGGTGCTGTCACTTCAAAACGGAAATTGGCAGGTTGCTGTAACGTCAACACCCCCTCACCGTCGGCTTGCACGACTTTATTCTGGGCATCAACCACTTGTTGGACAAAACTCGCTTGGAAAGTATTGAGCCCTGCCAGTTTATATTTTAACTGCTCAGCTTGGGTTTGCGCCGCTTGCGACATGCCTGCTAATAAAGACAACCCCAAACTTATGAATAATTTTTTCATTGAACGACCTTTTTTATCCTCAAAATACTTTCGGCGGCGGCGGTGCCAGCACTTCACGATTGCCATTATGGCCTGGACCACTGACGATCCCACACTGCTCCATCGTTTCAACTAAACGCGCAGCTCGGTTATAGCCAATGCGGAAACGACGTTGCACGCCCGATACCGAGGCTTTACGACTTTCAGTCACAAAAGCAACGGCTTGATCAAACAGCGGGTCCGACTCTGAATCCTCATCCTCAAGGGTTTCGCCAGGAAGTAAGTTTTCTTCTGTCGTTTCACCATTCAAAATTTCAGGGATGTAATTCGGTTTGCCCCGTTTTTTCCAATCGGCGACTACAGCATGCACTTCATGATCATCGACAAAAGCACCATGCACACGATTAGGCACGCCAGACCCTGGCGGTAAATACAGCATGTCACCTTGCCCTAATAAACTCTCAGCGCCTTGTTGATCCAAAATAGTGCGAGAATCAATTTTGGAAGAAACTTGGAACGCAATCCGAGTCGGAATATTGGCTTTGATTAAACCGGTGATAACGTCAACTGAAGGGCGCTGCGTGGCCAAAATCAGGTGGATGCCTGCAGCCCGCGCTTTTTGCGCGATGCGCGCAATTAATTCCTCAACTTTTTTACCGACAATCATCATCATGTCAGCAAATTCATCGATCACCACGACAATCGAAGGCAGTTTATCTAAAAGCGGCGGCTCAGTGCGCATATCATCAGCAGGGCGCCATAATGGGTCTCTCAGTGGTTGACCATCCGCGATCGCCTCGGCCACTTTAGCGTTGTAGCCTTTTAAATTACGAACCCCCAGCGCGGACATTAATTTATAACGACGCTCCATTTCGCCCACACACCAACGCAGGCCATTTGCAGCCTCTTTCATGTCGGTGACCACTTCAGTTAAAAGATGGGGAATGCCTTCGTAAACAGAGAGCTCAAGCATTTTCGGGTCAATCATTAAAAAGCGTACATCTTCCGGCGTTGATTTATACAACAAACTACAAATCATCACATTAACGCCAACTGACTTGCCTGAGCCTGTAGTGCCTGCAACTAATAAATGCGGCATTTTGGCTAAATCGGCGACAACTGCTTTACCAGCGATATCTTTGCCAAGCACCATAGTTAAAGGCGATTTGGATTGTTCAAAAACTTCGTCACCAATCACTTCAGAGAGGCGAACAATTTCGCGGAACTGATTCGGCAGCTCTAGACCAATAAATGATTTCCCAGGAATCACTTCAACCACCCGAACACTGATGGCGGATAAAGACCGTGCTAAGTCTTTGGAAAGTCCAGTAATCTTGCTGACCTTGACTCCAGGTGCCAGATCCAATTCAAATCTTGTGACCACAGGGCCTGGACAAACACCGACAACTTTGGCATCGACGTTAAAATCTAATAATTTGGCTTCAACTAAACGCGACACTTTTTCCAAATCTTCTTCCGAGATTGGGTTTGTTGTGCGGTTTGGTCGCTCTAATAAGGCGATTGAAGGCAAAGCATCCGCAGAATTCACCACTTGCGGGTACAAAACCTCATCTGCGTCAACCTCTTCGGCAAAAACCTTGCTGTAATCAATCAATGGCGTGTCATTTGCCTGAGTATGGGAGAGGCTTTGCGCCAAATCAGCTTCAATGTAACTATCATCAATCGCAGTGTATTCAAGTTCCTGATCAGCAATCTCATCGACACTGACAAAAGCACGTGCTTGGGTCTTCAAATCCAGCGGCTCGAACGGTAACGGTTCTACCTCAGCATTCTCATCAGGGAAGAAACCTCTGCTTTGCACCTCTGGGTTTACCTTGATAGGGCTGACTTTAGGAACTGTTTCATCCAATTTACGAATAGGTTCAGGCGTAATTTGCACCGCAACCACTTCTGGCCTAACAATGGGTTGCACTGTTGTAGGTTGCGCTGTTGAGTGTTGCGCTGTTGGATTGAATTCATGATTCAAAGTTTGTTGTTTGACTGATTGCTGAGTTGTCGGTTCATCGTCAACAATATCTAGTAAAAGTTTAAAATCAATCTTCGGCTCTTCATCCGAATCCGTAGTACCAAAACCTGGTTCAACCCGTTTCGTTTCAGCAGCAAAGTCATTGGCTGACGTATGCAACAGTTGTTCTTCAGTTTGCACTTTGGCGAAGGTTTGCTCGAAAGAAGCATGCTCAAGCTCATTGGTTGCGTCACTTGCAGCCACATCTTGATACGAGGGTTTTTTGTCAAATTGCTTCGCAATGACTTTCACTGGCGCATCTTCTTGCTTTTTAAATTTATTACTCAGTTTTGCTAAAGTGTCTTGATAGTGCCAAATCGCTAATAAGCAAGACACAACAATCTGCCCTAATGCTTCGGCAACTGTTAACCAAGAAATGCCCGTCATCAGCGTTAAACCGATACACAGCGCGCATAACAACAACAGACTGCTACCAACGAAATTCAGCTGTGGTAATAACATGCCCGAAATCACATCACCGACAATACCACCCGACGAGTAAATATAAATATCATCAAAATTAATACTAGCAATCGCGCATGCTGCAATTGATGTTAACAATAAACCAAAAACGCGTAGACCTAGGATAAAGTAATCAACACTCAATAAATCTTTAAACCGCTTAAATAGAAGATAACCACAAAAAGCAAAAAATGGCGGAAATAAGAACGACAGCCAGCCAAACACACACAATAAAATATCGGCGAACTTAGCCCCAACTGGACCTGCGATATTTTTGATATCAGCCTGATAACCTATTTGCGACCAGCTAGGATCCGCGGGGTCAAAACTAAGTAGAGCCAATAGTAAAAATGCTGAGAAACCAGCAAATGCGATCATGGCAACTTCGACCAGACGTTGGGTGCCATTAAGAGAGAAAACTGATTTTGCTTGCAAACCCAAAACCCTAATTAAAAATAAAAAAAATCACTTAAAGATACCAGACTAGCTGTCGGGTTGCACCCATTAATCCCGAAGGATATTGATTTCAAATGAATCATTCGCTGCTTTTTTACGCACCCACGGCAACAAAGGTGGTTTGTTTCACTTCTTCCATCACTACATAGGTCCGACTTTCACGCACACTGGGTAAACGCAATAAGGTTTCTCCCAATAATTCTCGGTACGCAGCCATATTCGCAACCCGAGTTTTCAAGAGAAAATCAAAACTCCCCGACACAAGATGACACTCTAGGATTTCGTCCAATTTTTGTACTGCCTTACTAAATTCATCAAAGTCTTCTGGCGAGGTTTTGCTCAAAGTGATTTCCACAAAGACCAACAGTGCTGCGCCCACTTTGTTTGGATCGACCCGTGCGTTATAACTCAAAATGAATTTATCTTGTTCTAGCTTGCGAACACGCTCTAAACAAGGTGTAGGGCTCAACCCTACCCTCTTTGCCAATTCAACGTTGGGTAATCTGCCGTCCTTTTGCAGTTCAACCAAAATTTTCCGATCGATTCGGTCGAGCTTTTTATTCTGAGAATTTCCAAATACCATCGCAATAAAATATCCTGTTTTACTAGATTAAACAGGATAATAATCTAAGCCGAAGCAACAAAACAATCAGTAATTCTTTAAAATCATCACTATAATAGCGAAAAATTTTATCCACCCTACACAGGCAAATTATTATGATTATTGGCGTTCCAAAGGAAATTAAAAATCACGAATATCGTGTTGGTATGACTCCAGCTAGCGTGCGTGAATTAGTCGCACATGGCCATAAAGTATTTGTTGAAACTAACGCCGGCGCTGGTATTGGTTTTGGTGATGCTGATTATCAAGCCGCTGGTGCTGAAGTTTTAGCGACTGCCGCTGATGTCTTTGCCAAAGCCGAAATGATCGTGAAAGTCAAAGAGCCACAAGCTGTAGAGCGTGCCATGCTGCGTGAAGGCCAAATTCTATTTACATACCTACACTTAGCACCAGATTTACCACAAACTGAAGATTTAATTAAATCAAAAGCTGTATGTATTGCTTATGAGACAGTGACTGATGCCCGTGGCGGTTTACCTTTATTGGCACCAATGTCAGAAGTAGCTGGTCGTATGTCTATTCAAGCCGGCGCTCGCGCTTTAGAAAAATCATGTGCTGGCCGTGGCATGTTATTAGGCGGTGTTCCAGGTGTTGAACCCGCTAAAGTTGTCGTCATTGGTGGCGGTATGGTCGGCACTAACGCTGCACAAATGGCGGTTGGTTTAGGTGCTGATGTGGTAGTACTGGACCGCAGCATCGATGTGTTACGTCGTATCAATGCACAGTTTAATGGTGCAGTGAAAGCAATTTATTCAACAGCTGATGCGTTAGAAAAGCATATTTTAGATGCAGATTTAGTGATCGGTGGTGTGTTAATTCCAGGTGCTGCAGCACCGAAATTAGTCACTCGTGAGCATGTTCGTAAAATGAAACCGGGTTCGGCCATCGTTGACGTTGCTATCGACCAAGGCGGCTGTGTCGAAACTTCATACGCCACCACGCATGCGGAGCCAACTTTCATCGTTGATGATGTTGTGCACT
>CAZIPG010000075.1:0-13136 GCA_964540955.1 uncultured Rheinheimera sp.
CAGCCAATTTTGGCATTAAATAATTTAGTTGGAGGAGGTTAGTCAAATGAAACAACAACGTGGGTTTACCCTGCTGGAGATGATGGTTGTCATCGTGATTTTAGGGATTTTAGCAGCGATGGTTGTTCCTAACTTGATTGGTAACCAAGAGCAAGCGGCCAAGCAAAAAACTGCGGTGGATATTAAGCAGTTAGAAAATATGCTGGATTTATACAAAATGCAGAACGGCTTTTACCCAACCACCGATCAGGGGTTGGAAGCGCTTGTCACCATGACCACGTCTGAGCCAGTGCCGCGCAATTTCCCAGATGGCGGTTACACCCGTCATTTGCCGAAAGATCCATGGGGTGGCGAATACAAACTGATTAGCCCAGGTGAAATGGGCCGTATTGATATTTTCTCTGCAGGGCCAGATCGTACCGAAGGCACTGAAGATGATATCGGCAACTGGAACATCGACGGGCAAGACGAGACCCAAAACTAATGAATAAAGTAGCCAGTCGTGGTTTTACGCTGATTGAAATGATGATTGTCATCGTGTTGATTGGCTTTCTGGCTACTTACGTCATGTTGAATTTCACAGGGGAGTCTCGCAAGGACTTACTCAATAAAGAAACCGAACGCCTGCAACAGAAGATCCAATTAGCGGCCGAGCTCTCTATGCTGAAGCAACTCGAATTGGGGCTTTTTATCGATGAAGAAGGGTATCGGTTTATGGTGTTCGAACAGGAGCAATGGCAAATTGTCATGCAGCCTGCTTCGCTTGCTGAGTATAAGTTCCCCCAAGGGATCCGCTTTGAATTAGAACTTGAAGGCCTGGCTTGGGCTGACAAAAACTTGCTCAGCCGGGTGGAATGGCAAGAAGAAGACGACAAGTTATTTGAAGATAACAGTTTTGATGAACTCGAAGCCGAAAAAAAACTGGCCGAAGATGAAAAAGCTGAGCAAAACGCCACTGAAGAGCGCAACAAAGGGAAAACGGTGAAACCAATAAAACGGCAAACAGGCGTCGTTTCGCAACCGCGGAAAAAAACCGACCCGCCGTTGCCGATGATGTTTATTTTGTCGAGTGGCGAAATTACGCCCTTTTTGTTGACGCTCAAAGAAGACACTGAGCTGCCTGTATTGGCGCAAGAACTGAAAGCAGAATATAGCATTCCACTGGAGCGCAGCGAGGTCTTCAATGGCCGATAAACAACGGGGTTTTACCTTGCTGGAATTATTGGTGGCGATGGCGATTTTAGCCATGACGGGCGTCACTTTGATGCGCGTGAGTTCCGAGCATATTCGCTCGGTGAGCTATTTAGAAGAATTGTCTGTGGCGGCCATGATTGCAGAAAATCAACTGCAGTTGGTTCGTTTAGAAACACGCTGGCCACCGAAAGCCAAGGCCGAAGGTCAGGTAGAAATGGCCAAACGCAAATGGAAATGGCGGCAGGAAACATTGGAAACCGATGATCCGAATTTTCGGATGGTGCGTGTGAAAGTGAGTACTGAAGATAATCCGGACCAAGTGGTCTCGACTTTAACCACCTTCGTTGGGCGTCGTGATGATTAGCCGCGGTTTTACCTTACTGGAAATGCTGTTGGCAATTTTAATTTTCGCTTTTGTCGGTGCAGGCTCTATTGCCATGTTAAATACCGTGACCTCGAGCGATCAAGGTTCGCGGCAAAGTATTGAACGCATGGAAAAATTGCAACGTGCCATGTTGGTGTTTGAGCGCGACATTTGGCAAATCACGCCGCGGCAAATCCGAGTGAATGGCGATTCACCCAGCAAATTAACTTTGGCGGGCGCCAGTAATTTTATCGAAAGTGATGATGATGGCATTACTTTTAGCCATGCCGGTTGGACCAATCCAGGCATGGTGTTACCGCGCAGTGAAGTGCAATTTGTTGGGTACCGACTGAAAGAACAGAAATTCGAGCGTTTGTTTTATTTGTACCCAGATGCCGTGACGGGTGAAGAGCCGAATAAGCAAGTGTTACTGGAAGGGGTTGATGAACTGAAGTTTCGCTATTTAGCGCAGGCATCTGCGGAACAAACGAGCGATCTGCAGTGGTTAGAGTCTTGGGATAATGCCAAATGGCCGCGGGCGGTGAAGATCACCTTGTCTTCCGATGAATTGGGCACCATTGAACGGATTTTCATGCTACCGCAAAATGGAGCTGCCGAATGAATAAGCAGCGTGGCGTGGCACTCATTGCTGTCATGATGATGCTCGCATTGTCGGTGGTGTTGGTGGTTTCGATGACAGGCCGTTTGCAGCTACAACTGCAGCGCAATATGAATATCCAAATGCGGCAACAAGCGTTATGGCTGGCGTTAGGTGCAGAAGAATTTACCCGACGAACGCTGAAAAAAGCGGTCGTGGGCAAAGATAACGTCAATCTTGGCCAAGAGTGGGCGCAAACGGGCGTCTCTTTTCCGCTTGAGCAAGCGACGATTAGTGGCGAAATTAAAGACTTAAATAGTTGTTTTAATTTAAATAGTTTGCAAAAGAAACAGCCCAAAAGTAATAACAGTGCTGCGCCTGAGCCGGAACAAGAGCGCTCTGCGGCACAGCAAGAACAAACTGAAACCGTCAAAGCGCAAGAAGAACAGCGCAGCGAGCAACAGGCCGCGAATTCACGCACTGACGAGTCGACGATGACGCCAGCACAAAAGGCCATGTTGAGTTTATTGGAAAATAACGTGACTGAACTCAGTATGCCGGCCGAATACTTAGTGGTGCGTTTAACGGATTGGCTGGATGCCGATACCACGTTACAGAATTCTGGGGGGGCGGAAGAAAATGACTATGCAGCGTTAGAGTTTCCGTTTTATAACCCGAATAGTTTAATGGTAAGCAAAACCGAGCTGCGCAACATTTTAGATATGACAGTGGCGGATTATCAGATGTTAGCGCCTTTTGTCTGTGTTATTCCTGAAGATAATTTGTTGAAGGTTAACGTCAACACACTGGAAAAAGAACAGGCGCCTTTGCTCTCTGCATTAATTCCATCCCTGACAGTGGAAAATGCGGAGGCATTAATTGCAGGGCGACCCGAAAAAGGCTTTGCTGATATTAATGAATTTAAGCAAGCAAAACAGATGGCGGGTTTGGCGTTGTCTGAGGATGAACAAAGTTTGCTGGATGTGAAGTCCAAATATTTTCAAGCGGATCTGACGATAGATACCACAGAGAGTAGTTTTAAATTAATCACTATTTTTAAAGTGGACGAAAAACAAGTCCAAGTGATTGCGCGGCGCTTTGGAGGCCCTGGGTGAGTGAACAATTAATAATAAGACTGGGTAGTACAGCCCAGGCGCCGATCTGGTGGTTGGTCTGGTCGCAACAAAGCCAAGAAGTCATTGCATCAGGGCGCTTAGCGAATGCTGCCGAATTGGTAGGACTTGCCGAACGTATCAATCATCGGTCTGCCGTGATTCTGGTGCCAGCTTGTGATGTGATTTTAAAAGAAGTGCCAGTGCCAACCAAACCGAATCGGCAACTTTTGCAAGCAATCCCCTATATGTTGGAAGAAGAACAAGCCGAAGATATAGAAAGTCTGTTGGTGTTGTTTGCCGAAGCGAGAGCTACAGAACAAGGTTATTTGCAACAAGTGGCTGTGGTTCGTAAAGAATTATTCCTTGAATGGCTAAGTTGGGTTGAAGATGCAGGCTTCCAAGCACGCCGGATGCTGCCTGACGCCTTGTTATTGCCAGACTTAGCGCAGCCTGTTGCCATAGAATTGGGTGGACAGTGGCTGTTGAAGCAAAACCCTTGGCAAGTCAGTTGTATTGATGCTGATTGGTGGCCTGAATACTTAAGTTTGTTAGCGTTACCTGAGCTGCTTAGCTACAGTCCATGGCCAGCTTCTGTGTTGCAAGCGCATCAATTAGCACCTGCCGAATTACCCTTGGCTTTGTTGGCTCGCCAATTAGAACAGAGCAAATTTACTTTGTTGCAAGGCGAGTTTGCGCCGAAAAAAGCGCAGAATAAAACCTTCCTACAATGGCGCAGCAGCATTGTGCTGGCAGCGACTTGTACCGCTATTTATTTGGCCGGGCAGTTATTAGAGACTTATCGCTTCAATCAGCAAGCCCAAACAGCCCAAGCGGCAGCGGTTAGTTTGTACAAAGCCAAGTTTCCCCAAGAACGGATCAGTAATTTAAAGCGGCAAGTTGAGCGTAAATTGGCGGCAAGCGGTGGCAGCGCCAACAGCGATTTGCTGGGATTTCTCGCGCTAGTTCAACCAGCCGTTAGCCAAGCGGAAAGCATGACCTTGGATAACTTCCGCTATGACCAGAAAAAAGCTGAGTTCAAATTTCAGGCGACAGCCAGTGATTTCCAGAGCTTTGAACAACTGAAAAACACCCTGCAGCAGCAAGGTCAACAACTTGAACAAGGCGCCTTGAGTCAAGTGGCAGGCAAAGTGCAAGGCAGTATGACATTACGAGGCAAATCATGAAGGCATTACAATCTTGGTGGCTAAGCCTACAACCTCGGGAACAGCAAGTGTTGAAAATTGCGGGTATTGTGCTCGCAGTAGGTATGTTTTATAGCTTGATTTGGCAGCCAATTCAGCAAGCTCGGAAAGACAGTGAAGTCCGAGCAAAAGCAGCCGTTGAGCAATTGGCTTGGTTGCAAGCCAAACTGCCGTTATTGGCGCAAACGAATCAAGTGGCTAGCAGCGGCAGTCTGAATGATGTCGTAGCGCAGACTGCGCCTCGGTTTAAAGTGAAAGTCAGTCGCATGCAGCCGCAGAATGAGCAGTTGCAAGTATCCCTGGAAGATGTGGCTTTTGAGCAATTGTTGCGTTGGTTAACTGAATTGCAATCCAAGCATGGTGTGTCATTAGTGCAATTAGATATCGCGGCCTCTGAAGTACCTGGTACCGTTCGGGTTCGTCGTCTCGTGCTGGAATAACAGGATTAGAACATGAAGAAAGTGGGTTTGTGGCTGCTGGGTATTTTGGCATACCTGATCTTTACGGTGTTGTTGACGCCTGCCAGCTGGTGGTTAAAGTTCGCGACACTGCCTGCAGGGCTGCAATTAGGGCCTGTCAGTGGCACCTTATGGTCCGGTCAAGTGCAAGGAGTGCGCTGGCAGAAACTGGTGGTGCCAAGCTTGACGTGGCAATTGGATTTATCCGCTGTTTGGCGCGGTCAATTGGGTTTAGCGCTGAAAGGCGGTGACGTCAAAATCGATAGCTTGCCATTCTTTCAACTGAATGCTGAACTGACACCTAGCCGGTTCACGATTCTGCCATCCAATCTGCGTGTGCCGATGGCAACCATCATGCAGAATGTGCAATTACCGATGCCCGCCGATGCCAGTGGTAGTGTGGTGTTAAATATCAAAGACTTTGAGTTAGGTAAGCCCTATTGTTCCCGCTTGGTGGGTAATGCCAGTTGGCAAGATGCCAAGTTTAAAGCGCCAACAGGTTGGTTAGATTTAAAAGCCATTCATGCCACTTTGGGCTGTGAAAATGGCGCTATCGTGTTGAACACATCAGCAGATAATCCGTTGGCACTATTAGTGAAAGCTGAAGTGGCAGCCGACAGTTATCGCGTGGCTGGCACTTTAAAACCAGACGCCTCGATGCCGCCTGAAGTGCATCAAGCGATGCAGTTTGTTGGGCCAACCGATAACGAAGGCCGCTTCATTTTAGACTTAAAAGGTCGGATCCAGAACTAAAGCTTGAAGCCACGGTTTGCAGATTCATGGTGGCAGCTAAGTACACAATAACGCCAGCTTTTGCTGGCGTTATTTTTGGCAAATTCAGCAGTTAGTTGCTGGGGCGAGGCTTGCGAATATCAGCCAGCAATACCGAGTAATCAGTGATCGCAGGGAAGTCATCGATGTGTTTGTCGGCTTGTTGGCTGTCAGGGTTGGCGACTGCTAGCAATTGTGCGATGCCAAACTCTTTTGCCGCGTGCAAAATAGTCAGGCTGTCATCGACAAACAAGGTTCTGCTTTTATCAAAACCAACGCGTTGTTGCAGCTGCTGCCACAACGCTTGTGACTCTTTCGTGACGCCAAATTCATGGGTGGAAATGAGCTCTGAAATATAACTGGCGAGGGTGGTGCGTTCAATTTTCAAAGACAAACTATCCGGGTGGGCATTGGTCACTAACACGATGCGACGACCGCTGGCCTTGAGTGCAGTTAAAAATTCCGGCACATCGGCGCGCATGGCGATTTTGTCCATCACTTCACGTTTCAGTTCATTGATTGGCAACTGCAAGCGTTTGGCCCAATAATCCAAACAATACCACTCCAGTTTTCCTTGCAACACTTCGTATTCCGCTTTCAGCTGCGCTTTGGCGTCAGCTACACTGATGCCGCTGATCTGGCTCCAACGCAGGGGTAAATGTTCCAACCAAAAGTAATTATCAAAGTGCAAATCTAGCAGTGTGCCGTCCATGTCGAGCAAAACAGTGTCAATAGTAGACCAATCCAGCATAGGTTTTTCCATCTTTCCGATTTATAGTAGCAAGGGAATATTTCAGCGTTCATTGTAGCAGAGGCAGCGGTATGGCTGAATGGCAAGACGACAGAATCAAACCGGAAATTCTTGGCGCTGAAGTGATCGCGCAAAGTCGGTTTTTCAAAGTAGAGCAGGTGCAATTGCGTTTTAGCAATGGCGAAGAACGGCTTTTTGAACGGATGCGTGGTTCGGGTCGTGGGGCCGTGATGGTGGTGGCTTGTCCCGATCCTGACCATTTTTATCTGATCCGCGAATATTGTGCCGGCACGCATGATTATCAGCTTGGCTTTCCTAAAGGGCTGATTGATCCTGGTGAAGATGCACTGCAAGCGGGGAACCGTGAGCTGAAAGAGGAAGCGGGTTTTGGGGCGCGCCAAATCATTCCGTTGCGGTCGGTGGCGCTCGCTCCGGGCTATTTTAATGCTACAATGCAAATTGTGCTGGCCACTGATTTATATGCAGAGCGCTTGGTAGGTGATGAACCTGAACCGCTCGAATTAGTGCCTTGGCGTTGGTCGCAACTCGACGAATTGCTGGCTCGGGCTGATTTTACCGAAGCACGCAGTCTCGCCGCCTTGTTCCTTGCAAAAAACTATCTGGACTGCCATCAGGATGTTTTTAAGTAAACTGTTAGAGCCGGTCAAAGCTGCTGCGCGTGAGGCAGGCGATTTGCTGTGGCAAATCTATCAGTCGGGTGATTTCGAATATAGTGCCAAGGCTGATGAAAGCCCGGTGACCAGTGCGGATTACGCCGCGAATCGAGCCATTTTGGCGGCCCTCAGTGATTTAACGCCGGACATTCCAATTATTTCTGAAGAAAGTTTCCAAGTGCCTTTGCAGCAACGGCAAGATTGGCCGCGTTATTGGCTGATTGACCCGATGGATGGCACGCAAGAGTTTGTTGCCCGCAGTGGTGATTTTGCCGTCAGTATCGCGCTGGTTGAGCATGGCTGGCCCGCGCTCGGGGTCATTTATTGGCCCAAAGAACAAATTTGGTACTACGCCACCAAAGGTCATGGCGCGTTTAAACAACAACGTAACCTCATCAATCGCATTCGCGTACGCGAACATCAACCGGGTGAAACCCTGCGCATCGCAGTGAGTCGTCGGCAGTCCCGAGCAATAATTGACGCCTTGTTAGCGCCGACGCAAACCGTCGAATATATTGCGCTTGGCAGTTGTTCCTTAAAAAGCTGTTTGGTGGCTGAAGGTGGGGCTGATTGTTATCTGCGCATCGGCCCAACCGGTGAATGGGATACTGGCGCCGTGCATGTGATTGTCGAAGAAGCGGGCGGTAAAATCTTAGACAGTGAATTTTTCCCGCTGACCTACAATCAACGCGAAACTTTGGCCAATCCAGATTTTATGGTGATCGGGCAAACGGCTGCCAATTGGCGGGAATTGATCCAAGCGCGAGTGACCGCCCGTTAAGCGCTGCGCGATTTTGCCAGATCCTGCACGCACGGCCTGCGCGAGTGAGCTTCAATCGGAACCTACTTGCTATAAAAGCCCCGCTCTACACTCACAAGCGCCGTGTTTTGCTATCCTGAATGGGAGACGGCTATAACAAGCCTATCCCCCATTTTAATAGACTTGCCAGCAGCAACATCGCACCAAGACTGGCACCATACAACATAATAAACCAATGCAATCCTGAGCGTTTGACTTGGCGCCAAGCTTTAAATCGTGTGCTGATACGGCTTTGGCTTTGCGGTTGATTCAGCAGCGAACTTTGCTCTGACATTTTAATAACCCTCCGAGAAATCTTCGACTTTACCGGCAAAAATCCGATAGCCCCATAAGGTGTACGCCAAAATGATAGGGACGAAAATCAACACGCCCGGCAGCATAAACTCAAGGCTGGCGGCTGGAGCTGCAGCGTCGATATAGCTCATTTTGCCCGGCATAATTGCTGGGAATAAACTGACGAGTAAGCCGGCAAATCCAAGGACGAATAAACTCACCGCGAGCCAAAACGGCCGGTCTTCATGGCGACTCAGCGGAATGGCACCGGCAGACAACTGGCGTTGCACTCGGCCTAAATCGCGATACAGCAGGCGTGCAGCAACAATGGCTAACACAGGCAAGGGCCATAACCACACAAAATGACCATCGCCAAACCAGCGTTGCCAAATTTCTTCACTGCCGACAGCCGTGGAGATGCTGACGATTGCCATCGTCGCCATCATCACCCAGACTAAAGCGCGGCCATAAGTCGCAGCCTTCTGTTGGCGGCCATCGCGACACTTCATCACCAAATAAGTGCAACCAAGTAAAGCGTATCCGGCGGGTAAAGCCAGTGCAGTAAAGAGGGTGAAAGGCGTGATCAACGATAGTGGTGAGGCATTGATATCGGGCGTGCCGCCAATTAACACCCCGAGCATCAACCCTTGGCAGCTGGCGGCTAAAGTTGAGCCTGCAGCAAATGCCCGATTCCACCAGCGTTTTGAGGTGGTGGATTTAAAACGATATTCAAAAGCCACTCCGCGAAAAATCAGACCAATCAGCATCAACATGATCGGCGCATAAAGCGCCGACGTCAGCCCTGCGTAGGCAGCAGGGAAGGCGCCAAACAAAATGACGCCGCCGAAGACTAACCAAGTTTCATTGCCATCCCAAACATGCGAGATAGAACGCATTAATTGGTCTTTATCCGCTTCATCGCGGAAAAATGGGTACAGAATGCCAATGCCTAAATCAAAGCCATCCAGTAACACGTACATCAAAATGGCAAAGCCTAATAACAGAAAATAAAACAGTGCTAAATCCATCATCTATCTCCTTCTAAGGCGGATGAGTGTGGCGGTACAGGCGCGCCTGCATGAGTGCCTTGGTGCTCTGCTTGATACTTTTTCATGGTCGCAGCCGCATAACCACTGGCTTCCACGCCAATCAAGTGATGCTGCAACGTAGCCAAAGCGGGTGGGCCTTTTTTAATCAGTTTGTGGAAGAAATACAGCCAAACGCCAAATAACAAACTGTAAGTGATCACAAACAAACTGAGCGAAAGCGCGACGCGCTCGGCGGGCAGCGGTGAGACCACATCCATGGTGCGCACTAAGCCATAGACAATCCAAGGTTGGCGGCCAATTTCCACCACATACCAACCGGCTAAAATGGCAATAATCCCGGTGGGTGCCATGAAACTACTCAACCATAAAAATGGCCGATTGCTATATAAACGTTGGCCACGGCGCAGCCATAACCCCCACAGCGCAACTGCAATCATCAACATGCCTAAACCGACCATGATGCGAAATGAGTAAAACACCATGGGCACATTCGGCCGTTCGCTGGCGGGGACTGATTTCAAGCCTTGCAATTCACCATCCCAGCTGTGGGTGAGGATCAGGCTGGCAAGTCCAGGGATGCCAATTTCCAGATGGTTTTTTTCCTCGGTTTGATCAGGAATAGCAAACAGCAACAGCGGAACTTGGCTTTCACGCTCGGGCCAAATGCCTTCCATCGCCGCCAATTTCACTGGTTGATATTCTTTAACATTGAGGCCGTGTAAATCGCCAACAAAGGCCTGCAGCGGTGTCAAAGCCAGCAACCACCACAAGCTAAAGGACAAGCCTTTGCGCGCGACTGCCACATGGATGTTACGCCGCAGATACCAGGCATTGGTTGCTAACACCACCAATCCTGCACAGATCATCGACGCGAGGAGCATATGACTGAACCGATAAGGCATCGATGGATTGAAAATGACTTCGAACCAGCTTTCCACCACAAATTTGCCATCGACAATAGCGTGCCCTTGCGGGGTCTGCATCCAGCTATTGGCCGCGATGATCCAAAACGCCGAAATCCAAGTGCCAACCGCTACCACGCAAGTCGCAAAAAAATGCAATTTTGCGCTGACGCGTTGCCAGCCGAATAACATCACGCCTAAGAAACCGGCTTCAAGGAAAAAGGCGGTTAACACCTCATAAGCCATCAACGGGCCAATAACGGCGCCTGTCAATTCGGAGAATTTTGAGAAGTTAGTTCCAAACTCATACGACAATACGATCCCCGAAACCACGCCCATGCCAAAGGTGATGGCAAAAGGTTTGATCCAAAACTTCGCCATTTGCAGGTAAATTGGATTGCGTGTTTTCAGCCACAATCCTTCCCAAATCGCAATCAGCGTTGCCAAGCCGATGGTAATAGATGGAAAAATGATGTGGAAACTCACGGTAAAAGCAAATTGGATGCGGGATAACAGCGCACTATCGAGTTCCATTACGCATCTCCTTCTTGTGCTTTGCTGGTTTTCGCTTGGGTGAGATCACGCACTAGCCAAAGCAGGCTTAGAAACGCCACCATCACCACCACAAAGCCGCCTTCGAGCAATAATACAGGCCAAGACATAACAACTCCTTCGGACGGAAAAAATCAATAACGATGCCATACCAATGCGATTGTTAGGCCATCTTTTCGAATTCGCTCAAAATGTTGATCTAAATCAAATTTTTTACGGTATATTGCGGTAGGTGACAAGATAGTTGACGGCTGTTTTTAGATGATTCGTCAACTTCGTTGACAGTTGAGTGAGGGGTTTCATGTCGGTCGAACTCGATTTTGCCGTTGTTTTTGCAACGATTTTATTGCTGACCATCCTGAGTGCTTTATGCACGAGTTTATGGCTAGGCTGGCATAGCCGTTTTCAACCTGTGCTGAAACCCTTGGCCGGCTTCAGTGCCATGATGGCGATTTGGTGCGGTGGCCATCTTGCATTGCAGCTGGAGAAGGTGCAGCTAGGGGCCGCGTTGGTGTTAGCCAACCCGTTGATGCCAACCTTTTTCTTAGTCTTTGCGCTGCAATATCTCAAAGATAAGCCGCAGCCGCGTTGGCTCGGTGTTTTGCAAAAAACCACCCACCTGTGGTTGGGATTATCGACGGCCATCGTCTTGCTCAGTTGGTATTACCCGTCTTATGCCGTAGTGCGATTACACCAGATCCAAGACTTTTTTGTGTTTAGTGGCTTTGGTTGGTTCAACTTGGCATATACAGTCGCGGTTGGCGTCTTAGCACATGCCGTGTTGTGGTGGGGCAGTGCCGCTTATGAAGGCACGAAGCGGTTTTCCATCTTGGCATTGTTTATGACCGCAGGCCTAGGCTTATTGCTGGCGACTAGTTTTGTGTTTCCTTCGTTTGGCTTAGATTGGTATCCATGGCCGATGTTGTTATTGCCCGCCTATTTAGTGCTGATGGTGTACTCGGTGGTGCGTTATCAATTGCTAGCCGTGAATGCCTTTGCCAGTCGCGCGCTGGGTTATCTGGTGATGGCGTTTTTGCTGTTAATTTTGGTGGGGCTTATCAGTGCGCTGTTTGGCCAGCTGGGCATGCCCGCTTTAACTGCCGTGCCCGGGTACCAATTGTGGCTCTATTCCACATTGTTATTGGTGTTAGCGGCTGCGGCCTATCAACCGGCGAGTGCGCTTGCTGAGCGGTTAATTTATCCCGGTGTACAGCTCAATCCACAGATGTTACAGCAGTGGCAACAGCAATTATCCGCCGCCAAAGATTGGCAGGAACTGGCCGAACAGGCTGCAGCTTTGATAGCTCAACCTTTGAAACAACCAATGCAACTGAGTATCTGGCAGGCGCAACAATGTCTGGCGCAAACAGCCAGTCGTTCAGGATTAACCTTGAGCTTTCACGCAGATGCCCCGCAACAATGGTCTTTCCGCTGTGAGGGCGATTCAACACTGACGCCGACTTTGCGTTTAACCTTGGATGTGTTTGCCTCATTAGTACTCAGTCGTTGTGAGCGTTTGCAAGCCGCGTTGGCTCTTGCTGAAGTACAAAAACAACAATTAGCCCAGCAGCATTTGGTGGAGCTTGGCGCGCTGGCGGCTGCCATGGCGCACGAATTGCGCAATCCACTGAATATTATCTCGATGGCGTCGGCGGGCGTTGATGCTGAATTGCGGGGCCATATTCAAACGCAACTGAAGCGGGCTGATCGCTTGATCGCGGATATGTTGGTGTATGCGGGCAAACTGACGGTGCAACCGCAGTGGTTTCCATTAAAGCCTTTAGTGGAAAGTTTGCTCAAACAACCCCCGATGGGGGTCAGGGTGCAGATTGATATTCCTGACACTCTGCAGTTGCATGCCGATCCTTATCGGGTGCAGCAGGTGCTGCAAAATCTCATCGACAATGCTTGGGCGTTTCTCACCATCGCGGAGGCGGGCGCTGCGCCTTGCTTGCAAATCTCCGCGAGCGTTTTAGACATCAACAAGTCAGGCCGTGTGCAACTCCGCGTGCAAAATAACGGCCCCAAAATAGATGAGTCACTGATGGCTGGGCAGTTATTTCGGCCTTTTATCAGTAAGCGTCCAGGCGGCAGTGGCTTAGGCTTGGCGATAGTGCAACGCATTTTACAGGCACATGGCGGCCAGATCGTTCATCAAACTAGCGCAGAATGGCCAGTGGCCTTTGTCATGGATTTTGCAGGAGAGTTGGCATAATGGCGCAACCATTTTCATTAGAATCTTTTCGCACCGCCCGAGTATTGCTAGTCGATGATGAGCCTGCGTATCGCTTGTTGGCAGAGCGATTTTTACAACAGCAAGGCCATCAAGTGCTATTGGCTGCAGATTTAAGCCAAGCACGGCAGATCTTAGCGCAGCAGTCAGTCGATTTGGTGTTGTTGGATTTGTCATTAC
>CAZIPG010000076.1:0-4494 GCA_964540955.1 uncultured Rheinheimera sp.
GGTATCAAACATGTGCCATTCCCAGTTGTCCGGGTGGGTATTACCCAGCGCAACAGTAATACCACCTTGGGCTGATACTGTATGAGAACGCGTTGGGAATACTTTAGATAATAAAGCACAAGTCAGGCCTGACTCAGTGATTTGTAAAGCGGCGCGCATACCCGCACCACCAGCGCCGATCACTACGGCATCAAATTCGCGAACTGGAATACTCACTTCACACCCCACAATACAAATAGGCCAACAGCGACATAACCAAAGGCTAATGCGTACAACACAAATTGCAGCACAGCGCGCATGGTTGAACACTTCACGTAATCAGTCAGTACTTGCCACAAACCAATTTGGGTGTGGATAGCAATACAAACTAATGCCAATAAAGTGAATACTTTGACCAGTAAGTTGGAGAATAAACCGCTCCACACTTCATAAGTAACTTCAGGCGTTACCAGAAAAAAACCGAGGATAAATAACGTGTAGGCAGCTAAAATAACCGCAGTTGCACGCAGTGAGACGTAGTCTTTAACGCCATCACGTTTTAACGATGCTTGATTTAGAACCATAACCACACTCCCACTAACACCGACAACACCACGGCTAATGCGATTGCGATTTTCGCACTCAGATTACCAGATGCCAATTCTTCCCAATGCCCCATATCCATAATCAAGTGACGCACGCCACCAATTAAGTGATACAACAACACAGTGATTGTTCCCCAGGCGATAAATTTAGCAATAAATGACGTCATGGCATTTTTCACTAAATCGAAGCCTTCAGGTGATGAAAGAGAGACAGCCCAAGCCCAAATCACGAAGACTAAAGCGAAGAACATTGCAACGCCAGTTACGCGGTGAAGGATTGAAGCTTTTGCCGTTGCCGGCATTTGGATAGTAGTCAGATCAAGATTAACAGGTCTTTGCTTTTTCACAGTTTCTTGCCTTTCGACGCCCTTGTGAGCTTTGTTGTCATTATACGTTGCTGCATAAACAGTCAACACCCAATGGATATACAGGCTACAGCGCTGAGTGGTTCAGCCCAAACTTTTATCTATCGGTCGGTGAACTGATTTCGAACCCGCGACAGTATATATTTCAGAACAAGGGATTACAATTTATGTTTAATTTTGTTGATTAAAATCCATTGTTGATACGTTAACGCATTTACTAAGATGAGCAATACGACTAGAGTCGAATACTTATTAATCATTGAAGCATTAAAATTGACTTTTAGCCCCCATATACAGGTAGAATAAGTTATAGCTACCAGTTAAACCAATAACAACACAGGAGAAATCCAATGGCAGAAAAAAAAGCTGTCGTGCATATCGAAGGTCTGGCGCCGTTTGAGTTGCCGATTTATTCCGGCACTGCAGGAACAGATGTGATCGATGTACGCGCCTTAGGTCAGCAAGGCTACTTCACCTTTGACCCAGGTTTTATGTCGACTGGCTCTTGTGAATCAAAAATCACTTATATCGATGGTGATAACGGGATCCTGTTACATCGTGGTTATCCAATTGAACAGCTGGCTGTTGAATCGGATTACCTCGAGACGTGTTATTTGTTGCTAGAAGGCGAACTGCCAACAGCAGAACAATATGATGAATTTACTCATGTCATCACTCGCCACACTATGGTCCATGAGAAATTAGCTTCATTTTTCCAAGGTTTCCGCGTTGATGCGCATCCAATGGCCATGCTGTGCGGTGTGGTTGGTGCAATGTCTTCATTCTACCATTCAGACCTAAACGTCAATGATCCAGAACAGCGTAAGCGTTCAGCCCATCGCTTAATTGCCAAGCTACCGACGATTGCAGCTATGGCTTACAAATACACCGTTGGCCAGCCATTTGTGTATCCACGCAACGAGCTGAGCTACGCAGAAAACTTCTTACATATGATGTTCTCTGTGCCAGCTGAGCCGTACCATGTCAGTCCAACTGTGGCAAAAGCCATGGACCGGATTTTCATGCTGCATGCTGACCATGAGCAAAATGCATCAACTTCAACAGTCCGTTTAGCGGGCTCTTCAGGTGCTAACCCTTACGCTTGTATTGCAGCAGGTATCGCTTCATTGTGGGGTCCTGCGCATGGCGGCGCCAACGAAGCTTGCTTGAAGATGTTGCAAGAGATTGGTTCAGTGGATCGGATCCCGGAGTTTGTGCGTCGTGCCAAAGATAAGAATGACTCTTTCCGCTTGATGGGCTTTGGTCATCGCGTATACAAGAACTTTGACCCACGCGCTAAAGTTATGCGCGAAACTTGCCATGAAGTATTAAAAGAACTGAATATCCAAGACCCATTATTGGATGTTGCAATGGAGCTAGAGCGCATTGCACTTGAAGATCCGTACTTCATCGAGAAGAAACTTTATCCGAACGTTGACTTCTACTCAGGCATTATCCTCAAAGCCATCGGTATTCCAACATCGATGTTTACAGTGATCTTCGCCATGAGCCGGACTGTCGGTTGGATCTCTCACTGGGATGAAATGTTATCTGACAAAGGCCACAAAATTGGCCGTCCACGTCAGTTATACACTGGCTACACAGCGCGCGATTTCGTCAAGAAATCTGCACGTTAAGCCGATTCCATCGAAAAAAAACCGAAGCTTTGCTTCGGTTTTTTTTTAATTAAACATCGATACATTGCTGCAATCGCCTTGCTGTTTCGCTTGCTGCTCCCTGTAAAACAAGGCAAAATCGCGAGCTTTTACGGTCTTCTCTGCTGTCATAACGAATTTTCATAGGCTACTTCATGTTCGATGTTGAAAAATTCCGTCAACAATTTCCATTCTTTCAACAACATTCAGCATTGATCTATCTCGATAGTGCGGCCAGTAGCCAAAAACCTTCGGCTGTTTTAAACGCCATGACCGAGTTTTATCAGCAGAATTACAGTAATGTCCATCGCGGCGCCTATGCCTTGAGTCAACTGGCGACTGCTCAGTTTGAGGATGCGCGCTTGGTGCTGGCAAAATTTTTGAACGCGGCAGATCCATCGCAAATTATTTGGACATCGGGTGCGACTATGGCACTCAATCAATTAGCCTTTGGTCTTATGGGAACAGTGCTGAATACTGGCGATTGTGTCTTACTGACGGCACTTGAACATCATGCCAACATTGTTCCTTGGCAATTTCATGGCGAACCTTTAAAAATCGCCATCGAAGTCACGCCGTTAGACGCCAATAATCAACTTGATTTGGCCGCATTTCAGCAACTTCTACACGATAAAAAGCCAAAAGTCGTGAGTTTTACCCATGTTGCCAATGGCTTGGGTCATCGCAATCCGATTGCCAAAATGGTGCAACTGGCCAAGGCCGTCGGCGCCATCACGATCATTGATGGCTCGCAAGGGATCAGTGATGAACCGGTTGATGTGCAAGCCTTAGATTGCGATTTTTATCTATGCTCAGGCCACAAACTCTATGGCCCAACAGGCATTGGGGTGCTGTATGGCAAAACTGAACAATTAGCAAAATTACGCCCGCTTTGTTATGGCGGCGAAATGATCAAACAGGTGAGTTTTCATAAAACTACCCTCAATGATTTACCCTTTCGTCTAGAAGCCGGCACCCCCAATATTGTCGGTGCCATTGGTTTCGCGACAGCGGTCCGCTGGTATGCTGAACAAAATCAACAGGATTTACACGAGCATAAGCAACAACTACTCCAGCAACTTTGGCAGGGTTTAGCGGCCATGCCAGAAATTGAGATTTTCTCAAGCCTTACTGACAATGCCGGGATTGTCAGCTGCAATATTCGCCATGAACATCCCAGTGATTTCGCAGTATTGTTGGATCAACAACATGTTGCAGCTAGAGCAGGAACTCATTGCGCCATGCCGCTATTTCAAGCGTTGCAACAAGCTGGCGCGGTTCGCTTTAGCCTAGCGCCTTATAATACCGCGGATGAAATCAACCGCACCCTGCAAGCCGTGAAAGCGGCAGTGGAGTTGCTGCGATGAACCCATTTATTGGCACTGAGTTGTTTATCAAAAGCATTGCTTCAGCCGAATTAGCCAAGTTTCGTTTGCAGCGCGATTGGCAGAGCAAGTACCGCATAATTATGCAATTGGGCAAACAACTGCCGATGCTGCCTGCAGAGCTCAAAACCGAAGAAAGCTTAGTGCAAGGGTGTGAAAGTGCTGCTTGGTTGCAAGTACAAGTCACCCCTTTGGCTTTTGCGTTTGAGAGCGAGGCGCGGGTGGTCAAAGGGATTATTGCGCTTGTGCTGGCTGTTTGGTTTGAGCATGAACAAAAATCGGCCCTCACCGACTGCTGGTTGCAGTTGAATTTGGGCGCAGAGCTGTCAACTTCACGCAACAATGGCGTCGCTGCGGTGCTGAGGTTAATGCAACAAGCCATGGATACCAAGGCGAATCACTAAACTCAACGGTCAATCCCCGTCAACTCTTGAGCGTAGCTGGAATAGGCTGCTTTGAGTCATGTCCCGACTTCAGCGCCGAAGTAAATGACTGACATAATCGG
>CAZIPG010000076.1:4504-6281 GCA_964540955.1 uncultured Rheinheimera sp.
GATTGGCAGACATAACTGGCAGACATGACTGGCTGAGATGACTTGCCAAGATGATTGGCAAGAATTAATTACTGGCTAGCTTTATTGGCTTTATCCGCCAGCTTTTGTAAAACGCGACTGACTGCGACAAAAGCAAAACTGGCAGTGACCACAGTGACAGCACCAAAACCGCCACTACAATCCAGCCGCATCGCACCTTCAGTAGACTGTTTCGCATTACAGACGGAACCATCCGGTTTGGGATAACGCAGTTGCTCGGTTGAATAAACCGCATCAATGCCGAAATTGCGCTTCACATTGCGACTGTAATGATAATCCCGTCGTAAATTGTTGCGTACTTTGGCCAGTAACGGATCATTGATGGTTTTTGCCAAATCAGTCAGTGCAATTTGCGTGGGATCGATTTGACCACCAGCGCCGCCAATAGTGACTAACGGGATTTTATTACGTTTACAGTGGGCTATCAGCGCTGTTTTTGCTTTGATTGAATCAATACAATCAATGACATAACTGAACTTGTTCGCAAATATCTCAAATAAATTATCGGCAGCCACAAATTCTTCAACACAATTGACTTGGCAATCCGGGTTAATTTCTCGAATGCGAGCCGCCATCACTGCTGTTTTATCTTGGCCAATAGTGCTCGTTAATGCGTGAATTTGACGATTGGTATTGCTGATACAAATATCGTCCAAGTCAATTAAAGTGATAGCAGCAATGCCTGAACGAGCCAGCGCCTCAGCCGCCCAACTGCCAACGCCACCTATGCCGATCACGCAGACATGGGCAGAAGCAAAACTTTCTAAGGCCAGCGTGCCGTATAATCGACCGATGCCAGCGAAACGGCGCAGATATTGTTCGTTCATATAAACCTATCGAAAATCTATCTATAAAAAATCTATCTATTAAAAATCAATCTATTAAAGATCATCAAATGGCGAAGGATCTTTTTACCAATTGTTGTCCGCTTCCTGATCCAAACTGTCAGCACGCAGACGTCTTTGGGAAGACTGATTGGGCAGACTGACTGTGCTGACGGATTGGGCAGACTGAGCGGTTCTGTCCGCTCCTCACTGAGCTTTCTTTAACTGTGGAAATGCCAATGACCAGGGCAGAGCCCACTGCGTCAACAATAACTCAGTCAATTCTGGCGCTAAAAACCAAGCCCCTTGCGAAGGCGGCAACACTAATTGAATGCGTTGCTGTTGCCAGTGGAAATCAAGCCCATAAGCATGCAAATACACTCGATCGGCAACTTCAGCCTGATACAGCTCATCGCCAGCAATTGGGGCTGACATGGATTTCAAGGCAACTCGAATTTGATGGGTTTTGCCAGTGAAGGGTTTAATCAAAAACGCCCGACAGCTGCTTGGCAAAACACCTTGCTCAGCAAAACCTACACTGAAAAAATAACTAATGGCTGGATTGTGGCTGCTCGAGGTCAGTTTGTAAGCGCCACGTCTTGCGGCCACCATGTCCCCTTTGACCCAGCCTTGTTTTTGCTTGGGTTTTGCCAAAGACAACGCCAAGTAATATTTTTGGATCTGTTGCTCGGCAAACATCGCGCTTAATTGCGCAGCCGCTTGGCTCGAACGCGCTAAAATCAGCAATCCTGATGTTACTTTATCAAGGCGATGCACAGGATAGACAGGAAAACCTAGCACCTTTGCAACTTGCACCACCAACCCTGCCCCGTCTTCCGAATGAAAACTGACATCTGCCGATTTATCGATCACCACAAAATCGGCGTGCAGTAACACCACAGCAAAACTTGCCG
>CAZIPG010000076.1:6381-13096 GCA_964540955.1 uncultured Rheinheimera sp.
GGCGACGTCAGGGGCATAACAGTGGACATTAGCAAACCAATTGGGCCGCGACCTCGCGCGCATGAGCCAGATCTGCAGGCGTATCAACACCAACAGGAGGCACTTCTTGCGCTAAAGCCACATGAATTTTCTCGCCTTGCCACAGCACGCGGAGCTGTTCTAAGCACTCAATTTGCTCAAGACTTGAAGTCGGCCAGCTGACATAATCCAAAATAAAACCAGCACGGTAGGCATAAATACCAATGTGACGGCGATAGTGCATCGCAAGTTGTTCCGTGAAGGCACCATCGCGGTCAAAAGGAACAACTGCACGACTAAAATACAGTGCATAGTCGTGTTGATCACACACCACTTTCACAATATTCGGATTGGCAATCTCAGCTTGACTGGTTAGTGCTACCGCCAGTGTTGCCATGCGCGCTTGTTGCTGTGAAGCTAAATTATCAGCAACCTGACGAATAATACTTGGCGGGATAAATGGCTCATCGCCCTGCACATTCACCACCACAGTATCAGCGGCCAAGCCTAACATCTTCACGACTTCAGCCAAGCGCTCGGTTCCCGAGTTATGGTTTGGGTTGGTCATCAAGACTTCAGCGCCAAACGCTTGGGCTGCGGCTTCAACACGAGCATCATCGGTGGCAATAATCACTCGACTGGCACCACTTTGCATCGCTTGTTGCCAAACCAATTGCACCATCGGCTTGCCAGCAATATCAGCCAAAGGTTTGCCTGGCAGCCGACTGCTCGCAAACCGTGCGGGGATCACGACTACGAAAGCCATGGTTCAACCTCGGCAGCACTCAATTCTTGGCTTTCTTGGCTTAATAACACAGGAATATCTTGCTTGATAGGATAAGCCAAGCGATCAAAAGTACAAATCAGCCGTTGATTGGCTTTATCTAACTTCAGTTTGCCTTTACACAATGGACAAGCCACGATATCTAATAATGCAATATTAAAGGCCATAACGGCTCCGTGTTTGTTGGATTTTTTGCTGAATGATCTGCTGCGCCGCCTCAGGTAGCTGAGCGGAGATCGGTAAATAATACCAATTCGGTTGGGCAAAGGCTTGGCATTTTACGGCATCCTTCGCGGTCATCAATACCGCCCCTCGAATATCCCGCAAATCTGTTGCCACAAATGGGTGATGATCTGGAAAAAAGCGGGTATCGACAATAGGATATCCCACTTCAGCCACAGTATTCATAAACCGGCTTGGATTGCCAATCCCACTGACCAAGGTGACGGGATCATGCTGTGTTAGCGGGGCTTGATTGGGTACCAAACTGATTGCACTTTGCGGGGCAATACTCATTTGATAGGGCGTTAGCGCGCTTGCCGCCGAGTTACTAAGCACCAAATCCGCCGCTTGCAAACGGGAGCGGCCTTCTCGCAGCGGACCTGCAGGCAATAAATAGCCATTACCAAGGCCACGCTGACCATCAATCAAGATAATTTCGATATCTCGTGCCAAAGCGTAATGCTGCAAACCATCATCGCAGATAATGATATTACAATCCGTGTTGGCTAATAAATACTCGCCACCAGCGGCTCTCGCAGGCCAAACCACCACGGGAACTTGGGTCAGCTGTGCCAACAACAGCGGTTCATCGCCCACCTCTTCTGCCGCCATTGCAGGGGACACCAAGGTGGGTTTTGCCAGTTTAACGCCATAACCACGGCTTAAGATCCCGGGTTTTAAACCTTGCTGTTTCAGATACTCGCATAGCCATACGGTCAGTGGTGTTTTGCCAGTTCCCCCGACACTGATATTGCCGACAACTATCACCGGCACGGGCAGCTGAGTCACAGTCAAAAAGCCACGTCGATACATCCAGCGACGCAAGGCTGTGACCAAACCAAAAATAGCGGATAAAGGCAACAACAAAAGAGTGAGCCAGGACGGCTGATACCAGCTTTGCTCAACGCGTTGCGCGAAACTGCTCGTTGTCGACTCGCGCTTCGTTGTTTCGGGACGCTGGTCACAGCCGCAGGTCATGCACCATCCCCAAATTGCAATTTGTACAAGTTGGCGTAGACCCCTGCTTGCGCAAGTAACTCCTGATGAGAACCTCGTTCGACAATTTGACCTTCAACCATCACCAAAATCACATCTGCTTTTTCGATGGTCGATAAGCGGTGCGCGATGACAATATTGGTGCGGTTTTTCAGCAACTCATCAAAAGCGCCTTGGATCTTCCGTTCAGATTCAGTATCCAGTGCGGAAGTCGCTTCATCCAAAATGAGCACAGGTGCTTGCCGCAGCAGAGCGCGAGCGATTGCGATCCGCTGACGTTGGCCACCCGATAAGGTCACACCATTTTCACCAATTTCGGTATCTAGCCCCTGCTCCATTCCCGCTGCGAATTCCATGACATGGGCTTTTTCAGCCACTTCAATCAAACGTTCGCGCGTTAGCTCCCCGGTGTAGCCATAGCTGATATTATTGGCAATGGTGTCATTGAACAGGACAACCTGCTGAGAAACCACCGCGATTTGCCGACGTAAACTGGCCAGTGTGCAGTCTTTGGTATCATAACCATCAAGTAAAATCTGGCCTTGTTCAATTTCATAAAAACGCGGTAACAAACTAGAAATTGTGGTTTTACCACTGCCTGACTTACCCACCAAAGCCACGGTTTGCCCAGCTTTTACCGTAAAGTTCAGGTTTTTCAACACCAGCTTTTCATGACCTGGATATTGGAAACTTAAGTTTTTCACCTCGATATCGCCACGTACTCGGCCAAGTTCCACCGTGCCAGTATCTTGCTCAGTTTTTTCATCAAGTACACTAAACACTGCAGCTGCAGCTGCCATGCCCTTCTGGAAATCACTATTCACAGTGGTTAATTGCTTCAGCGGTTTTAACAGCAATAACATGGAGGTTAAAATCGTGGTGAATTTACCTGGAGTCAGGGTTTCTAACATCTCAGGAAAACTAGCCAAGTAGATCACAAAGGCTAAAGACCCTGAAGCAATCGTTTGAATCAGAGAAACACTGATCGCTTTGGTCGATTCGAGTTTGACATCTAACTGACGATTGCGATTATTAATTTCATTAAAGCGTTTATCTTCAATCGCTTGACCGCCAAAAGACAAAATCACTTTATGACCTATCAACATTTGTTCAGCGCTAGTGGTCACATTCCCCATAGTGCCTTGCATCCGCTGACTAATATGGCGAAAGCGTTTAGAAACAACCGAAACAATCAATGCAATTAATGGCGCAATGAGCAGAAAAATCGCCGATAACTGCCAACTTTTACTGAACATCACCACCAACAACCCTAAAACAAAAGCACCTTCGTGAATAAGGACCACCAATGCTTTACTCGACGCCTGTTTAATTTGTTCAGCGTCATAGGTAATTTTTGAAATCAGCTCGCCAGTACTATGCTGATCATGGTAACTGACGGGTAAACGCATAAAATGCTGGAATAATTGCTGTCGCAAGTCTTTGACAATATGAGTCCCCGCCCAGCTTAAACTGTAACTTGAGATAAAGTTAAACACGCCGCGAATTGCAAAAAGCAGCACCACCACGATCGGTGCCCAGAAAAAATATTCTTGATCCTTTTCGGTAATACCGCGGTCGATAAAAGTCTCAAATTCATTGATGAAATAAACATCAATAAGGGCGTAGCCAATCATGCCAAGGATAGCCATGATAAAACCCAGTCGATAAGGCTTGGCATAACTCATCAAACGACGAAATGTAGCGACTGAACTGGTTGTTTGCGTAGTCAAAATAGTTACCTAAAAAGAAGAAACGCTTTTATTCTACCTTGTTAAGGCATCAGTTTCAGCATGCACTGTGAGATTTTCCACCCAGCCTAAAAATAAATGCTGCCGCCAGAACTGCAATGCCAAGTGATCTGTGGCTAAATCCACCCGAATTGCGCCATGCTCTGCGGTGCCATAATACGGGATCTGCAGTAACGACAACTTCGCCAACACTTCGGGGGCAGGATGGCGATAAGGGTTATCAAACCCGGCACTATTGAGTGCAACTTGAGGGGATAGTTGCTTGAGCACCTGAACATCAGAACTGGTTTTACTGCCATGATGACCCAGTAATAAAATGTCAGTCTTCAGGTTGGGCACTTTTGCAACTATGGCCCGCTCGGCTGCAATATCAGCATCTCCAGTCAATAAAATTCGCCAAGGTTTCAGCGGCGCTTGGGCAGTGATTTCAACCACACAGGAGTGTTGGTTCTTGGGGGCTTGATCTGCTGCTAATTGCCAAGGCTCAGGCCACAGCACATTGAACTTGAAAGACTGCCATTGGCGTGGTAACTGACGACATCCCTGTCGAGTGGGTAAATCAGGAATATCCGTGATCCAAGTGGCTTGCGGGTAAGCTCGCTGGATGACGCGCCAATCACCGGTATGATCACTGTCATTATGACTCAAAATGACATAATCCAACTGATTGATGCCCAGATAACGTAAGTAAGGCAACACATGCGATTTCGTTGCGCTGTAATCGCCATAACGAGGCCCTAAATCATAGAGAATTGCCCGTTGGTTTTGCTGCAATACCACGGACGTTCCTTGGCCTACATCTATCAAATGCAGCGCGATTGGCGCTGGTTGTAACCATTGCAAAAACACCGGCAGAGCAAAGCCTGTGATCACCAGCCACCAGACTCTTCGTTTGACGTTCAGCCAAAGCACACAAGCGATCATCAAGGAGAATAAGGCAATAGTGCTGAGTTCGGGTAAAGACCACCAATATTCGGCGTCTGCCACCTGACTGAATAGCCTCATCAGCGGATAAAAAACCCAGTCAACCACCTGCCAAAGCCAAGACAGCGGGCGAGTAAAAAACAATTGCAGCACAAAAACAATCAGCAAAATCGGAATACCAATCATGCTGATCCAGGGCACAATCAATAAATTACAAAAAAAAGCCAATGGCGCGATACCATGGAAAAATAACAGGCTGATAGGCAATAACATCACAGTAAACAACCATTGAAAATACACAAATTGCTGGATTGTCCCGCGCCAATGATTGGGTTGTGGAAAGCGCCATTGCATATAAAAGATCAGCGCCACCGCACTCACCGATAACCAAAAACTCATACTGAGCATCAACGTCGGCCAGCACACCAACAACACCGCTGTGAACACCAGACTAAAACGCCAACCACTGGTTCGTCGCAGTAATAAACGTAAAGTGGTCATGATGATAATCGCTAATAGAGCCCGCCAAGTGGGAATGGCGAATCCCGCCAAGGTGCAATATGCCAACGCTCCCATTAAGGCCAATCCCCATAACAGCCGTTCACGACTGAGTTGATTGAGTGGTAGCCATTGGATTATGGGTTTTAGCAACAAAATCCAACCAAACACCAGCGCAATATGCATTCCCGAAATGGATATCAAATGACTCAAACCACTACTTTGTAATGCCTGCCAGAGTTCTGGGGTAAAAGGCCGCTCTCCCACCGTTAAAGCCAACAAGATGGCAAAACTTGGCAACTGCCCTGCACTGGCGGTCAGTTTGTCAAAGGCTTGTTGGCGCAAGCTTCGGCTTGGTCTGAGAGGTTTATATGCTTTGACAGTGCCCTGCGCCACCACCCCATGGACTAAAGCCGCCATTTCGCGACTGCCTGAGCCAGGATTGGCGACGCCTCGTACCGGTTTGAGTTTGAGTTGAAACTGCCAAATTTGACCTGCGGCTGGTTTTTCTAAAGTATCAAACCAGCGGACGGCAATGATGGGTGAATTGAAGTCTTGCGCTGTTTTTACTGCCAATAAAAAGAAATAACTATCCTCATAACGAGTTGGAATTGACAGGATCTCGCCGACTAAAGGCTGTTGATCCAATTCGAGCGTTGCTTGCACTCGCTGTTGATGCCACCAAACCTGGCCACTTAAGCTGAATAAAAACAAACTAAAGCCCATCAGCAGATACGCTTTGAAATAGCCAGAGATGAGCAGAAACAAACCTGATAGCAACAAGAACTTCAGTGGCGGTAATTCAGGGAGTAGGCAGGCAATCGCAACTGCGCAAAATACCCCATAACAAAAACGTTCCATGTATTTGCCGGGTGCAAGAATAAATGTAAATTAAAAGTAAACCACTGAATTTGAAATTGCCAACCGACAGCCATGAATATTACTGTCGGATGGCAAACATAGATGAACTAAACAGTGGTGTACTAAACAGAGATGAGCCAAACAGTGGTGAACCGTCCGTATTTAACTAGACAGCTTCACCAAGTTTGTGCGCCAAGCTGGGCTGAGTTTGCTTGGCTGGGTTGTTCTGGCGAAGCGTTGCAAACAACGCTTCACTTGAACACCTTAACGCTGACCGAGCACCAAAGCAGGCTGAACTTTAGCAGCACGCAAGGCTGGATATAAAGTGGCTATGCCACTCAGCACCAAGGCAACCACTACAGTCAACACAGCATCTTGCCAGTGAATTTCTGAGGGCAGATAGTCAATAAAATAAATAGTCGGATCGAGCAATGTCGCGCCAGTGAGCTTGGCAATTGCCCCATAAATTGCTTCAATCTGCCAAGCCAGCAGTAAGCCGATGATGCAGCCATATGCAGTGCCTTTGAGGCCATTCAGCCAGCCCATCCACATAAATGCCCGAACAACAACCCCGGGCGATGTCCCCATCGTCAGTAAGATGGCGATATCCGATTCCTTTTCCCGCACCGCCATCACTAAAGTTGCGACAATATTAAAACAAGCG
>CAZIPG010000077.1:0-11371 GCA_964540955.1 uncultured Rheinheimera sp.
TCAAAATAGCCATCCTCTTCCAACATGATGCGGATCTCATTGCCCCAGCTGGGTAAATTCACCGCCACGTTTAATTCAATTGAATAGGCGGTATTGGCGTGAAGCGGATAATCGCCACTGCCTGCGATGTGCTGTTGATTATCCCACATGCCGATGGTTGGGCCGGCCGCATGGCCATGATGGCCAATCGGATGACTATAAATGGTCGCTTTCAATCCTTGCTGTTGTGCTTTGGTCAAACTTTGTTTTAACAGCTGATTGCCAGTGAGGCCAGTTTGAAACTGTTGCGTTAGGATGTCTTGCGCCTGATTGCCAAGACGCAGTGCTTGTTTGAGTTCAGCGGGTGCATCTGTCTCGCCAGGTTTTAACACATAGGCATGTTGTTGTTGATCTGAGTTTAAGCGCAGATAAGTTAGGCCAAAATCGACATGCAACAAGTCACCCGGTTGAATGATATTGTCGGCTTTGGCGGCACTGAAGGCTTTGACTTGATCAAATTTGCCAGAGCTTGGGCGTTGCAGTGACACCGTGGGATGGAACCAAACAGGCAAGCCAAGTGCGGTACTTTGTTGGCGCAGCCACCAAACGACATCTTCAGTGCTGGTGGTGCCCGGCGTAATGACTTGGTTGGAAAAGGCCGTCGCAATCAGCTTGTGGCCAATTGCGGCGAGTTTTTGATAATACTGAATTTCTTCGGGTAACCGGGTTTCGAGCCAACCGACCGCCAGTTTTTCAGCACTGACGAGCTTGTCGGCCTGTGTGCCCAATGCTTTTTTCAGCAACGTGAGTTCAGTGGCCACCATGCCATCGGCATGACCAAAGTCGGCGGATTGATTAATGCCAATGCGGCGTGGATTTTTTTGTTGGATCAGACTTGCCAGTGCTTGCCACTGATCAGGTTGCTGTTCCACATCCCACGCTTTTTTGAATACGGTGCCGACATCGTAACGGGCGACCGCATAAAATTCGGTGGGTTTGCCGTCACCGGGATCCACAATGACCAGCATGGTTCGGCGCCGTGCTGATAACCAAGTGGCTGGCAGCATCGTTTCGAGCACCGGATCTTCGTTATATTCGCGCGAAATCAACAGCCACATGTCGATATTGTGTTGTTGCATCAAGGTTGGAATAAGTTGGGTGAGGCGTTTTTCTAATAGTTGGTCAATCACTTGCGCCTGAGATTGTTCGGATAACACAGCAAGCGCATCGGGCAGTTTTACTGCTGTCAGCGCTGAGTTTGTTGCCATTGTTGGGGTTAAAGCGGTTGGTGTGATGGCTTGTGCAGTGGCAGACAATAGCAAAACGCCAGTCAGTAAAAATGCGGTACCCGTGAGTTTCATGCAAGCTCCTCGCTTCACAAATGAGAAAATTTATCCTAAAAGAAAAAAGCTCAGGAAAATAGAGGTACAGGGAAAATAGGGTACACAGGAAATAGTGCCCAAGGCTGTAGAGTATCGAGCGCAACGACCAGTGGATTTGCCGGAACGCGCATTGTTCGATGAGCCATGCTAGGCAATTGGCCAATAATTCGTTTTAATTAGTTTTACGCTGTGCCAAATCAAACTATGGGTGTAGTGTTACCAGTAAGATCAGGCCCTGCATCAATTAGGTTGTGAAAGATGAATCCAAAATTTAAATTGTGGCGTGAGCAAAAAGTCATTATGGCGGTGGTCAACGGCAGTTGGGATCGTCGCACCGCAGAAGAGTTTTCTGCTGAGTTTATTCGCCTTGCGGTACCGCTGAGCCATGCTCCTTGGGCGCATTTGGTGTATTTAGATAACTGGCAGTTGGGTGTGCCAGAAATTGAACCTGTCATCAAACAGTTGGTGCAGTGGTGTATCGACCACCAACTGAGTTATGCCGCGCAAATTTACTGCCCGCATATGGTGAAACAGTACCAACTTGAGCGCATGGTCATCGACAAAACGGAAGTCTTTGAACGCCGAGTTTATCCAACGCAAGAAGCGGCTTTTGCTTGGCTGGCGGAAAAAGGGTTTGATACCGATAGTCAAATCTTTGCAAAAATAGCTTAACTGGGCTTCTTAGCTTCACTCAGCATCTGAGCTGCACTGAAGCTGCTCTGGGCTGCATTGAAGCTGCTCTGGGCTGCACTGAAGCTACACTGGGCTTCATAGGCCCTGAATAAGCATAGCCCCCAGATTTCCACGCACAGTGCACAAGGCACTGCTTGCTGGTGCCTCTTGCGCGCTCAGCGGTTATTGCCTAAGCGCTCAGCGGTTATTGCAACGTCTTCGTCATAAAATACTTAGCGCCGCCTGCCAACGGATAATCTTGCTGCACCCACTGCACTTGATAGCCATGGCGCAGGTAAAAGGGTTTGGCCTGAAAATCTAAAGTATCCAGTAGCACGAAGGCGCAGCCTCGCGATTTGGCGATACCTTCGGCGGCAGCTAACATCTGGCTGCCTAAGCCCTGGCCGCGCTCACTGGCGGCCAACCAAAACGATTCCAGATAAAACCAATTGCCAAAGGTGCGGCCAGCCAGCATCGCCACAATCTCGCCTTGTGCATTCAGTTTTTTCAGTCCCAGCGCTTGGCGCTGGCTGGCATCCCAATGCTGCGCATTAAATTCAGCAATCTTTTGTTTGGCAAGATCGGCAAAGCCGCTGCTGTTATCTGCAATAAAATCGGTCATCAACATTACTCGGGCGGAAATATTGGCTGCAGTGTAATCAGAGCTTTGCTGTCAATACAAGCGAAGCTGGCAAATGCTGGGCTTTGCGGCTGAAATTGGAGCAAAAAGCCCATTGGAAAATCAGGGGGGCAAACTCGACTGCTCCGAGCTGTTCTCTCGCTGAATTATGGCTATGCTTCAGTTGGCAAAAGAAGGAGTGGATGGATGCCCGCAGATTTACCCAAAATAGCTGCAAAAAAGGTGCTAGTTGCCGAAGATGACCCAATTATTCGTTCAAATTTAGTCAGGACTTTGCAGTTTGAAGGCTATGCGGTCACCGCGGCTGAGGATGGTCAAATTGCGCTTGCTTGCGCTTTGCACGAGCAGCCAGATCTGATTTTATCGGACATGATGATGCCCGTAATGGATGGCCACCAATTGTTGACGGCGATTCGCCAACACTCTGCAACTGCGGCGATCCCTTTTGTATTTTTAACGGCCCGAGCAGATCGGACTGATATCCGCGAAGGCATGAAACTGGGCGCCGATGATTATCTCAGCAAACCGTTTTCCCGCCATGAATTACTCGAAGTGGTGCAAACCCAACTGGAACGGCAAGCCACTCGACATGCAGAGCAACAGCGCTTGCAGCAAGAAACCATCAGGCTTCGCCGTTTTGATCCGGTCACTGAACTGTCCAACCGCTCTGGTTTTGAGGAAGCATTACAAGGGGCCATCGCGCGGGTTGGCTCTCGGCAACAGCCGTTAGCAACGGTCGTGGTGACGCTCAATGCCTTGCATAGTGTGCGTCAGTCCGCGGGCGCTCGACTGTACGAGCAAGTGTTGTGTGCTTTTGCTGCGCGTTTGCTGCAGCTGACTCAATATTTACCTCCAGCCTCTAAGGTGGAAGATATTGGCCGAATCTGTGATAGCAGCTTCGCCTTAGCGATTTCAGGCATTACCACCGAACAGATGAATTCGGTGATTTTGCAGTTACTGCAGCAGTTGTCACAAGCGGTGCACATTGAGGATACCGCCCATTTTTTTCAGCCCACCGCCGGCATCGCATTTTATCAAGCCGATAGTCCGGATGCCGTTGCACTCATCCAACAAGCCGAAGTGGCCGAACCCGAACCGAAAGCGGGTGGAAATTTTGCCTATTACTGCGCCAAAACGAGCGCATTGTTGTGTCGGCGGATGAAAATGCTGCAAGCCTTGCATAGTGCGCTGGCCAATGACGAGCTGTATTTATGCTATCAACCCCAGCTGGATGCGCAAACTCTGCAAGTTACTGGCTTTGAAGCGTTATTGCGTTGGCAGCATCCTGAGTTTGGTCAGGTTTCACCCGCCGAATTTATTCCTATCGCAGAAAGCAGTGGGTTAATTATTCCGATTGGCGCTTGGGTGTTGCAACAAGCCTGTCGCCAAATGCAAGCTTGGTTGGCGATGGGGTTTGCCCCGATGCGAATTGCCGTGAATTTATCGACCTGTCAGTTTGAAAACAACGATTTATACCAGCTGGTGACAGAGACGCTTATACAAACTGGCTTACCGCCACACTTATTGGAACTGGAGATCACCGAAAGTATTGCCATGCAAAACGCGGCGCAAGTGCAAGCGATGATGCAGCGTTTGGCCAACGACGGCGTCATTTTAGCCATGGATGATTTTGGCACTGGCTATTCCAGTTTGGCTTATTTAAAAGGCTATCCCTTGCATGTTTTAAAAATTGACCAAGTGTTTGTGCGCCATTTTTTAACCGATGACAATGACGAAGCCATCATCCGCGTCATTATTGCCTTAGCACAAAGTTTTAAATTAGCAGTGATTGCGGAAGGGGTGGAAACTGCGGAACAAGCCGAGCGGCTGAAAGCGCTCGGTTGTCAGTATTTCCAAGGGTATTTATTTAGTAAGCCACTCCCTGCAAGTCAGGCGACCACGTGGCTGCAACAACAGGTCACTCATTATGGCCGTTAATCAGCAAATAATTGGCACTTTGAGTCTGTTCGCGACAGATGCAGAGTTAGCTGATTGGCAACAGGCGCTGTCGCCATCGCTGGCTTCGCAATCGCTAGCCTCGCAATCACTAACCTCGAAATCGCTGGCTACCCAGTTGGAGTTGCAGGTGCGACTTGCTTGGCATTTACGTCAACGTCATTCCGCCTTGGCACTGCAATATTGCCAGCAAGCGTTTACCCTAATGCCACAAGTGGCACTGACGCCTGCGGACCAGTTGCAAGTGTCTAGTCGCTTGTATTTAGTGCAGGCGGAAGTGGCGAGGCTGCTGGCACAATTTGCACCTGCACAGCAAGCCATGGATTTGGCCATGGCGGGCTTTAGCGACATCGCGGATGTCGGCGGATTGTTTGATTGCCACTGGCTTTCGGCTTGGTTGGCCTATGGCCAAGGCGATATTGCGCGGCGTAATCAACATCTCACGCAAGCGATCCAGCTCGCTGAAACCTTGGGCGATCAGCAGCGAATGATGCTGGCACAAGCAGGTTTGGCGCGCGCTTCAGCTTTTCAGGATTTAACGCAAGCCGAACAGCGCTGGGGTCATTTTTTCCGAGAGTATGTTGCTCAAGCCGATGCTGGCGTTGCAACCTGGATCCATGATTTTCATTATGTGCTGGCCAGCAAACGGCAAGAAATTGGCTTGGCAATCCAGCATGGCACTCAGATGTACAATGCCGCTTTGGCCAGTGGTCAGCAGGAGCGGGCGATCACCGCAGCGTCGAACATTGGCTTTGATTTGGCGCGCATCCACGATTTACCTGCCGCTTTGGACTGGTGCGAACGCAGTTTGGAATTGGCGCGCCGCCAAGGCTGGCCTTTAACCATCGGCTTATGTTTAACCGAAATGGCTGAAGTGCTGCGAAAGATGCGCAGGCTTGATGCTGCGCGCAAATTATTAACTGAAGCCATTGATATTCTTGCTGAATTTCCCCAGTCCCGCGACCACGCCTTGGCGTTGAATTATTTAGGCGATGTTGAGCTCAACTGTGGCAATTACGCCTTGGCAGCAGATATTTTCGCCCAGTTATTGCACAAAGCTCAGGCGCTTGGCCATGCCGACTTGCAAACCATTGCGTGTCGCGGTTGTGCCGATGCGCTGTTTCGCTCGGGCGCTCGCCAGCCTGCGATTGATTATGCCGAGCAAGCGTTGGCTATCGCGCAACAACAATTGGATGGTTACAACATCGTCGAGGCCCTGCGGGTACTGGCCAAAATATATGAAGATCAGGAATTGTCGCAGCAAACCGGCTTAACCGCTTTGGATTTTTTACAGCGCGCGGTGAAAGAAGGGGAGCAGATCGATGGTTTTAGCCCCGAACCTGAGTTGTTAGAAGCACTTGCCAAAAAGTATGCCGCACAAGGCCAATATCAGCAGGCTTATCAAGCGTCAACGCAAGCTTTAGCCGCCAGTGCCAAGAATTACGATCGCAAAGCGCATGACCAAGCGATCGCCCTGCAAATTCGGTTTGATCATGACAAAGCGCATCAAGAGAGCCTGCACCACAAAAAACTTGCCGATGCTGAGCGCGAACGGTCGGCTGCTTTAACCACGATTAATAGTACTTTGGAAGAGTTGTTAGCCCGTGAAAAGCAATTACAACATCTGCTGGAAGCTTCTCATGATGCCGTGCTGACGATGGACGAACTGGGTAGGGTTGTGCGCTGGAGCGCCTCAGCCGAACGGATGTTTGGTTGGCGCAGCCATGAAATGATCGGCGAAGTGCTTTCAGAATATCTGGTACCGCATCGTTATCGGGCTGCACATGATGCCGGGATGCAACGTTTTCTGCAAAGTGGTGAAGCCAAGGTGCTGGGGACCACGGTCGAACTTTCAGCGCTGCATCGTGATGGCCATGAAATGCCAGTTGAACTCTCGCTCTGGCATGTCAATACCGAGGATGGCGTGTTGTTTGGCGCGCTGATCCGCGATATTTCCGCCAGAAAAGCTGCTGAGCAGAAGTTGCGAGAGCAAGAAGAAAAATACCGCTCTGTGGTGGAAAATGGCTCGGAAGGTATCTTAGTGGTGGCTGGCGGACGGGTGATGTATGTGAATCCATTTATGGAGCGGACCACCGGACGTTCGCTCGCGATGATGATGGATAGGCCCTTCACCGAATTTATTCATGTTGATGATGTGGCCCGGGTGGTTGAAAACTACCAGCGCCGGCTGCGCGGCGAAGTGGTCGAGCAGCATTATGAATTTCGCATCATGACGGTCGATGGCGGTGTAGTTTGGGTGGAACTCTCTGCGGTTGCTATTCAATGGGAAGGCAAACCGGCCACCCTGTCGTTTCTCACGGATGTCACTGAGCGGCGTATTTTGCAGGAAAAATTACTCGCCAAAACCCGTGAGCAAGAAGTCATCTTACAAAGTACCGTGATTGGTATTGCGCTGATGCAATCGCAAAAATTGCTGTGGGCCAATGCCATGCTGGAGAATATGCTCGGTTATACCCATGGCGATATGCATGGCCGCTCCATTGGTTTGTTGTTTAAAGCCGAACGCGATTGGACTGAGTTTTTGCCGGAAGTCATCGCGACCTTGGATGAAACTGGGGCTTATACCGGTGAAATGGAATTAATTCGGGCTGATGGCCAGCCCATTTGGTTGCAACTGCATGGCACTCGCTTGCCGCAAAGTGACGGGCCGCCGGTGAGTTTATGGACCTTTATCGATATTACCGAGCGAAAACGGGCAGAAACCGAATTACTTAACGCATTGACGCGCGAGCGCGAGTTTGGCCAGCTGAAGAGTCGTTTTGTATCGATGACTTCGCATGAATTTAGAACCCCGTTAACCGGGATCCAAAGTTCGATTGACCTGTTAGCCGACTACGGCGATAGGCTCGATCCGCAAGAAAAACAAGAGATTTTTCAGCAAGTGCGGGAGTCAGTCGGACGGATGACTCGGATGCTAGACAATATTTTATTGATTGGCCGAGGCGATGCGCAAACCCTAAGTTTTACGCCAGCAGCCTGCCACTTGGCGGCCTTTTGTCGGCAATTACACAATGAAGTCACTCAATCGCGGCCAGCCGATGGTTCCCGTGCCCATATTATTCTGGAGATGCGGGATATCGATGGGGAGTGGTTGCTGGATGAAAACCTGTTACGGCAAAGTTTAGGCAACCTGTTATCCAATGCGGTGAAGTACTCGCCCGAGGGCGGCGATGTGCTGTTCCACGTCAGCAAAGTGGACCAGATGCTGCGTTTTGAGGTGACCGATCAAGGCATTGGCATTCCTGAAGCCGACCAACAACGGCTGTTCGAAAGCTTTCATCGCGCCAGCAACGTCGGCAATATAGCCGGCACCGGCTTAGGCTTAGCGATTGTGAAACAGGCCACCGAATTGCACGGAGGAAACATCTATTTGCACAGCTCCTCAGCCGCAGGGACCACCTTTGTGGTAAATATTCCGGCGACAGCGCTGTAAGTTCAGGAGTAGTATGGCGAGCTAGATTGTGAATAAAGCCAGAAGGATGCCGCGATGCATGGATTGAAGTTTTTCGGATCGAAGTTGTTCGAATTGAAGCTGTTCGGATTGAAGTTTTGCGGATTGCGGCGCAGTGTGGCGTTACTCTGCACCTTGGCAGTGGTGAGTTGTCAGCCCTTGAGTGATGCCCCAAACCCGCCTAAGCATACCGCAAGCCCGCAGGTACAGGTGCTGCCGATGGCTGTTCCCATGACTGAACTGCAACGGCAACGCACAATCCGACTTTATTTACCCCCGAGTTATGGCCACAGTGATCGCCGCTATCCGGTATTGTATATGCACGACGGCCAAAATTTATTTGATGCCGCCACAGGCTATGCAGGCGAGTGGCAGGTAGATGAAACGCTCGACCGATTGGCGGCAAGTGGCCAATTAGAGTTGATTGTGGTTGGTATTGATAATGGCGCAGCACTGCGCAATCAAGAGTTGGTGCCTTTCGTCCATCCCGAGATTGGCAAAGCGGAAGGCGAAGCTTATTTACGCTTTATCATCAATGACCTTAAACCCTATATCGACCGTCAGTACCGCACCTTGCCAAGCCGCGAACATACCGGGTTGATGGGCAGTTCGTTGGGCGGTTTAATCACCCACTATGCTGGACAGCATCATAGTGATGTGTTTGGCCGTTTTGGGGTTTTATCCCCCTCGTATTGGGTGGCTGGGGATGAAAAAGCGCGATTATCCACACCTGGGATTGCTGAGCAATCGCGCTGGTTTGTCAGTATGGGCAGCAACGAAGGCGACATGATGGTTGCCGACTTTCAACAAGTCACCGCCCAATTGCAGCGCGATTTACCCAAAGATAGCCAACTGACGCTGCAGCTAGTTGCTGGCGCTGAACACAACGAAGCCGCGTGGGCCGCGTTAATGGAGCCGGCATTATTGGCGTTGTTTGGCAACAACCCGCCACGGCAGTTGCTGCTAAGCCGTCATATGGAAAAAGCCGAAGGCAGCGATGATCCGGCGTTAAGCCCTTGTGGGATGGCGCAAGCCCAAGCTTTTGCCGCGCAGTTTAAAGCAACCGCATTACCCAAACTGTTTCACACGCCATACCGCCGGACCCAACAAACCGCGCAAGCGTTCTTACAAAGCGGCCGAGCGTTACAGAGTTATGACCCGCGCCAAGTGGAACCACTGCTCGCTGAGCTGAATGCCAGCACAGACAACGCGCTAGTCGTTGGCCATAGCAACACCATCCCGGCACTGGTCACCACGCTAACCGGCGAACAAGTTGCACCACTCGGTGAGCAAGACTACGGCCGAATTTATATCCTGACGCAGCAACAGCAAAAATGGCAGCTAGAAATCCGGCAATTGCCGCTTCCTGCGGAGTGTCAAGCCAAAGGGCTGTGAGTTATAAACGAAAGTGAGTCGACCGATTTAAATCCATCTTTCCGTTTCAAATATGCACAATCACGATGTATCAGGTTTTGATACATCCATGTGTTAACCTATTGTCTATCTTAAATTTATTGAGCTTTCACTAAATCAATAAATCGATATGGTCTCAGTTAATTCACAAATGGAGCTTTGATTGCCGATGAATAATATTCAAACAAACTTGATTGCAGAATTTGCAAAAATTGGATTTTCGTCAACTGTATTTACTTTGGCTCAGCTTCAAAGTTTATTCGAAAGGAATGGGGTTTGGGTCATTAATGGCCAAGAATATGATTCAAAGCATGTCAAAACTATTTTTGCCAATCATTCAGTAGGGCCTGGTAGCCGTGTTGGTGAATCAGTTAAGCGGGGAAGTGCTCCATTATTTATCAAGCATCTTGAACCTGGCACATATTCGATTTATAGCGCTGAGGCTTTTGCTTTAGCTAATCGAGACAACCATCAGGGATCTGAGTCAAATAAGTATGCAGTTTTACTCGAAGATGCGGTGAAAAATTATGGATTTCCGCCAGTTTATTATGATTTTTCGAATGACACCAAAGTGAAAGCTGCATCAATGTCGATAGTTGAGCAAACCATCAAAGCTCAGCTCACTTCAGATAATTTAGAACAAGTGAAGTATGGGCTGGCAAATGTTGTTTATTGGGGAAATGCCAATGCTGGATACCAAATGCATCGGACCAACAAGATTTTGAATGCAATTACATCTGAGCAACTCAAGTCATTTCAGCAGTTAGTTGCTTCTGGGAATATTCCAACACTAAAACAAATCAGAAACTTGAAAATGCCCCAGTTTTCCGGCGTGTCATTTATCTCCAAAATTGTCGCATTTTTGGATCCTGCTAATTATTGTGTGTTGGACTTATTACTCTCAAGGCTGGCGCCAGCATCAGCAAATAAGGCATTAGGACAATTACAAGTCTCTGGTCAAATTGGCGTTACGAAGGTGAATGTGGATGTTTACCAGCGTTGGTGCGAGGAATGCGCACGTATCAGTCAAACCTACTTCAATAATCGTTATCGTGTTGTGGATATTGAGCGTGGTTTTTTCAAGTTAATTCAAGAAGGCGAATTGCCGACTGCACAAGAAATTTACGCAAACTTGTAGCATAACACTAAACGCTTTCACGTCTTTCTTCAGCGTCTTGTGCTAGTCAAAACCATGTTTCAGGTATTGATACATCGCTCCTTTAAACTAACGGCGTCGCTTAAAAACGACGCCGTTTTTGTTTGAACTCTAACCAGCGAGGGTAGCTATGGGAAGTCAATATCTGCGTGATGCGGCCGGTGTGGTGTATGCCATTATCGACCAAGATCAATCTGGCGATCAGTCAATTCGAACCTACGAGCATGGATGGCTTGGACGCTATTATGCCAAGAGTAATATCACCGTCGACCTGCGCACTGGCCAAATTATTGCTCGTGGCAACGCTTTAGCGAGTCTTGTGCAACCTCCACGGTATTAAGGTGATTTATGCAAGCAATCCCTGTGTTTTATCGAGATGAAATGATTGTTGAAATGGATGGTTTTTCGCCAAGTGCGAGTAAGCCCCGCGATGTCGTCGCAAGTTGGCAGCAGCTTGGTATCTCTATCGATATTCAAAAGTGCTACCCCATAAGTATTGATCATCTCAAGATGGTGCACGCTTATGATTACGTGGATGGCGTATTTGCTGGCACTATCAAAAATGGCTTTGGTAATAAAAATGTGGCAGTTGCTGAAAGTTGCCTTTATACCATTGGTGCTTTATATGCGGGCGCTGAAGCCGCAATTTTGAACAAAAAAGTGGCAATAGCGCCTGTCTCGGGGTTTCATCATGCAGGTTA
>CAZIPG010000077.1:11414-12935 GCA_964540955.1 uncultured Rheinheimera sp.
CGGATATGCTGAGTAAAGCGTGGTACAGAGACCAAATCATCCATCATTCGATGGGGTACGCCACCAAAACAGAACCTGAGTTCGCGGAGGCTTATCTTGCCCAATTGCCTGAAGTAATTGCAGGCATGAAAGACTGCGACATCATTCTGTTTCAAGCGGGGGCAGATCCGCACATTGACGACCCACTCGGTGGCTTCTTAACCACTGAACAACTGCGATTACGCGACGAAATTGTTTTCCGTGAATGTGCCAAGTGGAATATTCCTGTGGTTTGGAATTTAGCCGGTGGCTATCAACGTGACAAAAACAATGGCATTTCGCCAATTTTAGCTTTGCACAACAATACCTTGATTGAATGTGCCAAGGTTTATCTCACAAATAGCAAAAGTGATATGGGTTAGCTTTTATGCCAATTGAACAAAGATCTATCAATAGCAATTCAGTGAATATCAGGTTTGATTATTTTAAATTTATTCGGGGAAACATGGCATGAGTTATACCATCGAAGAACATAAACATCGTTACGCGGCATGGGCAGCCAGCCGAGCGGCAAGCACCAAAACCTGTCGATTTGAAGTGCAAATTGGCAAAGAAATTTTAGAAGAAACAGGCCTGAATCAGCTGCTTTCATCGCCAGAAAACCTACCAGCATCATCAACAATTGATGTCGAGCACAGAATTTGGCGCGAAAAAGCGATTATCGCCGCGGAAAAAAGGGGCTTGGTTGGTTTTGGACATGGTGTTGCAGCCAAGCTGATAAACGTTTATCTCAAAGGCGCGTTTGTTTGCGCTGGTTACGAAAACCATCCAAAGGTTGCAGCACTTCATCCACCGATTGATAGTCTTCTTTTAGATGAGCTCTATTTTAATAATGTTGGAGGTCTCAAGAGTGATTGGTCTCTTGCCAGAAAACTGCGATGGTCGAAATTTAGTTCTGTGCAGTATGAAGCAGTGATTCAATCGATCAGAACTGCCATGCAGAATAAACCGCTCTGGCAAGTAGAGTCGTATTGGCGCGGTTATCAATAACTCAATCGCTTAAAGAGTAGGGCAGATTGGACCTGACAGAGATCAGTTTGCTGATTGTTGTCAGGTCTATTTGCAGCCTTGCTAAGATGTACTAGCTAAGACCAGCGATCAGACTAACCATGCTTTACTCCACAGTATGTGTACCCATCTGTTCACCGCAGCTGTTTGGATTCAAAACAACCACTGATAAATGCTGACTGCACTGCCGATGGGCGCTATCACCAAGATAGCCAACATACCCAAACACCCGCTCCCTTTGGTCTGCATGGAAGACTGAATATCCACAGGCTGGTCCCTTAACCATTGCGAGTGGCAAGACCGACAATACAGTTTGGTAAAACCTTGATTCCAAGCTTGTATAGTTCGATGGTCATAGTCGGCAATCGTGCCACAGCGAGCGCATTGAAACGTTTTTTCCAGTGGTTTTGCCAGGGGTTTTTCCAGTGGCTTTGTCCGATTATTTAGAATAAAAAATGCCAAAGCGGCTGAAAT
>CAZIPG010000078.1:0-491 GCA_964540955.1 uncultured Rheinheimera sp.
CCCAGCGGTAAATCATGGCCTGCGCTGGCATGGCTAAATAGTGGTGCTTGTAATTTCACGGCAAGCGCGTGGCTACATGCAGCCGACACCAGCCTATCTTGCACACTCGATAAAATCTGGATTGGGCAGCTTGGAATTTGCCTGATGCGAAACTGGCTGGCGGCCCAGAGTTGACGCAGGGCGTTGGCGCGCGTTACCGGGCATTCTTTGGCCCATTGCTGCCACTTTGCTAAAATGGCTGGGTTTATTGGCGAGTTCACCGTCATTTGCCAAATCAGTTGTTCACGCTGGTGCGATGTGGTCACTAATGCTTGCAACACGTTCAGATAATTCTGCGGTTTAAAGCGTTGCCATACTGGGCTTAGGCCGGCGCTACTGCTGTTGATGAGTGTCAGGGAGTTAATTTGCTGTGGGGCCGCGTTCGCCCAATCCAATGCCAACATGCCGCCCATCGAGATGGCAATCACATCAACAGGGTGTTGTTGATACTG
>CAZIPG010000078.1:501-12804 GCA_964540955.1 uncultured Rheinheimera sp.
TGGGTAGCGCAGCTGCCACTGTGCCTGCAGTTGCGCCCGCAGTGCAGGAATAGTGCTGGCGGAGCGCAGTTGATACAGCGCGCCACAACCTGGCAAATCTAAACACAGCACTGGCCGTTGTAACGCCTCGGCCAGTTGGTTTGGAAAATTCAGCCAGTGCCTGCTTTCGCGCAGCAAACCGCGCAGTAATAACACTGGTGCTTGCGCTGGGTGCTGCACTGAGGGTTCTGCTTTGGCTGTTGCGCAGTGGTGCGCAGAGTTTGGCAAAGGGCTCATCGCCATCGACTGCTCGCTCCAATTAATACCATAATGCCATCGCCTCTTGCCGCAGCATGCGCGGGTACATCGAACCTCGCCAATGCTGCTGCGACGCGGTGGCCGCTATCAAAAAATGAAATAAGGTGAGATGGGTTCTGAGCACGCGTTTTACGCGATGCGGTTTCATCGGGTGAAACATGCCCAAGCTGCTTAACAGCTGAAACGGATTTTTCCGCACCCAATTCCATGAACCCATTTCTAGCGTGAGCGGCAAAAATATTCGGTCAGTTTGGAGCGATTCATCGTAGAGAAAATCCCATAAATCGCCATGACATAAATAGTGCAACGATTGCGGTTCAAATTGATACGCCTGATGCGGGTAGCTATCAAACAGCAATTGGCGTAAGCGATAATATTCCGCAACATGCACAGGCGGTTTGCGGGTTTTGGCATAGGGAAACCACAGTCGGTCGACTTGGCCAAAGCCAGAGTGGCAGTCAAGCACCATACTAAACGGGCTTTGAAATAATTTGTCGCGCACCAGCGCAAACAACATTTGTGTTTCCGCTTCGGGTTGAGTTGGGTTGCCACGGTACCAAGGCAGTTTGGCCGAGTATTGTTGGCCGCCCACTAAAAAAGCTGCTTTTTCTTCGCATACAACGGGTGCGTTCCGCATCAAATCCACACCATTGCCATTGCTGCGAGTGTGGGCCGCCATGCCGACAGGGTTGACCATCGGCAAAAACAACAGGTTGAGCTGACTGAGCTGATGTTTTAAGCCATGGTCCCATTCGAGGCGTTGCAACAGGCTTTCTAAAAACGCGATGACGACAGCAGAGCCAATCCGCTCTAAGCCGTGCACGCCCCCCGTGAGTAATAAAGTCGGTTTATTGGCATCAAATTCAGCCAGTTCAATTAAATAACAGGGGTAACTTTCAGGGCGTTCTGGTTGCGAAAAACGAGCAAGTTCAGTCGCTTTGACAGGTTTGGGTAGCGAAGCAATTAACGCTTCGAGTCGGATCAGTTCAGGAAGTCGCAGCGGAAGACGAGGGTGGTGCACGGCCAAAACCAGTGGATTGAATTGGCAATAGCATAAAAGCTAGCACACACAAGAGTGTAGGTTTTTTGATGAACTTTTAGTGACAGGAAACCAACGCCCATGACTGCATGTTGCGGCCATGGGCATTGGCTGATTGCTTTAAAAACTTTCCCATTCATCTTTAGCCGTATGCTCGGTTTGCAAGCGAGCTGGTTTCGGCATTGCTTTAGGCCGAGTCATCGGTGCTTTTGCCACTCTGGTGGTGGATGCTAGTCTGGCGTGATGGCTCGGCATCGCACTTTGTAACCTTGGTTGCGTTGATGTCGCGAGCTTAAACGTCGACACATGAGCGTTCAGCTGATCAGCTTGGTGGAGCAGGTTTTCTGCCGCAGCTGCCGACTCTTCAACTAAAGCTGCATTTTGTTGGGTCATTTCATCCATTTGATTGACTGCACGACTAATTTCTTCAATCCCTGTGGCTTGTTCGACCGCGGCTGCCGAAATTTCTGCCATCAAATCATTCACTCGCTTAATCGAGGTGACAATTTGTTTCATCGTGGTACCCGATTGTTCGACCAATTCATTGCCTTGGCGAATTTTGCCCACAGAATCAGAAATCAATGCTTTGATATCTTTGGCGGCATTGGCGGATCGCTGTGCCAAATTTCGGACTTCACTGGCAACCACGGCAAAGCCTCTGCCTTGCTCACCAGCACGGGCTGCTTCGACTGCCGCATTGAGGGCAAGAATATTGGTTTGGAAAGCAATCCCGTCAATGACGCCAATAATGTCTGCAATCTTTTGTGAAGATTCGTTGATGGAACTCATGGTATTGACCACTTTATCAATCAGTTGGCCACCATTCATGGCAACCTCAGTGGCCGAAGCTGCAAGCAAATTAGCTTGTTTGGCATTATTGGTATTTTGCGAAATAGTCCCGGTAAGTTCTTCCATGCTGGATGCCGTTTCCTCCAAGTTAGAGGCTTGTTGCTCTGTGCGACTGGAGAGATCTGTACTTCCGGTAGAAATTTCAGAAGCAGCATTTTGGATGGTATTGGCCGCGGCACTGATATCTTCGATGGTATGTTTTAAGTGCTTGATAAAAGAGCTGATTGCTAGGCCAAGCTCAGCAAAATCCCCGGTAAATTGATGATTTAATTCTGTGGTTAAATCTCCCTCTGATAGTGAAAGCATGACCCGTTTAATTTCATTGACCACTAACTTACGTTGCGTAATATCAGTGGCATATTTGACAACTTTGAATGGCTTGCCATCGCTATCAAAAATAGGATTATAGGAGGCTTGGATCCAAATTTCGCGCCCGCCCTTGGCGATACGAAGATACTCATCGGAAAAAAACTCACCACTTTTCAATCGTTGCCAAAAAGATTGATACTCTGCGCTCTGACGATATTCGGGCGTGACAAACATGCTGTGATGTTTGCCTTGAATTTCTTTCAGTTCATAGCCAATAGCGCCCAAGAAGTTATCGTTGGCTGTGACAATAGTGCCATCCAAGGTGAATTCAATCACTGCAGAAGAGCGGCTGATGGCCACCATTTGCCCTTGCTGATCAATTTGACGAAGTTTTTCTTCAGTCATGTTGCGAGCATACAAATGAATACATATTAATCGCCCTAGAGGATCGCGCTGAGGACATACCGTCGTCGCTAACCAGATAATCTGGCCATGTGCGTTCAAACAACTGATTTCTAGATTGCCGATTGTTCCATGTTTGGCTTGAGTAAGAGCCTGAGTGAGAGCATGCTGTTGCTGTGCAGAACCAGTTAACAGTTGACTGATGGCTTTCCCCTGAGATTCTGCCCCTAACAACAGCTGCCAATTCTGGTTGATGCTTTGCACAATGCCGTCAAGATTGAGGACGCAACAGACATACTGTTGCTCGAGAGCCGAAGCAAGGCATGCATCTTGCGATGTTTTTGTTAAATCACGCCACTTCGCAACTTGCCCCGTTTTATTGCCTGCACGATCGCACAGTTGCTTGAGTTCAATCTGTAAACAGACGGCCCCCATTTGCAGCACATAGCCTTGCTCTGTGCTGGCAACACCACAATTTTGTAGCAAATTTTGCAATGACTGGTTGCAAATTCGGTCAAGTTGAACCTTGGTCGCATATTGGTTAAATGTGGTCGCGTATTGTTGTAGCAGGTCTTGTAAAGCAGAGTTGAGGTAAACAATCACTCCGTTGGCATCGATCAACATCATCGGCGATTGTGCTTGGAGCAGTTGCTCAACAGCTGAACCTTTTAGCACTGCTGATTTTTGCAGCTCTGATAGGGCCAAAATGTTCGCTACAGGCTCGGATGATTCAGGTGTTGAATTATGAGTGATGAAAAAATCTAAAAAACCCATACACAGAACTCCTTTCTGGTGAGTGAAGCAATCGCTAAATTGTTATTCAGTATTCATCGTAGTTCCTATTTTGTTCTTTTAAAGTCAGATGGAGATTTTTTTCGGCAAGGATTTAATCGAACCAGCGTTAAGCTAAGTACATAGGGCGTTGTGCTTGCTGGATTTCAGAATGGGTAGGACTATCAATGGTTGACTGTTATTTAATCAATTACCCAATGCTTCAAACCTTGCGCTTTTAAAAATTCGGCGGCACCGTCGCCTTGTAATAAAGCAGTGGTAGCGAGTAACCCAGCCATGACACAACTTGGCGCAGACACTGTCACTGAGCGTGGCGCGTTTTGCACGGGCCAACCCGTTTTCGGGTTTAGGATATGGCTGTAACGGATGCCATCTTTGAGCAAAAAACGTCGCGCATCGCCACTCGTCGCCAGAGCGCCAGCGCACAATGCGACCAGCATCGCACTTTGATCAGGTTTGCCGGGGTGTTCGATACCAATTCGCCAAGGATCTTCGGCGGGTTTAGGGCGAACCGCTAACATATCGCCGCCGAAATTGACCACTAACGACAACGCAGGTTCGATGGATGCACTCAGTTCCAACAGCAATTGACCCACTTTATCGACCGCGTATTCTTTGGCGATCCCGCCTAAGTCTAATTCCATGCCTAATGGAATGAAGGCGCTGCTGGCCTTAAGTTCCACGCGATCAAAGCCGATCAATGGCAATAAGGCGTTGACTGCATCCTCGCTTGGTAAACGGTCTGAGCCGTCAAACTGCCAGACTTTCCGTAAAATGCCTGAGCTGATGTCGAACATGCCATCGGACAATTCAAAACATTGCTTGGAAAACTGCAATAACGAGAGGGTTTCGCTGTCGAGTTGTTGCCATTGACCAGTCTGTTGATTGAGTTGGCTCAGAGTTGAGTTCGGACGATACCGGCTAAATTTCGCTTCGATGCGCCAAGCTTCCGCTGCGGCTGCTGCACACAACTGGCGGGCTATTAATTCATCGCAATGCCCGAGCAAGATTTCGCAAGGACTTGCCATCGCACGAAATTGGCCGAGCCAACCGTAGCTCGTGGCGGTCAATTGCAGTGGTGTGACTGCCGGCTGAGCTGCATTGCTTTGGGTCATCATTGTCTCCGAAGTATGAATACTGTGTTCTTGTCAACAAAGCACTTAAAGGACCAATTAAGCATTTGAAAACAATCACTATACCGAGCAGGAGAACACAATTAAATAGGGGATCACGACTGCGATCCCCCGGTTTTACATCACTTAAAACGAATAACTCACTTGCAGCATCACTGCTTTCACCGATGGGAACAAGTCGACATCTTTTAAAGCGCCAGGGAGTTCAACCCCAGGGTTGGTTGGGTTTTGCTGGTAATATTCTAAACGCACCCCCAGATCATGACCACCTTCTAATACAGTGCCGACTTTCACACCATAGGTTTGCGCATCCATTTCGCCAATGCGGTAGTCTGCGCTAGCAAATTGCGGTAATGCCTCACCTTGCATTAAGAACGGTTTGTAGAAATCTGCGGCAGACTGTTGGTAGAAACGCACATGCGGTTCGATATACCAATTGTTGCTCACAGGGAAGCGCCAGCGAGTATCCACAGTATGTGATTTTACTGACCAATCATCCCACATGTAACGGTACGATAAATCTAAATAGGTGCCTGCCATGTGCACTTTATTTTGCCAGTAGAAACTTTGTTTATTGCGCTCTTCAGGGCGTTGTTCATACAGGTTTTGCTGGGTAATGCCTTGTGCATTGACGACACTCAGCACCTTGAACGGATCTGACATATAGCCATCTGCTTGTGACCAAGAATAGTTAAATTGCATCAACCAATCTTTGCTAATCACCTGAGTGGCACCAAGTAATAATTCTGCAGTGGTTTTGTTGTCGCTATCGGTGGCGCGGCTTTGATTAAAGGCATCTTCATAAGCCGATTCGCTGCCAAAGTTATTCTTAAATAACATCGGGGTGAACGCGGATGGAATACCACCTTCTGGCGTGATGGTATCGTGGCTGAACGAACTCCCCACAGATAAAGTGGTATTTTTGTTGTTCAGATCCCAAGCCAAACTGCCATTAACGCCTAATGACAGATAGTCATATTCTTTCGATAAATGGCCGCCACCAGTTGCACGGAGGTTTTGCGCAATCGGTTGCTCCCAGCTCGCATCCAGTTGTACGCGAGTATCGTGGAAGGTGTCATCCAGTGGCGTTTCACCGGCTGCAGTGGTGTAACTGCCTTCACCTGATGGTCTAGTAAAGCTTTGAGCATAAGGCTGTGCCACAGCACCAGTGGCTGATGCACCCGTTAAGGTATCCACCACTAAGTTTACATTTAAAAACTTGTCGTCACCGAAATCGCCACGGTCTGCCAAAATCGCTTCTGCCGCTTGCACGCGATCAGTTTCTTTATAAAACAAGAATGCACTGTTAAATTCCCAACCTTCAATTAAGGATTCTTTTTGGGCAGTATCGGCATGGCTTGGACCTGCGATCAAAGCGCAGCTCGCTGCCGCCAGTGCAGCAGTGATGTTTAATTTACTTAGTTGCATCCACAACCTCCACCTGCGAAGCTACGGCCGCCGCTTGAACCTTCTTTACTAAAATAAATGTGGTCATCTAATGCGTTATCTAAACCCGCTGAATTTAAAGCCATTTCCTTTTTGGCTAAAGTGCCACGTTCCCAAGGTTTCACCCGCTCTAAACTGGCACAGCCGCTCATTTGCGCAACCACCAGTGTGGCCAAAACTATTTTTCCAAGCTGTTTCATGGCTTCACGTCCTCTTGCAGTAATTGTTGGATTTCTTGTTCAAAGGCCGCAGTCTTGCTTTCAAAAAAGCCACTGTGGCTATAGCGAATTTTGCCTTGGCGATCGATCACCACGGTTGTTGGCATTCCAGGGATTTGATATTGGCTAGCGAGTTGGCCTTGCCGGTCAAATAACACGGCAAAATTTGCCGGATACTGTTTTAAAAAAGCCTCTGCATCCGCACGTTCTTCATCTTCGTTGACGGCGAGTACCACTAGGCCATCAGCCCGATGTTTCTGTTGTAATTGATTGAAAAATGGAAATGATTTGCGGCAAGGCCCGCACCAAGATGCCCAAAAATCCACAATCACCACTTTGCCAGTGAGTTCGGCATCGGTTTTCACTGGGCTACCGTCTAAGCTCGAAATTTCAATGGCTGAACTAGCAAACGAAGTCGTCGCAAAGGTAAACGCAGTGAACAGAATCAACCCTAATTTCATAAATAACCTCATGACATCATTTGTCGTGAGATTAGAGGGGAAACCTTAAGTGAATCTTAAGATTTAAAATAATGCCGTTTTGGCTGTCTGCGCTTGGCACTGGCAACCTATCAGTTGCGCGATGCTGTCTTGAATTGGCGCATGCAACAGGCTGAAGGCGCTACGATCGCAAATAAGCCAGTAGTTTGTCGTAAGCCCGAAAGCTTAAAGCCTCTAACAAATGTTCGCGACGGATCTGATCTTCCTGATGATGGTCGGCGATGCTGCGCGCGACTTTCCACAATTTATGGTAACTGCGGGTCGACAGTTGCAGTTGTTGCACTGCATTTTGCAGGAACTCTTGATCGGCAGTGCTTAATGGTGCGAACTGGGTGAGTTCAGCCGGTTGTAACCGGGCATTAGGTTTGCCTTGGCGGGCTAATTGACACTGCCGACTTTGGGCGATTTGCAGGGCTGCTTCTTGGCTGGTTTGTGCAAGAGTGGTCTGGTTGAGCGATTCAGCGCTGAGCAGCGGTACTTCCACTTGTAAATCGATGCGATCACTAAATGGCCCTGAAATTCGATTGAGGTATCGCAAAATTTGCTCTTTGCTGCAACGACCGTCTTGATGATGGCCACTTGGGCTGGGGTTTAATGAGGCAATTAGCTGAAATTGCGCGGGAAATTCTGCCTGCCGCCCCGCGCGTGAGATATGAATAGTTCCCGTCTCCAAGGGTTGTCGCATCACATCCAACACTTGCCTGGGGAATTCAGGCAGCTCGTCCAAGAACAACACACCACAATGAGCGAGTGAAATTTCGCCCGGCCTTGGTACAGAGCCGCCGCCAACCAACGCAATCGCAGAGCTGGTATGGTGCGGCTGTCGAAAGGGGCGACTGAGCCAATGATTTGGCCGGGTGAGCCCCGCAATTGAATAGAGTGCGGCGCTTTCCAATGCTTCTTCGCTGGTTAATGGCGGCAGTAAAGCGGCTAACCGCTGGGCAAGCATCGACTTCCCGGTGCCGGGTGGGCCATACATCAACAAATTATGCTCGCCGCCTGCAGCGAGCAGCAGGGCGCGTTTCGCATGTTGTTGGCCTTTGACTTCAGATAAGCACAAGCCCGCCGCAATCACTTCGGCAGGCACTGGCGGAATGGCTGGCAGCGCTTGCTGTCCCAATAAAAAGCTATGGACTTGTAAGATATGCGTCGCACCAAAAATAGCGACATCAGGCACTTGCTGAGCAATTTGGGCGTTGGCCATTGGGAGTATCAAGGCTGCACCTTGGGTTTTGCCCGCGAGTGCCAACGGAATTTCACCAATGACTGGACGTAACTCACCAGATAATGCCAATTCTCCATAAAATTCAAAGCCCTGAACTGCACTTGCAGGGAGCTGGCCGCTGGCAACTAAAATTCCCAATGCAATGGCTAAATCAAAACGACTGCCTTCTTTCGGTAAATCGGCCGGCGCAAGATTGACGGTGATTTTTTTATCAGGAAACTCGAAACCACTATTAATTAAGGCGCAGCGCACCCGATCGCGGGCTTCGCGAACTGTCGTTTCAGCCAACCCGACCAATAGGAAACCCGGTAAACCGGGAGAAAGATGCACTTCAATGGTGATCAATGGGGCCTGCAAGCCCAAGCGGGCGCGGCTATGAATAATCGCTAACATGCACTGCCTCCATGCAGATAGTTATAAATATTTAGCAAATAGTTAATTAAATGCAAATTTATTCTGTGGTTTGTCGATTTCTTTCTAATTCGGCGGAATGCCGTTACACTATTTATGTGTTTAGCACATGGGCAAGGTTGCACCGACCATCGGTAGGCTGCGGAGCGTTTCGTTTTTCAGGACTTGAATGTGAGCAATGTGGTGAATGCGGCGAAAAGCCGATATTTGTTCTACCGAGTGATTGGTTATTTATTGGTGATGTTGGCAGGGGTGAAATTAATCACCACCGGCGTTGCCATTTTTTATGATGAACAAAGTTTCTGGAGTTACCTCATTTCAGCCCTGTTTACTGGGACTGTCGGCTATATTCTTGTTTACAAAGGTCGCCATGAGTTTGTCTTAGTCAAAAGACATTTGTTTTTGTTGACCACTCTGTGCTGGGTCAGCATCTGCTTATTTTCTACCATTCCATTTATGATGGTGCTCAAACCCATCAGTTTCGTTGATGCCACTTTTGAAACTGTCTCGGCCATCACCACCACTGGCGCTACGGTGCTTACAGGCTTAGATACCATGCCCCGTGGTTTGCTGTTTTGGCGCGCGATCCTGCAATGGATTGGCGGGGTCGGTATTATCGTGATGGCCATCGCCATTCTGCCGGCTTTGAAAATCGGTGGGATGAAGTTATTCAAAACCGAAAATTCCGATATTTCCGAGAAAATTTTGCCGCGCAGTTCCAGTCTGTCGATGATGATTGGCATCGTATATTTGGGCATGTCATTGTGTTGTATGGGATTGTTTTTCTTATTTGGCATGAATGGTTTTGATGCCATTACCCATGGCATGACCACGGTAGCGACGGGCGGCTTTGCCAATTACGATGCATCCTTTGGCCATTTTAATGACAAACCGGCACTGCTCTGGATTTCATCACTATTCATGATTTTATCGGCGTTACCATTAGTATTATTAGTGGCGACGGTGCGTGGTCACAAAACTCTGTTAGTTAAAGATCCACAAGTGCGGGCATTTTTGACCATTACTTTCAGTTGCGTGGCTTTGCTGACGTGGTATCAGCACTTTTACCATGATCGGGATTTCTTCGATAGCTTGACCCACAGTTTGTTTAATATCGTTTCAATTATCACGACATGTGGCTATGCTTCGGAAAACTACGCTGCTTGGGGTAGCTTAGCCATTATTCTTTTCTTCTATTTGACCTTCTCTGGTGGGTGTTCTGGCTCGACGACAGGCGGTTTGAAAATCTTCCGTACTCAGCTGGCGGGCCTGCTGTTAGTTAAACAATTTAAACTGCTCGTCCACCCAAATGCTGTTTGGGTACAGAAATATGGCAGCAAACCAGTCAATGACCAATTATTGGGTTCAGTACTGGCATTTTGTTTTATTTATTTTGCGTCTATTGCCGCTTTAGCATTAGGGCTCTCGATGTATGATTTGGATTTCATGACTGCTTTAACTGGCGCTGCAACTGCAATCAGCAACGTGGGTCCAGGTCTTGGCACTATCATCGGTCCCGATGGGAATTTCAGCCAATTAGCCGATGGTGCGAAGTGGTTGATTAGTTTAGGGATGTTGATGGGGCGATTAGAGATCCTGACCGTGTTATTGCTATTCACACCGATGTACTGGCGCTATTAGGGCATGGTTTGTTGCCCTGCTTTGTGGCTGGTATTTTAGCGAGACTGTTCTAGACTGACAAACTAGGTATCGATAACTTTGTGTTGGTAACTCTGTGTTGGTAACGCCCTAGTTTTTGTGAGTGTCGGTACTAAAAGCCGGACTTTGTTGAATATGATCGAGCTAGATTCGAGGTTATGTTGCCAAGGATGAAGATAAGACCAGCGATTATTTGTCTCTTGCTGTGGTTCAGCATTGTTGGTTTTCCCTTACAAGCAAAACAGCCAACTTACGTGATTGGCATCGAAGATATTAACTATTACCCACATTACGATTTTACGGCGGCACAACCCCGGGGCTACTTTTACGATCTGATGCAGTTATTCAGTCAAAAAAGTGGTTATCAATTTCGTTTTCAAAAGTTACCTGTCAAACGTTTATATTTATCCGCCAAGGATGATGTTGATTTTGTCTACCCTGATAATCCGAAATGGCAACCTTATCTGCATGCCACTTTTGATAAAACCTATAGTGATCCGCTGATTTATACCTTGGGCAGTACCATGGTGCGACGCGACAACCGAAATCTCGCTGTAGCCAATGTGAAAAGTCTGGCGATTATTCATGGCTTTACGCCATTTCGTTGGCTTGAACTTAAAAAGCTCTATAACTTTCGGATTATGGATGTGCCTGATGTTGACTCTGCACTTGGGCTATTACTGAAAGATCGTGTTGATGCAGCGGTGATCGAATACAACGTGGCAAATGCATTTTTAACGGCACAGCAAAAATCGGGGGAGTTGGTGTTTGGCGAGAATTTACCCTTCACTGAAGTGCCTTTTTTATTATCCACGCTGAAACATCAAGCCGTGATTGCTGAATTTAATCAGTTTATGCGTACCGAAAAAACTGCAATACGCCAATTAAAAGCAAAATACAAACTGATAGAGCACAAAGCGGAACTGGCCGATGCTCCCTTCAAGCATTAATTGTGGGCAAAGTGCAAACACCATAGATTTGCTGTCATCCTGCGAGAGAGGTAAACTCATATTTTTGTCGGTTGAATTAAAGAAGGTTTCAATATGTTTGAATGGATTGCCAGTCCAGAAGCTTGGATTGCATTAGGTACTTTAGCTGCGCTCGAAATTGTCCTTGGGATTGATAATATTATTTTCCTTTCCATTTTGGTTGGGCGTTTACCTGAACATCAACGCGCATTTGCGCGTCGTATCGGTTTATCTTTGGCAATGATTGCGCGCTTAGCGCTGTTATTCTCCATTTCTTGGGTGATGGGACTGACAGAGACTTGGTTTACCATTCTCGGTAATGAGATTTCTGGTCGCGATGTGATACTCATCGGTGGGGGTTTATTCTTATTAGTGAAATCGACCCAAGAAATTCACCATGCGCTCGAAGGTGCAGAACAAGGGGATTCAGCGCCAAAAGCAGTAGCCAACAGCCTGATGATGGTCCTGATTCAAATTATGATCCTCGACATCGTGTTCTCACTTGATTCTGTAATTACTGCGGTCGGTTTGGTCAATGATATCGAAATCATGGCCATTGCGATTATCACAGCGGTAGCGGTCATGATGTTTGCAGCCAAGCCGATCGGTGATTTTGTTGATGCTCATCCTTCGATCAAGATTTTAGCGCTGTCTTTCTTAATCTTGGTTGGTGTGATGTTAATCATCGAAGGATTTGATCACCATGTACCGAAAGGTTATATCTACTTCGCGATGGCATTCTCTGTTGTAGTGGAGATGATCAATATTCGGATGCGCAAAAATAGCAAGCCAGTGCAGTTACATAAAGAGCAGCCATAGTTTTGCTCATGGTTTTGCTTTAAATTGAAAAAAGCCGCCTTTGCGGCTTTTTTCATTTCAATAGCCAAGATCTTCAACTTTTCTCTATATAAGTATGTGCGAACCACGATTTATGGGCGATACAGCGCAAGGTGATCTTTTAGATCGCAAAAAGATCGTCGAGATACTGCGTTTTTAGGTTAAATAACCAGCAAAAACAGACGAAATGCTCAAAAAACACGCGGTCGATCATCAAA
>CAZIPG010000079.1:0-12743 GCA_964540955.1 uncultured Rheinheimera sp.
GACTGTTCGAGCGGGGCGACGGTAGCGCCCAGCGAGTTTCGCCCGTGCCTGAAAAGCTTGCATGAATTGCGGGAGAAAGAGCGCACCGGGGTTGCCTTTTTCGGTTCCTTTTTGGCAAAGCAAAAAGGAACATGACGACAGTCGGAGCTCCCGTGCCAGGCTGGCACAAACAAAACAACAAAAGTGGCTGTCCACAACTGGACTGTTAGCAAAGCAAAAAGGAACACGACGACAGTCGAAACTCCGTGCCAAGCTGGCACTTGCAATACCGCCAAACACAAAGGCCGCCAAAAGGCGGCCTTCAGTGATTGTAAAGCTGTTAAACAATCGTCAGCGTCACATCAATATTGCCGCGAGTGGCGTTGGAGTAAGGGCATACTTGGTGCGCTTTTTCTACTAACGCTTGGGCGATATCGGCCGAGACACCCGGCAAATTAATGGTTAATGCGGCTTGTAAGCCAAAGCCTGCTGGGCTTGGACCAATGCCGATCTCTGCGCTGACGGTAGCGTCAGCAGGCAAGGTTTGTTTGGCTTGCAAGGCGACAAATTTCAGCGCACTTAAAAAACAGGCAGCATAACCCGCAGCAAACAATTGTTCTGGGTTGGTCTTGGCAGCGCCAGTGCCGCCTAGCTCTTTTGGCATGGCTAAGCCTAAATCTAAAATGCCATCGTGTGATTTTACGCCACCGTCACGGCCTGAGGTTGCGGTGACTTGAGTGCGGTACAAGATTTGGGTTGGTTTAGTCGACATAATAAGCTCCGTTGGGTAATTGATTTTTCAAAAACTATTATCGCGATAACTATTTATCGCTTAAAAAAACCATGCTGAACACTTATCAGTAGCCTTGGCATCTTGGAGCGCCACCACTCGAAGTCTCAATCAAAAATTGCTTGAGTACCTCGAATCAGCGCCTCGCACATGAGTATCAGTATGGCGTGCTGGGCCTAATGTTATCGAGTTAATTGTTATCGCGCAAACTATTTTTGAAGAAAATTGAGAGTGAATTTATAAAGTAATGAATTTAATGGTTTTATTTATTCGCTGGCGGTGAGCTTTTTGCGCAGTTGCACCAATTGTTGCCGTAATGACGTCAGCTCATTGAGCTCTAACGCACAGGAAGAGCCGATTTGCAGCACCACATCTGCCGCTTGTTGCTTCAAAGCGAACCCTTGCTCTGTAACGCAGATCTCCAAGGCGCGTTCATTGCCACTGACACGACGACGCGTCACCAGTCCTTGTTGTTCGAGGCGCTTCAGCACGGGCGTCAATGCGCCTGAATCCATCAACATTTTCTCGGCAATTTCACGCAACGTAATGCCATCTTGTTGCCATAAAATCAACATCACCAAATATTGCGGATAGGTCAGCCCTAAGTTTTCTAACAGAGGTTTATAGGCCTTGGTCATCGCCAGTGATGCCGAATACAGCGCAAAACAGAGCTGGTTATCCAGCTTTAGCAATTCATCAGCATCGATCGGAAAACAGTGCGTCGACATTAAAACCCCCTCAGATAATTGCGCTAAGGGTAAACCAGTGTGGGTTTGGTTTCAATTGCACTGTTATTTTGTTGGTTGGCGCGCCTGATGAGTATTCTAGGTGAGCGCTTTTTGTCAGTGCCGTACTTGGCTAGGACGGTAGCGACTGTCGTTGTGCCAGCGCGATAAACCCTTGCAAATAATCAATGTCTAAATCCGTTTCGCGCACGCCAAGATAAATATGCTTGTGGATGCCCTGCTCACCAAGGCGTACGCTGTGGATCGCAAAACGACTGGCGGACTCGTCCGCCAACCAGCGTGGCAATGCCGCAACGCCGCGGTTGCTGGCCACCATTTGCAGCATGATATCGGTGTTTTCGATACTTTTATGCTGCTTGGGGGCAATGCCTGCTGGCGTTAAAAACTGATTAAAAATATCAAGCCGCTCCGGGCTCACCGGATAAGTGATCAGCACTTCGCGGCTTAAATCGGCGGGAATTACCTGAGTGGCCTTGGCCAGCCGATGGTCACGACTCACCACCAGCACCAGCTCATACGCAAATACCGGTTGATAAAATAACCCACGCTTAAACAGTGGATCGGGCGTCACCAGCAAATCAATTTCAAAGCCGAAGAGCGCACCCAGACCGCCGAACTGAAATTTTTGTTTGACATCCACATCCACCGACGGCCATTCGGCAAGAAAGGGGGCAACCAGTTTCAATAACCACTGGTAACAAGGGTGACATTCCATACCAATTCGCAACGCGCCGCGCTCGCCGCTGGCAAATTGCGCCAGCCGTTGTTCGGCTTGCTCGAGTTGCGGCAGCACGCGGTTCGCCACCGCCAGTAGATATTGCCCTGCTTGTGTCAGTTTCAAATTACGGCCTTCGCGCAGCCAAATGGCAGTCCCTAATTGCTGTTCCAACTTGCGCATGGTGTGACTGAGTGCCGATTGGGTCAGGTATAACTGACTGGCCGCTGCGGTTAATGAGCCGTGTTGTTCAACCGCCCGCACAATCGCTAAATGGTGACGTTCTAGCATAAGAATGAATTTCCTTCATGGGTTCGTGAAAAAATACCATTTTTATTCATTGATTGCGAGCTTTAGCATTGTAGACATCTAAACGTCTTATCTCTGGCGAAACCGTAACGACGCTAGGGCTATGTTCATGAAAAGGGGTTTGTCGATGTGTAATTCTGTTCTGAGCTATACCATCCGCAGTGAGGTGTTTGACGAGCACTATCTGCCAGCCGCCCACACGCGGCTGACTACTAATTTTGCCAACCTGGCGCGCGGTGAGCAACGCCAGCAGAATTTGCGCACAACGATGTCCATGATTAATCAGCGGTTTAATGCCTTAGTGCATTGGGATAATCCGACGGCGGATCGCTATGCTGTGGCGCTCGAGATTATTTCCGTCGATTTACAGATTGCGGGCGCCGCCAATGCATTTCCGGCGATTGAAGTGTTAAAAACGCAAATCCTCGACCGTGTGCAGCACAAAACCATTGCCGGTGTGGTGGGTAATAACTTTTCTTCTTACCTGCGTGATTACGATTTTAGCGTGCGTCTGGCTTCGTTTAACCAGCAGCAATCGCAGTTTCGGGTGCCAGTAGATTTTGGCGACTTGCATGGTCAGTTGTTTCGCCATTTCATCCATTCAGCCACGTACCGGGAGCATTTTGGCAAATGGCCGGTCATTTGTTTGAGTGTGTCGGACAACAAAGTGTATGAGCGCTCACACAATCAACACCCGGTGCTAGGTGTGGAATATCACCCGACAGAATCTTCGTTGACCGAACTTTACTTTCAGAAAATGGGTTTGCAGGTGCGCTACTTCATGCCTGCCGACAGCGTTGCTCCGTTGGCATTTTATTTTTTGGGTGATTTGCTCAATGATTACAGCAATCTGGAACTGGCGAGCACTATCAGCACGATGGAGACTTTTCAAAAAATCTACCGGCCAGAGATATACAACGCCTTCACCCCAGCCGGGCCGCGCTATCAGCCGAGCCTGCAAGCCAAGACCCACTCGCTGACCCCCGTGGTGTATGACCGCGAAGAGCGACGGCAGCTGGCTGTGCGCCAAGGGAAATATGCTGAACAACATTTGCTTCAACCCTACCAACAACAATTAAGCGAGTGGTTGGCGCGTGCGGCCAGCTAAAGCCAAGTGACTTTTCCAAGGATCATTGATGATGCATAAACTTCTCCCAACCTCGACAGCCGGCAGTTTGCCGAAACCAAGCTGGCTGGCACAACCCGAAACACTTTGGTCGCCATGGCGGCTACCCGCGGATACGCTGGCTGCTGGCCAACAAGATGCGCTGCTGCTGGCATTGCAAGCGCAGCAGCAGGCGGGCATTGATATTGTGAGTGATGGCGAACAAACTCGGCAGCACTTTGTTACCACTTTTATTGAGCATTTAACCGGGGTTGATTTCACCAAACGCCAGACCGTGCGCATCCGCAATCGTTATGAGGCCAATGTGCCGACGGTGGTGGGACCGGTATCGCGCTCACGTTCAGTGTTTGTCGACGATGCGCGCTTTTTGCGCCAACACACTGACCAACCGATCAAATGGGCCTTGCCAGGGCCGATGACGATGATTGACACGGTATACGATGCGCATTACTTAAATCGGCAAGAGTTGGCATTTGCGTTTGCAGATATCCTCAATGAAGAAGCGCAAGCCTTGGTGGCTGCGGGTGTTGATATTATTCAGTTTGATGAGCCGGCCTTCAATGTATTTTCTGCGGAAGTGAACGACTGGGGGATTGCTGCGTTAGAGCGAGCGATTGCCGGGCTCAAGTGTGAAACTGCCGTCCATATTTGTTATGGCTATGGCATTCAAGCCAATACTGACTGGAAACAAACATTGGGCGCTGAATGGCGTCAGTATGAGGCGATATTCCCGAAGCTGCAGCAGTCTGCGATTGATATTATTTCGCTGGAGTGCCACAACTCGAACGTTCCCATGGAGTTGTTGGCATTGATCCGTGGGAAAAAAGTGATGGTGGGCGCTATTGATGTCGCGAGTAACCAGGTTGAAACCGCCGAAGAAGTGGCTGCCACGCTGCGTCAAGCGTTGCAATTTGTGGATGCTGATAAATTATATCCCTGCACGAACTGCGGCATGGCGCCTTTACCTCGCGAAGTGGCACAGCAAAAACTGCAGGCACTCAATGCTGGCGCCACCTTAGTTCGACAAGAGTTGCTGGCAGCCAGGCCATAGGCCGAAGTGCTACGGCGAGGACGTGCGAGTGTATACTGGCCCACTCGCAGCGCTCGTCATTGATTGTTATGCGTGAGATAGACACAAAGCGCTACGTGTCAGTGTGGCACAGTGAACGGCAGATTTTCGTCCCCAAAACCTGCAATACAGCTATTTCGATTTTGCGCAATCATTGATAATCTGATGATATTGATGTTTGCACTCTGAGTGCCGTCTGGCCAAAAAGGATGTATGGCGCTTCCAGTTTATCAATCTATTCAATTCGTTCATGCTGATGCTGAGAAGCGGGGCCCTGCGTTTAAGTATTGCCCTTTACGCCATCAGCACCTCATTCCGAAGCACGAGATTGCACGGCGTTTATTCCATGACTGATTTATATCCACATTTTAGTTACTTGCTCGATAAAACTGCGGAGCAAAGAGCCGTTTATCTAAGTCAGCAAAATCTCAATGATGAAGAGCTTGCGATGCTCACACGCTTACTGAGTAATTGCGAGCGGATGACAGGGGATACCCAGTGGTTAGCGCAGCTGCAAATGCAAGTGAGCGAGCATGACCACAGCGATTTAACCCAGTTAAGTGGCAAGCAAATTGGCCCTTATTGCTTGCAGTATTTATTGGGAAAGGGCGGCATGGGCGCGGTGTATTTAGCACACCGGACCGATGGTCTGTTTGAGCAACGGGTCGCATTTAAATTCCTCTATCCGTCAGTTGCTACGATGGCTGGGGAGTCGTTACTGCAAGAAGCGCAGTTGCTCGCCAAAATGAGCCACCCGGCTATCACCCAAGTACTTGATGCCGGCAGTACCACTGATGGTTTGCACTACATCATGATGGAATATGTACAAGGTCAACCCTTGGATAAATTCCTGCAAACCACCGCCTTAAATCTTACAGAAAAAGTGCAGTTATTTTTGCAGTTAGTCGATGCAATTTGCGCGACTCACGGGCTCAATATTGTGCATGGTGACTTAAAACCAGCCAATATTTTGGTCACTCAGACGCATCAAATTAAGCTGTTGGACTTTGGTGTCGCGAAACAAGTTTTGCAAGAGCAAACCGGATTAACCCGTGTCTATTTGCATGCGATGAGTCTGCCCTATGCTGCACCTGAACAACTCGATGCGGCGCCAGTATCGGCTGCGAGTGATCAATATGCGTTGGGGGCGCTGTTCTATCAGTGCTTAACAGGGCAACCTGCATTTACCAGTGCATCGATGACTTTTGCAGAAACATTGTCATTAAAAAAACAAAGATTGCCCCCGGTATGGCCTTTGCTCACGAAAAGATCCGAGCGTTGGCAAGTACGTTTACAGCTAGAGCATGTGGTGCAAAAAGCCTTAGCCGTGAAACCCCAAGATCGGTATGCCAGTGTGTTGGAATTTAGAAGCCAACTGCAAAGTTATCTGCAACAGCGACCACTGCAACATCAGCAGCAATGGTATTGGCGCAGCGGCAAGTGGTTGCAACGTAATCCGATCATGGCAACGCTAGGCGCGGTATTATTCTTCGGTTTTGGTCTCTTAGCCATTCAAAACCAGCAGATCCGGCTTGAGCGTAACAATGCCGAGCAAGTCGTTTCCCACCTGGCAAAGTTATTTCAAGCGACTGATCCGAAGGCTCGGCAACAACCAGAGGTACCAGCGACGGAGTTGCTGCAATTCGGTGAAGTTGAAATCACCAATAACCCAAACCTAAGCACTGAGCTACGCTGGCAATTACTGCAAGTGATTGCCGAAAGTTACTTTAACATTGGCGATTACGCGCGAGCAGAGCAATTAACGAGGACGCTATTTAATCAACAAATTAGTGCAGGCCAAGTACAAGCAAGCACACTGCGCTTTTATTGCACCATTTCTGAATACTTCAAAGCGCCATTCAGCCCGTCGTTGGTTGAACTCAATGCTATTAGTGATTATTTCACTGACTTGTCAGAACGTGAGCTGCTTACTCCAGAGCATGCCTCGGCATGGTTAAGTTTATTAACCAGTCTCAACGCGAATGCCGAGCTGCTGAAAGGTTATGACCACATAGCGCCTTATTTGCCGAAGCTCGTGGCGTTGTATCCCGACAACCGCTGGAAAATGGCGGCACTACTGCAAGCCGAAACGCGCTGGCAAGAGCGTACTGAGCAATTGGAAACAGGCCATATTGATGAGGCGAAGTGGCTTGAGTTTAATAAAAAAGATTTAGAAACCCTTGAGCAAAGCATTGCGACAACGGATCCATTGCACCCCAATTATGTCGATTTAATTGCGATAGCGCTGAATCTAGCGCGGATTGTCGAGATAAGCCGCGAACGGCCCGAATTGCCGCCGCAGCTTTATCAGCAACTTGAACACAGTATCCGTGTGCGGCAGCAAACGCTTGGGCTTTCTCAAGGTAGCGTTACGCAGGCGCTCGATGCAGCTATTCTCAGCGCTGAGTACCTTGATGATTGGGCATTAATGGAACGTAACATCGATCGCTTGGCGCGTCATATCGACCTGATGGATCCATCGGCACAAAATTATTCAGGCTTGTTGCGGCAAAAAGCAGCCTTGTACCTGCGCCAAGGCCGACGCCAAGACCTCGTTGCACTCAATGCGCAACTCACTGTCGAGTTCACTCAGCAGCCGCAGCGCTTGGCCAGCTACAGTTTTTTTCATTTAATGACCTTGGCCGACGGCCTCACCGCGTTTGAAGAGAAGCAAGCATTAGCCACTTTACTCCCTTGGCTTGGCAAGTCGTTGCAGATGACGGCGCTGGATGACGCCAGACAACAGTTTTATCAGCAGCAAATCGCAGGTCGGCACGCTTGGGTTTTAGGAAAGCCTGCTTTTGTAAAACCACAGACCGATGATATAGGCTGGAGTACTGAACTCTTTATCGAAATGGCGTTATTAAATGGGCATGATGCCAGCGTTAAACCACAACTCAATCAAGCCTTGGCCAATGTCGAATCGCAATTAAAACGTTGCCCGCCAACCTATTGCGCGAACACTCTGTTAATCACGGTGTTGCCCTTGAAATTAGCGCAGCTGGAACTTGCTGAAAATAACCTTGCTGCCGCCCGTCCACTGCTGCAGTTGGTTGAAGATTATGCGGTAAAAAGTAACAACTCCCAGAGCAACAGTTGGCTGCAACAGGTACGTTTTTTAAAACAGCAACATGGTATGGATTAGGGCAACTGCAGCACCAGTTTTTTGGCCAAAATGCGCTGTTGAAATGCTGTTGAAGTCGTTGCCCAATCGACGATATCGACTTTCCAAGGCAGTTCTGACTCGCTAAAGGCTTCATCTATTGCTGCCATTAAGGCCAATGGCAGTGGGGCGTCAGAAATGATCACAATATCTAAATCAGAGAACTCTTTACACGGGCCGTCGACCCGAGAGCCAAAAGCCCAGACCGCATAATCCGCCACATATTGTTGCAAAATAGCATGGACAATTTGCCACTGGTGCGCAGTGATCAATAGTCCTTTGGGTGGAGCGATCACATCAGTCATCATTGGATCGTTGCGATAATTGGTGAGCCAAAAACTGCGCTTCAGTCAAAAATTGGGGGATGCCAGCAACGACTTGCAAGGCGATGTCTTCGTCATAAGTATGACTGGTTTTACTGCGCATATCTCGGTAGGTTCGCCAAGTGGGCCAGTCGCCAAGTAATAACCCTTTCTCATTAGCACTGCGGATGAGGTCAGAAAACGGCATCACATCAAACTGTTCAGGGCTTGCCGACGATTGCTCAAGAAATCTTTTCAGCATTTTGTGACTAATTTCATACGTAAATTCAAAACGCTGAATTAAACCATCGCGAATTTGTGTGTCGGAAATATCTTGCTGATAACGCGCTAGCCCTTCTTGCAAACGGGCAATTGCTTTTTGGAGCGGCAAAATATCTAGGGTCATCACTCAGCCTTTCTGTATTTTTGGAAGAGTGAATAAGCATAACTGATCTGGAAGCGCTCAACCAGAGTGGCTGTTTGCGCATTGGCAGAGCAAGGCTTGCGTGCAAATTTACCAGTTCTTTACTGGGCACTGACTGTGCGCTGTCGTTGGCTTCTGCCATACTGCTGGCGTCACAGCATCACAGGGAGTTAGCGTCGTGCCAATCCGTCGAAGCCTCATGAGTGCATTATTCATTTCACTTTCTCTGACAGCCTGTGGTGGCGGCAGCGATAGCAGCCCTGCGCCATCAATCCCTCCCAGCTGTGATTTGACGTCTCTTGAACAAAGCCTGCGGCAACAAGCGAGCGCCATCAATACCGACACTGATTTCACCTTGTTGTTAGAGCGCTTTGATGGCCGAGCCTTTAGCTATGCACGCGGCGCATCCAGCGCTGTGACTGTCTATGAATCAGCGTCCACATCCAAATGGGTCAGCGCCGTTGTTATTTTGCGTCTAGTCGACACCGGAGTGCTGAAACTGAGTGACACCGCCGCCAGTCGGCTGACGGATTGGCCGTTAAGCCCTAGCCATCCGCTGTCACAAATGACATTGCAACAACTGCTGAGCTTCACTTCAGGCCTCACGGAAGAACCCTTTTGCTTGAATTTACCGGGCGCCGATTTTGCTCAGTGTGTGCGACAAGGTGTTAGCAATAACAACGCCAATGGCCGCACGCCTGGGAGCGTATTTGATTACAACGGTTTGCATTTACAGGTGGCGGGGTTGATGGCCATCCGTGCTGCGGGAGTTGCCGACTGGCAAGCCTTATTCCGCAGCTTTGTGCAGCAAACTGGCTTGTTCACCACTGCCCGCTATGACTTACCATCCGCTACGAACCCCCGTCTAGCGGGTGGCATGCACTGGACTGCCCAACAGTACCTAGATTTTTTACGCGCGTTGCAGCAAGGTAAATTATTGTCACCCACACTGCAGCAACAAATGCTGGCGAATCAACGCGGCACGGCCACAGTGCTGAATTCACCCGCAGTCAGCGGCTTTGGTACCGACTGGCCTTATGGCTTGGGTCATTGGCTGGAGTGTAGTCATGGGCAATGCAGTAGCGCCCAACGTCACTCCAGTCCCGGCGCTTACGGCGCATACCCGCTGATTGACTATCAGTACAATTATCTGGCGATGTTGGCTCGCGAAGGGGCTCTCGGCAGTTTTGTTGAAGGCAAAGCCATCATGGATACACTAACTCCAGCCATTGCGGCTTGGGCGAGTTGCAAACCCTAGCGGTAGCAGCAGAATATCAGCCATATTGAAAGACGTCGCGCTGCATTGCTGAGCTGTTTTTACGGTAACCGCCAGCAATCTTCGGCAAATGTTAGCAGTCGCTCGCCTGATAATACCGCCAGTGCATACTGCACTACGCCCGCATCCATGCTATTGATTGCGCTGGTAATGCAGAGCGCATGACTGCCAAAACTGCTTGCTGTCCTTGCGAGGCTGTTTTATTTTGGTTGCTCATACGTTATTTTTGTAAAAAACCAAATGCTGCATCTACGAGTGTTTTACGCTGTTTGCCTTGGTATTTTCATCAGCAAGGCGTGTGCAGCAACGGCTGCCACACGCATGAGAAAGCGCGCTATAAATACGCGAATAGACGAATAGACGAATAGGCGTTCGCGAGCAAGGATGACTCAGGTTGAATAAGGACATAAACCGATGACTCAAACCGCTTTGGTTGCAGCGCTAGCCGCGCTCATGGCGTTGACCGCCCCCGCGACTGCACAGATCTCTTACAGCCCCAAAAGCAATCCGCATGTGGGTTCCTATCTCGGTGTGCAAGTTTGGCAAAGTAGCGCGAATGGCGAGTTTGGCGAAGCCGCTTCGCTTATTGATGCGAATTTCAGCAAAGAACTGCAAGGAAACTATGTTTTCGCCGTGCAACACCCGTATCCACTGCTGCCCAATGTACGAATTGCCAGTACCAACTTAGAGACCGCAGGGCAAACCACACTCACGCAAGCCTTTATTTTTAATAATAAAACCTTTGCAGTTGGCGATGTCGTAGCTGCACGCTTTCACGTGAGTTACCTTGATTACACGCTATTTTATGAATTATTGGATGACGAAGATTTGTCATTAGCGCTTGGTTTCACTGCCAGAGATTTTAATGGGGAGGTTTCGGTGGGGAAGAGCACTGACAGTTCGGACAATACCTGTAATGACCCAAATCCATCCCCCGACCGCCCTTGCGATGATGAAACATCCCTGGCGAGTGGCCAAATAAACACCAACAAAATCAAACCGATGTTGTATCTAGCCAGCCAAATCAAATTGCCGCATACCGACATCAGCCTCTTTGCTAATGCCGATATTCTCGTTAGCGCTGACGATACACTTTCAGACTATCAAGTGGGCGCCAGTTACCCACTGTTAAAAAGCAGCGTGGGCGATTTGCACATGAACTTAGGCTATCGGACCGTGAACATGCAATTTGACGATTTTAACAAGTTAGCGACCGATCTTCGCTTTCAAGGCGCATTTGTCGGCATAGTGGCGCGATTTTAATTGGAATTATTCATGGGTTAGGAACCTAAATTCCAGAAATAGTGTTTCAGATTTAGCGAAATCGTTGATAACCTCAAGTAATTATTACTTGCACGCTTATGTGCAATGTCGCTAACAGGGATTTTATGGCATCTCAAGCTTACTCATTATTTCAAACCGCTCTTGCCGATGCGGAAAAGTTAGTTAGCATTTTCGATCAGCTACCTTCACCCGAAGCTCAGCAACAAAACGAAGTATTGAAACGGGCGGCTTTGATCATGACGCTGACCGCTTGGGAAAGTTATATCGAAGCTTTTTTGATGGAGCGAGTTGCACAAAAAATAAGTGGTATCACGGGCAGTTATTCCGGAAATTTTATTGAGCGAAAGCTCAATATAGAAATTGGCAAGCTACATAACCCAACGTCCGAAAAAGTAAAACAGCTATCACAAGATTTTTTAGAGACTGACCTAACTGAAAAATGGCGCTGGGCGAATACAGAGCCGGCGGAGGCTCGACGTCAACTCAACCAGTGGCTGAATAAACGTGGTGATGCGGTGCATAATGCCTGCGCAAGTGATGATCCGAAAAAACCGCATTTAGTCAAACGAGACGATTTGGATAAAGCCGTTCGGTTTTTCAAAGAGTTGGTACGAGTAACCGATTTTGTTAGCTGATTCGATTAATCCAACCGCACATTCCAAATAACCCGAACAATGAGAAAAAGATGGAACTTAGTCTAACCTCAAAAGCTGCGACTATCGCAGAACACCCAGTCAAAATACTGCTGATTGACTTAGAAAATTACCCGCGTCAAATCAATGAATTGCCGAGCATTCTTACCGAATATCATCAGGTAGTGATTTGTTACGCGCAGTCGAATGCGCGTATTCCGATTGATTGGTTGATGCCACTAAATGACACCATCAACAAGGCACAATTGAAAATATTCCGCATGACCAGCAATGGTAAAAACGCTGCAGATTTTGGTATCAGTTTTTACGCGGGCATGTTGATGTCAGAGCAGCCTTCGAACGCCCATTTTGTCATTATGTCGGACGACCAAGATCTCGACCACGTGGTCAATTTATTAAAAAGCCAGCACCGAAGTGCCGAGCGTTTGGGCATGCGCTGTGAGCAAAAAGCGGTAAGTCTACAAAGCACTCAGGTTGCCGTGTCCATTCCGGTCAAGGATGCCATCATGCCTTTGGTTAAACTCTATTGCGCGCATCTGATTACTTACAAGAACAACCGACCGACCAAACAAACGTCCCTGATCAACAGCATCAAAAGCAAACTTGGTGAACACAAAAGCGAAGCAGACGCGGTATTTCAAGTGCTAGTGAAATTAAAAGCCCTGCAAATTCAGGACACTAAAGCTCAGTATTTTGATAAGAAAATTGTTGAATTGGCGGGATGATTGTTTGGCGGGAGTAATCCTTAAGCATTATGGACAACGTCAGATTTAATTTGGGTTTCACGCAATATTTGAGCAAGCAATTAAAGAACTCATCATGAAAAAATTCTATGTATTTGCATTGGTGTCGATTGCGGCATTTTTTGGTTTTAAGTTTTATCTACTGCATGAAATTCATCTGGTTA
>CAZIPG010000080.1:0-12682 GCA_964540955.1 uncultured Rheinheimera sp.
ATGCCCGATTCGATGGTTTGTTTTATGTAGCCGTTAAAACTACAGGGATTTATTGTCGCCCGATTTGTCCAGCGCCGTTAGCAAAAGAACCGAATGTGGATTACTTTGAAAGCGCCTTGGCGGCGGCCAAAGCGGGTTATCGCCCATGTTTACGGTGTCGTCCAGATAGTGCTCCGGGATCTCCTGCCTGGTGCGGCAGTGACACCACCTTAAAACGTGCTGTACGATTAATTGATGAAGGTGCCCTCGTTGACGGTGATCAACAACAGTTATGCGACCGTTTAGGAATTTCTAGCCGCTATTTACGCAAACTATTTCAAAGATTTGGCATATCCCCCAAACAATATGCCTTATATCAACAAGTCCTGTTTGCTAAAAATTTATTGCACCAAACCCAGCTCCCGATTGCCAGTGTGGCATTACAGGCAGGTTTTCAAAGTGTCCGTCGCTTTCAAGATGAGTTTAAAAAACAATTACAGCTCACTCCCAGCCAAATTCGAGGTCGACGCATGAGCTCACCCCAACAATTACTCAGTTTAGAACTAAGTTATCGCCCGCCTCTGGCTTGGCAGGAATTAATGAATTTTTGGCGAGCCCGCACTTTACAAGGGGTTGAATGGGTGATCGCTGATCGCTATGGCCGCACCTTTCGGTGGCAACAACAGGCGGGTTGGTTTGAAGTTCAACCAGCAACGGATAAAGACGCACTGAAATTGACACTGTACTGGCCTCATGCTCAGGGGCTTTCGCAAGTTGTGGCACAAATCCGTCGATTACTGGATTTAGATGCAGATATCAAAACGATTGACCAACACTTGCAGCCCTTCTTCCCAGAACGATATTTGCAAGGCGTGCGAATTCCGGGGGTTTGGGATCTGAGCGAAGCAGCACTGCGGGCTATCTTAGGGCAGCAGGTCAGTGTTGCCGGTGCACGGTGTCAGCTCAATCGGCTATGTGAAGCATTAGGCCAAGTCGTCGGCACTGAGCAAGAGGGCCATACCATGCTTACCCCTGATGGTCATGTGATGCGAACATTTCCTTCTGATCATGCGATTTCTCAGAGTGATTTAGCCATGTTAAAAATACCGGCAGCCCGTCGAGCCACGATCCTCAATTTCGTGAGGCAACGTATGGCCGCTCCGACCCAGGCGGCCCATGAATGGCAAAGCATAAAAGGCATTGGCCCTTGGACTATCAACTACGCTCAATTGCGTGGCCAAGCCGCGCCAGATTGTTGGTTAGCGGGCGATTTAGGGATCCAAAAAGCGCTGCAACAACGGGCCGATAGCCCATTTAAAGTCGAACAATTAGCCCCTTGGCGCAGTTATGCCACGTTACAGTTGTGGTTTAATTTAGCGAGCTCATCGGCCAGTCATAGTACGAACACCGGTGTAATCATCGGCAAACGGAAACTCTGAAATCTAAGAAAACGACAATGAAAACGACAATGAAAACGACAATGAAAACGACAATGAAAACGACAAAGACTCATACCCAAAACACAACAGAGAGTTTGCCCATGCTGCATCTGACCGCAACACTACAAACGCCAATCGGCCCACTCAAAGCTGTTGCCAATCGCTTGGGTGTCACTGAATTGTTGTTTACTGAAACTTTGGCGCAAAATGAAAGCATCGCTAAATTAAAATTAAACGAAGCGGTATCACTCACTTTGCCGTTGCTACCCCAAGAAAGTACGCCACTTTGTAGTGTTATTTGCGAACCTGGCTATCACTTTATAGAACAAAATTTTACTAACCCCAGCGATACAAACGCCAGAAATACTCACGCCAGCGGATCCGAACCAAGCAATGCCAAACCCGCACATAAAAAACATAGCCATAGTGCCACGCTTCTGCCCTCAAGTAGTTTTCCAGATGCTCAATCGCAAGAATACATAGCCATCTGCCACATTTTAACCAACACATTACAGCAACTCAGCGAATACTTTGCCAAAGCACGCCGCCAGTTCGAACTGCCTTTAGCCCCTGAGGGCAGTGCGTTTCAACAACAAGTCTGGCAATCATTACAACAGATTGAGTTTGGCCAAACTTGCAGTTATGCCGATATTGCCGATGCAATAGCAAACCCCAAAGCCGTGCGAGCCGTCGGAGCTGCAAATGGCAGAAATCCGCTCGCGATTGTTATTCCCTGCCATAGAGTGGTCGGACAAAACGGCAGTATGACTGGCTATGCCGGTGGCTTGTCGCGCAAAGTTTGGCTGTTACAACACGAAAAATCTCTCTGCTCAGCATAACTGTTCTAACCGAAAATATTCCGCGGCCAAGAGTGCAGGCCAAGAGTGCAAGCCATTAGCGCTGGTCATTGGGGCAGGTCTAGTAGCCAGCATTACTGCCTATCAATTCGAATTAATAGAAGCATTTATTGGATTTTTCGCGCTATTTAATCGAAAAAAATAGCGTTATTCTTTGCACAATATGAAAATTTACTGAGGGTGAAAGCCATGACTCAACGTGTTATTCGTTCGGTAATTCAGGCGCAAATGGTGTCCGATGGCGCTGGCGTAAAAATCCGCCGAAGCTTAGGCCTACAGCAACATTTACGCTTGGATCCATTTCTCATGTTGGATTGCTTTGGCTCCGAAGAAGCTTCCGATTATATTGCAGGTTTCCCGCCGCATCCGCATCGGGGCTTTGAAACTGTCACTTATATGCTGGCCGGCCATATGTTGCACGAAGATCATTTAGGCAACCGTGGGCATTTAAAAAGTGGTGGCGTGCAGTGGATGACCGCTGGTCGCGGAATTATTCATTCCGAGATGCCGCAGCAACAATCTGGCTTAATGCAAGGCTTTCAACTCTGGTTAAATCTACCTGCGGCCGAAAAAATGAAGCCAGCGGCCTATGTAGACTTAGATCCCAGCCAGATCCCCAAGGTTGCGCTGAATGTCGGCGGTTATGTCGGCGGTTATGTCAAAGTTATCGCCGGCGATTTTATCAGCGATAATAAAGAGCTCACTCGCGGCCCAGTGCAAGGACTGAGCACTGCCCCACTGTATCTTGATATTGAACTCGCTGCAGAAAATAGCCTTAAAGTTGAAATACCGACTGGCCATAATGCTTTGGTCTATCCCTATGTTGGCTCGGTCAACGTGGGCGGCGGGCAAAACCTGCAAAGCCATCAAGCGGGAGTGCTCACTGATGGTTCTTTTGTCGAGCTAAAAGCGGCAGAGCCGACGCGTTTGTTGATCCTGGCGGCAAAACCTATCGGCGAACCTATTGTGCAGTATGGCCCATTTGTCATGAACACAGTTGCTGAAATTGAGCAAGCGATCCGCGATTATCAGGCAGGTAAATTAACAGACGGTGCGGCGAGTACACTTAAATTTAATTAAACAGCACAAATTCTGCACTTTGCCGAAAAATCAGTTTCGCCGCGCTGCTGCCTTCGCGGTATAATTAGATTTTTCAGCGAAGAGCGGCACCATGAAACTGATCGGAATCATCGGCGCGATGGAACAAGAAATCGCGCTGCTTAAACAACAATTACAGCAAGTCGAAACCACACAAATTGCCCAATTTGCCTTTCATAAAGGCCAACTTAATGGCACGGAAGTAGTGTTAGTGCAAAGTGGGATTGGTAAAGTCACTGCAGCAATCGCCACCACTTTGCTGATCCAATTATTCAAACCAACTTGCATTATTAATACGGGTTCTGCCGGCGGATTTGATCCAGAGTTGAACGTCGGTGATATCGTCATCTCCACAGAAGTTCGTCATCATGATGTTGATGTGACCGCTTTTGGCTATGAACCCGGCCAAGTGCCTCGTCTACCAGCGGCATTTGTTGCCCACCCTGAGTTAATTGCAGCCGCAGAGCGCAGCATTGCTTCACTGGGTTTTTGTAAAACTAAACAAGGCTTGATTACCACAGGTGATGTGTTTATGTGTGAACCGGAACGGATCGCCAAAACACGAGCAACCTTTCCAAGTATGTTGGCGGTAGAAATGGAAGGTGCGGCCATTGCTCAAACTTGTTTCCAACTACAGACGCCGTTTGTAGTCATCCGCAGTCTCAGCGACATTGCAGGCAAAGAATCACCCACATCTTTTGAAGCCTACCTAGAAATTGCATCTCGCAACAGTTCTGCCATGGTGTTACAGCTGTTGAAAGAATTGGATCAGGTCAGCTTATAATGACAATCGCCGAAATTTGGCAGTTATTGGCACATAGTGACTTACAACAACCCCTGCTTGCGATAGTAGTGTTGATGTTAAGTCGTTTTGCGCCAATTCCAGCCAGTTATCGGCCTTGGTTCTTTTTCAAAACGATCGCTCAAGCAATTAGTCAAAAGGTCGCCAAACCTGACAATGGCGCCCAACAACAATATTTAGCCGGTATTCTGGCGTTATTGGTGTTCATGGTGCCTTTTTCTATGCTGCTATTGGCCTTTGATGAACTCTCGGCCTGGCCAGAATTTTTTGAAGCGGTGCTGCTGTACATGGCCTTAGATTGGCAGTTTTATGCAAACCAGCTGGCTCAAATCGACAATAGCCTGAATAAACAACAACTGAGTTTAGCGAAAGATCAGCTGCAACCGCTTGTCCTTAGAAAAACCTCGCAACTATCTGAAACTGGCATAGCCAAAGCGGCGCTGGATAGCTTAGCGCTGCGGTTAGGCAAGCACTGGTTTGGGGTGCTTTTTTGGTATCTCGTCGGCGGTGGCATTACTGCATGTTGTTATCGCTTGCTGTTAGAAGTGCAACAACAGTGGAATCCTAAGCTGACTCAGCTCCGTGAATTTGGTTTTTTCACGGCAATGATTGAAAAAATTGCTAGTTTTTTACCCTTAATGCTGAACACTATGTTGCTAGCCGCTTGGGTCAACATCAAAGATACCCTGACTTTTTTCAGATTCAGTCAAGACTTGCAGTTAAGTTTTAGTAGCAGATGGCTTTTGAGCGCTTGGGCCGCAGCACTGCAATGTAGTATGGCTGGGCCTGTTTATTACAATCTGCAAAAAACGTCACGGGTGCGGATTGGACCTGAACGTCAGCCCAGCAATAGTCATCTGCAGCTGGCTCTGAAATTAGCGCTGCAACTGCAGAATATTGCACTTTTATTGGTGTTTGGTCTTTTAGTACTCAATATGGCAGCATTGTAGATGATAAAGTTTCTCAGTGATATTTCTCTCCCCTGCATGAGTTCAGTCAATGTTGAACATGCAAAAGTGACTAGCGCATGATATTAGAAATTCTATGAAAAACGTCTTGATGAATCTTATTTTCCGAGTTTTCTTGCTCTGTTGCTTGAGTTTATGCGCCAGCACAACAGCAATGACTCCTTTGTTACAACCACTGACCACTGAGCAAGGCTTAAGCCAAGATACCATTCACAAATTGCTGATTGACCGCCAAGGTTTCCTATGGCTTGCCACTCGTGCAGGCTTAAATGTGTACGATGGAACGCAAAATAGACAATTCACGCCACCAAATTACACCTTTCAAGATCTGAATTTTATCCAGTTATTCGAAGCAGAAGATGGCATGTTATGGGCTGGAGCGAACAATACTGGCGTTTTTAAAATAGATAAACGCCAGGGAACGGCAGAATTAATTTTTTCGCTCAATCAAATTGAAAGCAACGAAAACCCTGCGTTAACCGACTTTGTGCTTGAAGATCACAATTCGCTGCTGCTAGCAATTAATCGAGCGGTCTATCGCTTTCATTTACAAAGTAAGACCTTAGAAAAGATTTTTGAATTCAGCGCTGAAAATAGTCGCGTGGCCAGAGTCAGAGAATTAGTACTCCATAAAAAGCAACTGTTTATCTCAACAACTCGGGGCCTGCATGTCCTTGATCTTCAAACAAATCGCAGTCAACAGCTGGAATTTCTGCCCAGCAATTTACCCATCCGTAAGATCAAACTAATTGAAAACCAGCTTTATATCGCAGTGGATGCAAAGTTATTTCAACTAGATATCAGCCAATTGCACAAACCGCACCTATTGACTGAACAGTTATCAATTTATGATGTCATCCAAGTTGATCAACAGCTCTGGCTTGCCAGCCAAACAGGGTTGTATCAACTCAATCCACAAACAAACCATACACAACCGCCGAAATTACTTTGGCGTCTGAGCGACAGTCAATATCAACTGAGTCAAAACACCATCACTTCAATAGTGCCAAGTCCGGATGGTGGATTTTGGCTCGCTAGCCAAAACGATGGCGCTTATTATTGGCATCCAAGGACCACCTTATTTCAAACGATCGCAAAACCAAGTCAAGACTCACAAGCCCCATCATTTAATCAAGTGAGTGCCATGGCTGTTGCTGCTGATCAATCCTTATGGATAGCAAACCCACGAGGCGTTCATCAACTCAACTTGCAGACATCGCAGAGTCAAAGCTTTAGTTATCCGCGCGAATTACCGAATAACTTCCGAAACATTTTGACGCGAATTTATCCAAATCAACAAGGGGATCTTTGGCTTCGTTCTGGTCTCAATCTGCATTATTTTTCACCGGCTAAGCAGCAATTCCTGCCAGCGCCGTTGGAAGATTCGGCTATGACTCCTATTTTGGAACAGCAAGTATTGGGAATTTGGTACAGCCCGCAACAAGAGTTTTGGTTCTTCAATCAGCAAGATTATTACCATTATCAGCCCAGCAGCGGCAAACTCGCAGTTATCGAGGGTCTGAAAGAACAAATCCCTGTCGCGAAAGCGCGAAAGATCATTGGTATGTTACCCAATCAGGCCAATACTTTATTGATAAGCTCCCTTGATCAATTATGGACTTTCAATTTACAAACGAGAAAGGCTACGTTGGTCTTTCAAGTAACGCCTTATCAACCACTATTGGAGCGTTTTGCTCATGAAATGGCTATCGATAAGAATCAGTTATTATGGGTCGCCTTTGATGGCTACGGCTTACTTGCATTTGACTTGAGCACATTGACTATCCGCCATCAGTTTGATGCGAGTAATTTATTATTAAGTAATCGCATCAATGGGTTCGAACAAGACAATAACGGTAATTTGTGGTTTTCCAGTAATTTTGGGTTATCAAAATTTAATCCCTACACCTTAAGAATTGAACACTTCTCCAAAAAAGATGGTTTGCCCAGTCATGAATTTTTGTTTGCGGCGAGTGCCAAGTTACAAAGTGGCGAACTGTTATTTGGCAGTAATCGCGGGATAGCTTTTTTCGACCCGATTCTCTTACAAGAACCGCCGCAAGCCCCTGCGGTGGTTATTACTGCAATCCAAGCGTTGAATCAACCATCAACACGTTCATTTACCGACCTTCATGGCCAGTCATTTCAGTTTGATCATCAAGCCCAAGGTTTCAAAATAGAGTTTTCAAGCCTCAATTTCAGAAATCAAAATAAAATTAGTTATAAGGTATGGCTTGAAGGCGAACAGAACCTGACTTATCCCAACCAGACCACCCCTTCAGTGATTTTTCCAGAGCTCAGCGCTGGTGATTATCAATTCAATGTGCAAGCCATATCACAAACCACCGGCCTCTCGAGCCCTGTGGCCAGCTTAAAAATCAAAGTATTACCAGCCCCTTGGTTATCGCCCTTGGCTATTGCTAGTTATGGCGGTTTAGCACTGATCCTGTTTGGTATTTGGCAATATCGACGGCGTTTGCACAAAGGTTTATTGGCTTCCGCATATAAAAAAGTGCATTTGTCCGAGCAGCGGTTGAAACAAGCTCTTGAAGCCGTGAATTCAGGGATCTGGGATTGGCATCACAAACGTGATCAATTAAATGCGCAGCGGATCTTTCTGATGCTCGGCTATAACGAGTCATTAAATCCGCTCACCATGCATCAACACCTGAGTTTGATCCATCCTGAAGATAAGGACGGCTATCAACAAACTTGGCAGAAGTTCATCAATAACCCAGAACGAGGCTTTGATTACACGTACCGACTACAACATCAAGCCGGCCATTGGTTATGGTTTCGTGATATCGGCAAAGTCACCGAAACAGATGGCCAACGAGCAACCAGAGTAATTGGCACCTACAGTAATATTACCGAAACTCGTGCCATTAAAGAAAAAGCCCGACTATTTGGCGAAGCATTTCAACAAACCCGCGATTGGGTGGTTTTGCTAGATCCTGAGCAACGAGTGATTGCCGCTAATCAATCATTTACCGATGTTTTCGGCAACATGGATAGTTACCTGAATCAACCGAAAAAACATGATTTAGGGATAAGTCTGCATCGTCGGCGTTTTTACACTTCATTGTTGGCGCGCATGACTGCAAATCAACATTGGCAAGGTGAAGAATTAGTAATAAGCCCAGATGGTGCTGAACGCCCTACCCTCATCAATATTTCGGCGGTCGGTGAAAACACCAAAGTCGAGTTTTATGTCCTTGTATTCACTGACATTACCTTACAAAAACAGGCTGAAGATAATTTAAGATATTTGGCTAACTATGATGCTTTAACGGGGCTCCCAAACCGTACGTTGTTAATGGAGCGAATTCATCATGCGATTGAGCAAGCAAAACGCGAACAACGCACTATTGCCCTTTGCTTTATAGATTTAGATAAATTTAAACAAGTGAATGACAGCCTTGGCCATGACATCGGTGATTTATTACTCAAGCAAGTCGCTAACCGATTATCAGCAACACTGCGTCTCACAGATACAGTTGCGAGGCTGGGTGGGGATGAATTTATCGTCTTATTAGAAGGTTATAAAGACACACAAAATGTCAGTCATGTGGCGAGAAAAATGCTTAAAGCAATTGCCGAGCCTATGCACCTCAATAGCCATCAGATCAGTGTATCCCCCAGTATCGGCATTGCGCTCTACCCTGATGATGCTAAGGATGCAATGGAGTTATTAAAACATGCCGACGTTGCTATGTATCACGCCAAGGATTCGGGCCGCAATAATTATCAATTTTTTATTGAAGAGATGAATCAGCGGGTCCAAATGCAATTGTTACGTGAGTCCCGATTGCGGACAGCTTTCGTGCAAGACGAATTTATCAATTATTATCAGCCGATTTACGATACTTTGACCCAACAAATTGTCGGGCTTGAGGTTTTACTTCGCTGGCAAAACCAAACCGCAATTATTCCACCTAGCGAATTTGTTCCTCTTGCCGAAGATTTACGCTTGATTGAACCAATGACGCAAGCCTTGCTGATCCGTGCTTTGGCGGATTTAAAAATGTGGCATCAAGCAGGAGCGCCCCTTTATATTTCGGTCAACTTATCACCAACCCACCTCGAACAGGAAAATTTTGCCGCTGAGACAGCAGCATTATTAGCGCAAAGCGAACTGCCTGCGCACTGTTTACGTTTCGAAGTGACTGAGAGCGCGCTGATGCAGGATCATCAAAAGGTCATTGCGACCATGTTGTCCTTGAGCGATTTAGGGGTGCAATTAGCATTGGATGATTTTGGTACTGGTTACTCTTCCCTCAAATACTTAAAAGAGTTACCGATAGATGCCATTAAGATTGATCGAAGCTTTGTCAAAGATATTGGCATCGATCCGAATGACGAGACCATTATTGAAACTATGCTCAGCATGGCGCAAAACTTGGGAATGTACTGTATTGCCGAAGGTGTAGAAACCGAACAGCAGTTGGCGTTTTTTACGGCTCGAGGATGTTATTTAATCCAAGGCTATCTATTTGGTAAACCAATGACCGCTGAACAACTCACTGCAATCTTGCAATCCGAACGTTAAGTACACAAAAACTAAAGATTTTAAGTGAGTCGACAACAGCCCAACATGATAAACTAACACCTAGCAAAGTAACTTAGCATGTGAGCGCTCATGACCGCGCAGAAAAATTTATTATGGGCCGCCCTATTGCTGCTATTTGCTGAGGCATGTTTTGCAGGGATCGGCGCTCTCGTTAAATTCACCAGTGCAGATGCAAATCAAACCCAAGTGGTGTTTTTCCGCAATTTTTTTGCCTTATTGGTGATGTTGCCTTGGATTTTGTTGCAAGGCGTTGCCATTTTAAAAACGAAGAGGTGGTACCTCCATTTGAGTCGGGCCACCACAGGCATCGTTTCGATGTACTGTTTTTTCTATGTCATCAGCCAACTGCCTCTGGCCCAAGCCATGTTGGTGTTACTGCTATCCCCTTTTGTCGTGCCGATTATCGCAAAATATTGGTTACATGAAACGCCTAGCCGCATGACCTTATTGGCAATCGCTTTAGGCTTTATTGGCGTCTTTATTGCAATCCCAGTGCACGGCGAGGCTGGCAGCCCGTTACTGCTAGCCATAGGGTTGTTATCGGCTGTTTTGGTCGCCATCACCAAAACGACCATCCGCTACATGTCAGATACCGAACCCGCTGCCAGAATTGTTTTCTATTTTTCATTGCTCACCGCGGTGATTTCATTTATTCCAGTCCCTTTTGCTTGGCAACCCCTTTCGGACAGCACTTGGTTAGCATTCTTAGCGATGGGCTTTTTTGCCGCAGCCGGCCAAATGGCGATGACCAAAGCTTACGCTTTAGCCCCAGCGTCCGATATTGGCATGTGGACATACAGTAGTGTTGTGTTTGCCGGTGCCTTTGGTTATTTGTTCTGGCAAGAACCTGTGACCATGTCGTGGTTCCTAGGCGTATTGCTGATTTTTTATGCAGGCTTTGTGACTCATCGACAACGCTTGTTTTAGCAGTCTTGCTGACTTTAAATAAAGCTATCTTGCTGACTAAACAGAAAGTTGTATCGCTAAGTTTCAATACTCATCAAAACCATCAAAACCATCAAAACCATCAAAACCATTAAAACCATCAAATAAAAAGCCTAGGAATTACCCTAGGCTTTTGTCATGTTCAGGAAGGACTAAAATACGAGGTTATAAGCCATGCTAATTGCGTTGGCATCACCATAAGTTTCTTTAAACCAAGTGCCACTGTTGTCCTGCCAATGCTCTAACTGCACTTTAAAATCGGAAGAAGCAGAGACATCAAATTTAACCACAATTGATGTATTGCGGTGTTTTTCTAGATCATCGGCAGTCGCCTCAAACGGATTGTCGCGATAGATTTTTTGCTGATACAAACCATGCGTCAGTAACACGACGTAGCCATCAAAACGTTGCCCCACGCTGAAGGTATAAGCTAAATCTCGGCCATAAGATTCGGTGCGGTCGGAATAAAACAACTCGGCAGCCACCAAATGGTCGTTGTAATCCACTTGTGCCGAAGCGCCATAAATTTGTTGTCCTGCTTTTTCCGACCAATCTTCGCCTTCAGACACAATTCGGCTTTGCGTATCCGATTGCATCACCATCACGCGTCCTTCAAACCAATCTTTGCTCAGTAATAGTTCAGCCCCAACAATTCCCGACCACTTGGTATCAGATTCACTGTCTAAACCATTATAAAGTTTTAAGTAATCAGAATCTTTGCGGGTTTCATTGCCACCAAACATATTGATGATGCCTGACCAATCGCCAAACTGCAGTGCATGCGACCAGTTCATGCCGTTATAGTTTACAGCTTCCCAGCCATAAGTTTGCGCGGGTAAATGAACCCAGGGGTAAGTAAAACCGACATCTTGTTGTTCGGAATAATAAAATAAAGGTAACCGTTTGCGGCCCAGTTGAACCGTATTGTTATCATTGACTTGGTAACTTAAGTAAACCCATTCCAAATTGACATCAAAGTCGCGGGAGCCTCTGGAAACAACTTGGCCCGTTAGAGAAACGGCATCATTGAATGCCATCGTGCCTTGTAAACCCAGTTTGGAATCCGGTTTGATGTCCCAAGATCGTTCATAAACTGCAGCCTGTGAATAATCAGCGATAACACATGGACAATTAAAACCAATTTCATTGGTGCCTTCAACACTGCCACTTAACACTCGCCCAAGACCCACCGTCATAAAACCGGAATAGCTAAAATCTACTGCTTGCACAGCTGCAGAAGGAAGGCCCAACATCATCGGCACTAACAAACATGTGATTCGATTCAATTTAATCATGAAGAAACTCCTCAAAATGTTGCGACGACTTTCACTGCATCAGTGACTGCACTTTTATCGACATAGCCAATCACGCTTGGATTTTGACTGACCAATTCAATCACTTCTTGATCTGAACCTACTTCTTTCGGCGGTGTCCCTTTACCTGTAAAAACCAGCTTGGACCAATAAGCCTTAATTTGACTGCCGGTTTTATTCAAAACCTTCTGATTAAAAGATTCGGTACTTGCTGAGCCTTCAGTTTGTCCGACGGGAATTGCTGCTTTGCCATCAGGAAAGCTTTTGGTTCGTCCTAAATACAATTTGGAGATTTCCTCAGCATTTAAGGCAGCACTATTGGATGGATGAACAACCACAACGACCTCAGCGAACACGCTAAAATTCGTCAAAAACAAAGTAGTCAGTAACAAACGCTTCATTATGTTCTCCGATAATTCAACTTAATCAATTCAAATGTAGTTCAAGAATGATTAAATAACAGTACAGATTGAACTTTTTCATCTATCCAAGGTCTGGATGCGCCTCGATTGTGCCGTATCGGTCATCGATGAACTCTAGCGCTTGTCCAAGCGCTCAGGTAAAATATGCGCCATTTTTCTAATTGTAGATAACGACAGGCTGATAGATACCATGAGCAAAAAGCTGCACATTAAAACCTGGGGCTGCCAGATGAACGAGTATGATTCATCCAAGATGGCCGACTTGTTGGATGCCACTCATGGCTTTACT
>CAZIPG010000081.1:0-12680 GCA_964540955.1 uncultured Rheinheimera sp.
GCTATCGCATTTTGTACATCAGGGCTTGCTGCTTGCAAAAAATCGACATGATTTTTTTGCAGTTCCACACCCGCAGGTAAATTTTTGCTGAGTTTTACCGCAATCGGTTCAAAGTGATAGCAATGTCCACAAAAGAAGGAGAAAAACTCGCGGACCTCGGGTTGCTTCGTCGCTTTTTCAGCAACTACCTCGTAATGAGTCCCTGCCACAAATTTAGTTTCTGCAGCTTTATCCGCTGCGGCATCGCAGGCAAACAGTGCTAAGCAGCTTAGCAAAATTGAAAAACGTTTAAACATGACAACTCCAGAGTCGTGCGATAAATTTGCTGCGCATTCAGGTACTCCTCAACGCGCAGCTGTATCATTATTGCTTATTTGGTCAATAAATAATTAATGATGCCTTTCATATCTTGTTCGAGATTTGATTGATCTAACTTGGCAACAATAATTTTGTAGCGGCCGTTGACGATAAAGGTTGGAACTGAATTCATCACACGACGTTTACTTAAATCATTTTGTTCTTTTTGCATCAGTTTGGCTTGGTTTTTAACCATGAAGTTTTCAATTTCTTTGTCAAACACTGCACCATCGAAACCTGCGGCGGTCACCACTTCACGAATGTCGGCTTGGCTGACGAAGGGTTTGCGATCCACATGGATATGTTTGAAAATGGCTGAGTTTACTTCGGCGCTCTTGCCTTTCAACTTGGCTAAGATCATCGTTTTGGTCAGTAAGCCTTGGATTTCTGGCGTAGCTCCACCCATAAAATCAACGTGATACTTTTTAAATGGCACGCCTGCAGGCAGAGACTTTTCGATGCTGGTCACTAACGGCTCAAAAGAGTGGCAATGTGGGCAATAGAACGAGAAAAACTCTTTCACTTCTGGTTTTGCCGTGCTCGTTTCTGCAATCACTTCATAGTGAGTGCCTTCTTCATATTTTTCTGCAGCAGCAACGCCAGAGGCGAATACCAAGGCAAAAATAAAACCAACAATTTTCTTCATAACAATCCTTTTAAATTAAACAAAGTACAAAGGGTTCATTGAATGGGGCACAGCTTACACCACGCCAAATTCGGCTGTACAGACTGATTTGTAATTACCAATTTGGATAAAGCGATAATGGTGGTTCCTGTAAACGAAAAATCTGTTGTTGTAGGATCACTTTTTGTTGTTGCCAATAATTTTCACTATTAAACCATGGGAAATGCAACGGGAAAGCAGGGTCGCCCCAGCGCTTTGCCAGCCATGCCATATAGTGAACCTGACGCATCGCCCGCAGTGGTTCAATCAATGCAAGCTCAGAGTATGAAAAATCAGAAAAGTTCTGATATTCGTCTAATAAGGTCGCTAAATTCAGTTGTTGTTCCGCAGCCTCAGCACCCAGTAACATCCATAAATCCTGCATAGCGGGGGCTTGCATACAATCGTCTAAATCGACGAAAAATGGCTGTTCATTAAAAAACAAATTGCCCAGATGACAATCGCCATGCACGCGAATGTCTTTTTGCGGCCGATAGAGGGTTTGGCATAACGTCAGTATTTGCGTAAAAATCTGTCGAAGATCATCCACGTGGTGTGCAGGTAATCCATCAAATTGCATTAAAAAATCGCTACTTTGCCGCAAATGGCTTTCCAAACTGAGTTGGTTGCGATGGACAAAAGGTTTGGCTTGGCCAACCTGATGCAATTGACCGAGGAAGCGACCCAACTGGGCCAGTTGTTCTGGATCGTCCAGCTCTAAGGTGCGGCCGCCCCGACTGGGGAAAATTCCGAAGTGAAACCCTTGGTAGGGCAGCAATGACTCGCCATCCACCTGGATAGGCGCAACCACCGGAATTTCCGCCTCGACCAGTTCAAAAGCAAATTGGTGTTCTTCTTGAATTTGTTCCTTTGTCCAACGTTCGGGACGATAGAATTTCACCACATAACGTTGCCCATCGTCCGCTTTGAATTGGTAGACACGGTTTTCATAACTGTTCAATGCCAGTAAACCAGACTCCGCATAAAACCCATAGTGCTGACAGGCATCAAGGATCAAATCTGGCGTTAGGGTCGAAAAATCGAAGGGCGCTGTCATTACAGTCACTATGTTAAGAAATTCAGCCAAATCTTAGCATGAGCAGCCGGTTTTGCCGCCATAAAAAAAGCCGTGTTAGCGTTTGCTACACGGCTTTTTGCGATAATCGTGGGATTAACGCGGCTTGAAGAATGTTGTCTGTTGCGACAACACTACCGATGCATCGGCGCTATTTTCCATCTTAATCTCAATGTCGGTTTTGAAATCAGATAATGCCGCCGGATCAATGGCTAAAGTGATTGGAACGTTTGCAATATCCCCACCTTTGATGGTGATGGTTTTGGGTCCAATCCAATTCATTTCAGCAGGTCCAATCAAGGACAGTTGATACGTTTGTTCTTGTTGCGCTTTATTGATGATTTTTAAGGTGTAGGTATTTTCAATTAACCCTTCATCAGATTCGCGCGACAGCGAGCCGCGATCGCGGACAATATCGAGGACTGCCGGCATCCGATTGTATAAGGTCCATGCGAATGCGCTGCACACTACCAGCAACACGACAAAATAACCGACTAATTTAGGCCGTAAAATTTTGGTGGGTTTGCCTTGCAGGCTGTGCTCAGTGGTATAACTAATTAACCCTTTGGCATAGCCCATTTTTTCCATGGTATCGTCACAGGCATCAATACAAGCCCCGCAGTTGATGCATTCATATTGTAAGCCATTGCGGATATCAATCCCGGTCGGACAGACATGCACGCAAAGATTGCAGTCAATACAATCGCCTAAGCCTTTTTCTTTGTAGTTGGTATCTTTACGAGACCGAGGACCGCGGTTTTCACCCCGAGCCGCATCATAGGTCACGTTAAAGGTGTCCTTATCAAACATCGCTGATTGGAAACGAGCATAAGGACAAATATGGGTACACATAATTTCCCGCATCCAGCCAGCATTGCCATAGGTGCAGAACATGAAAATCAGAATGAATACCATCGACCAGAAGCTAGTGTTGAATGTAAACACGTCAACGATGAGTTGATTAATGGGAGTGAAATAACCAACAAAGATTAATGCAGTTAATAATGAAAATCCTAACCAGCAAAGGTGGGTCAGTGATTTTTTCCAAATCTTGTCGAAAGTCCATGGATCTTTATCCAACTTCATACGTTGGTTGCGGTTGCCTTGAATTTTTTCCTCAAACCACATGAAAATGAAAGTCCAGACAGTTTGTGGGCACATGTACCCACACCAGACTCGGCCATAAAAGGTGGTCACGAAAAACAAGGCATAGGCGGCAATCACTAAAATCCAAGCCATGATGGTGAAATCTTGTGGCCACAAGGTCATACCAAAGATATTAAATTTCTGTTCGACAATATCAAACAAGACCGCTTGGTTGCCTTCGTACTGAATAAACGGCAGTAACATAAATGCCGCCATAAAGATGAAACCCATATTTCGGCGTAACCGTTGATGGAGACCTTTGACCGCGCGGATATAAATTGGACTTTTCGTTGGGTATTGTTGCGGGGTGTGCATTTCGACTTTGACAGGCAAGCGCTGTTCTTTATTCGGCACCACGGGTTACCTCTTTTTTTTAATGCCACTAAGGGCTTAGCATTGCTGCGCTGTCCGATTATAAGTGAATTTGCCAATAATCGCCATGACGCTTGGCGTAATGGATGACAAAACCCGGGCGGGTACAAGTCATCACATCAGATGCTAGCTTCAACTGTGGCGCAGAGTATATTCAAAATTTCTGTTATACAGCATGATGTAGCGCAAACTCTGGCATGTTGTTTGGAAAATGTTGGGGAAATCTTACAAACTGAGCGGTTGCAACTTCATCCAGTGATTGAGAATGCAATGAAATTGCGTACAATAGCAGCAGCTGTATCCTTTTAGAGGTTGTTATGAAAAAAGTTTTGTGGGTTATCGTACTGTTTTTGTTGTTAGCAACATTCTCTGATCACCCGTTGATTAAACCGTATAAAACGCAAATGTTTAATATATTCTCAGAAAAAGCTGAAAATGCGAGTCAAGTGCATGGCGAGCAGTCATTACGGACATTAAAAAACAGATTTAATGAAATTGCGAAGGACATGGGCAAAGGGCAACAAGCTGAATTGGATAGAATTGCTGGCGATGTCAAAACGTTGCTGGAATTCCATCAGCAATATTGTGTTGAGAAACAATTCAATTCGCTTTTTTTCAGTGAGGGCTTAACCAAAGTTTGCCAGGCCATTGAAGAGCAGAAGCAGGGATTGTCTCGTTAATCCTGGTTTTTCTAAAAACAAACGGCCAGAATTCTGGCCGTTGTTGTTTTTTGCGAGACAAAAACTGTTATTCCACCTTTTTGATAACGACGGGTTTGCTTGTTTTAAGCACACTGCGCAACTCTTGCTCATTCATGCTTAAAATGAGCTGTCGAATCAACTTTGACTTCGGTAAGCCAGATTCTTTGCTGAGTTTATTCAACGTATCAATCGCTTCTTGGCTTAAAGTAAAGGTTGCATGACGCATCGGACCTTGAGAGATGATGGGGGTGTTGTCATCCTCGGCCACTTTGCGCACACTAACAATTTGCGGAATACCCATCGCATAGTTTTCGGCATCCGCAATAAATTCATCCACGGTGAATTCAGATTTATTCGATCGTGTTGAATTTTTTTTCAGATCGGTCAATGCCATCTTCTTGTATTGCCTTCATTGCCAACAATTCATTGATTATGTCTTTGATTTCCGACGATGCTTTGCCATCTGGATCGGTATCCATCACAGACATGCCTTTTTCTTCACTATCGTCATAGATATTACGACTATAGGTCACTGAATTGAGCACTCGTAAATTAAACGAACGAACCACTTCTTTTGCTTCTAAAATCCGATTGACTTGATTCGGTAGTGAAGGACACTGCGTCAACACACAAGCAACAATCATGTCAGGATTTACGACATTACAGTTACTGACTAAATCTTCTAAGTGTTCCAGTGTCTTCAAATCACGTCGCTTCGGTCGCAGTGGTAATAACACATGCGATGCAACTGACATTGCCGAACGCAGCGCCACGCTATCCTGGCCTCCGCAATCCACAATGACATAATCATAATGATGTTCAAGACTCTTCAGTTCATAACGGATTTTTCCGTACATCTGTACGCAGTTAATCCATTGCACATCGGGTGAAAGATGACGCTCTTGCACCCAATCTGAAGTCGTTCGTTGTGGGTCACAATCGACCAAAATGACGTTAGCGTTCTTATGACTGGAGAAGTACACCGCAATATTTTGCGCGAGACAACTTTTGCCACTACCGCCTTTTTCACCGCCCACTAACAAAATCATGTACATTCCCTCTTCGTTGCGACCAACACAATTCAGCACTGCTGATTGCAGAACTGTAGGTTTACACCAGTTTTTACCTTTGTGGTGTTAAAACAGTGTAGGTGACAACTTGCAAAACAGGCAAAATTTTCCTAGCAATCTTTCTACTTAAAGTTCGACGTGGATTTTTTGCACGACTTGTAATGCTTTTTGTACTGCAGCTTCGGTGCTCTCGGCCAATGCAAGCGCAACGCCTAAGCGTCGCTCGCCTTGCACTGCGGGTTTACCAAATAAACGCAGTTCAGTGTCAGGTTCGGTCAATGCTTGGGCTAATCCTGAGTACAGCATCTGCTGAGAATTGCCGGCGACTAATAATACCGCGGATGCTGCGGGCGCATATTGCCGAATCACAGGGATTGGCAGCCCTAAAATGGCGCGGGCATGTAAGGCAAATTCCGACAGGTTTTGTGAAATCAAAGTCACCATGCCGGTGTCATGTGGTCGTGGCGATACTTCACTAAACCAAACTTGATCCCCTTTGACAAAGAGTTCTACGCCAAAAATGCCTTGGCCTCCCAGAGCTTCCGTGATCTGACTTGCGTATTGCTGTGCCATGGCCAATGCCGCAGGTGACATTGCTTGCGGTTGCCAAGATTCACGATAATCGCCTTTTTCTTGCCGATGGCCAATGGGGGCGCAAAATTGTGTTCCTTGGCGACTACGCACCGTGAGTAAAGTAATTTCATAATCGAAATCAATAAAACCCTCAACAATTACCCGGCCTTTGCCAGCGCGTCCACCTTCTTGCGCATACAGCCAAGCGGCAGCTAAATCGTCATCACTGCGCAGTACCGATTGCCCTTTGCCTGAAGAAGACATGATGGGTTTGACCACGCATGGATAACCGATGGTTGCCACAGCGGCCAGATAGCTGGCGTGATCATCCGCAAATTGGAAGGGGGAAGTCGCTAGTCCTAAGGTTTCCGCAGCCAAACGCCGGATCCCTTCTCGGTTCATCGTCAAATGGGCTGCGCGAGCGCTCGGGATCACGGTAAAGCCGTCTTGTTCAAGTTCCATCAGCGTTGCCGTCGCGATGGCCTCAAGTTCAGGCACGATAAAACTTGGTTTTTCCTTGATCACCAATTGACGCAAAGCGGCGCCATCTAACATGGTGATGACATGATGTCTATCAGCGACCTGCATTGCAGGGGCATTGGGATAGCGATCGACCGCGATGACTTCACAACCATAACGTTTTAATTCGATACATAATTCTTTACCAAGCTCACCTGAACCTAATAACAATACTTTGGTACTGGTCGCGCTTGCTGGGGTGCCGATGCTGGTCATGCTGTTATTCCTAAACAAAGGTCAAAGGTGTCTACTGAATGTGGCGTTAGATTAGCAAGAATTTGTTGGCTTGGGGCGGTGTTTTGCAGCCACGAGCCAGCGAATTATCGAATTTGCAGCATTTGCCATCCGCAGCATCTTTGGAATAACGGTCAATTTTGCCAAAGTCGGGCCTTGCCACTCTGATTTCGATGCTGGAGCGCTGAGTTCACGACACTGCAAGGCGTGCATAAAAACAAAGTAATTTGTATACATTTTTAATTTTGGTATATATTTGGTTGTGCTCAACTCTCAGGTGTCGCGATGAAATCGATACAATTAGGTGTCATTACTGCCGGCTTTGTGGCGGTTTTGGTTGGTTTTGCAAGTTCAGTGGCCATTGTGTTGCAAGCGGCTGCTGCACTCAATGCTACACCCGCCCAGACCGCGTCTTGGATAGGTATTTTGGGCTTTGCAATGGGGATCAGCTGTATTGGCTTTTCTTACTATTGGAAAACACCTATTTTGACAGCATGGTCCACACCCGGAGCTGCTCTTTTAGCAACCAGTGTTGCAGGGTATAGCCTGTCGGATGCGGTCGGCGTTTTTATGTTGAGTGCTGTGCTGACTTTATTGCTTGGACTGAGCGGCTGGTTTGACCGAATTGGCAAATTGTTACCTCTGCCATTAGCAAGCGCGATGCTCGCAGGCATTTTGTTGCAATTCGGTTTAGGTATTTTTCGCGATATTGCATCTGAGCCGTGGCTGGTCGGTCTGATGCTGTTGGTCTTCATTATCAGTAAGCAACGTTGGCCCCGCTATGCAATTCCATGGGTGTTATTGGTCGCGATGGTTTGGGGATTTAGTACCGAACGAATTGACTTACATGAGGTTGAACTTGGCGTGGTCTCGCTGGAATGGGTTAATCCCACGTTAAATTGGCAGGCCTTACTGGGCGTGGGCTTGCCATTATTTTTAGTGACTATGTCGTCACAAAATATTCCTGGTTTGGCAGTATTACGCACGAGTGGTTACCAAGTACCCATTTCGCCATTACTCAGTTGGACTGGCTTAATTACGCTTGTCACAGCGCCTTTTGGCAATTTTTCCATTAATTTAGCAGCCATTACCGCAGCGATTTGTTCAGGTTCAGAAGCGCATCCAGATCCGAGCAGACGCTATCAAGCCGGCATCGCCGCTGGGTTTTTCTACCTACTGACTGGGCTGGCTGGCGCTACTGTTGTGGCGTTATTTGCGGCATTTCCGCCCGTATTAGTGGCGGTTTTGGCTGGGCTTGCATTGCTAACGACCATTGCGAATAATTTACAGCAAGCGACGCAAGAAAGCCCTTATCGCGATGCAGCGTTATTAAGTTTTTTACTCACTGCCTCAGGCGTCAATTTTTTAGGGCTTGCTTCGGCATTCTGGGGGCTCGTCTTGGGTGTTTTAGTATTGGTGTTGCAGGGTGTTCTTCGTGGCAAAAACTGAGCTCTACCCATTATTGCTTGCCGATATCCGCCAAGGGATTTGGCTGCCTGGACAAGTGTTAACTCAGCAGCAGTTAGCTGAGTTTTATCAAACGAGCCGTATTCCGGTGCGAGATGCATTGGCAAGATTGCAAGCCGAAGGCTGGCTGGTGACGCAAGGCAAAGCTGGCGTCAAAGTGCCTAGGTTGTCTGCAACAGAAGCGCAGGAACTGACACTCATCCGTTTACAATTGGAGCCGATGTTGTTGCAATTAGCGGCTCCCAACCTCAATTTCCAAACCCTAGGCGCTGCTCGGGATTGTTTAATCCAAGCAGAAGCCAAGGATTTGTCGGCGCTATCCCGTGGCGATCTGAATTGGCAATTTCATCTATTGTTGTATCAAGCTGCGAACAAACCCTTGATGCTGAATTTGCTGAGTCAATTACATCAAAGAGTGGCGATGTATTTGGGTTTTCAAGCGCTGACTTTAAACTATCAACAACAGAGTCAGGCAGAGCATTGGCAATTGTTAACGTTGCTAGAGCAAGGTGAGGTTGACAGCGCTGCAGTATTATTGAAAAGCCATATCAGCAGTGCGAGCGAATTGTTAGTGGCATACTTAGCAGGACATCATCATGGATAAAGCGCGTTGCCCAGCCTGTGGTCAGGCAAATTTATGTGGGATTACGGCAGGAAATACAGGCTGCTGGTGTATGCAGCAGCCTGCTTTAAACAAAACACCTAAAGATGGGCAATCTTGTTGGTGCCAAGCCTGTTTAGCCAAACAGTTTAACGCATCCCGCGACGAGTCCACACCAATAGAGCCAACAGCAAACTAGCAAAGCCCATACTGCCGCCAGAACTGGTTTCTGCCGGTTGTTGCGTGATCAGGGTATTTTGTTTTGGATTGAGTGAAACACCGCTATTTTCATCGTTATTGATGACAGTGATACTTTCAATAATCACTAAATTGTTCGCAGTAACCGCTTTGCTCGCTTGGCTATCTGCAGTGGTGTAATTGCGCAGTGGCACGCCCGGAAATTGTGGGCTGAGGGTCGTTGGCAGTTTGGCGATATTATCGATAATTTCCATGCCTTGCGCATTGATTTGACCAAAGACCGCGAAGCCACCATTTTGCAAATCTAGATTTGCACTGTTGTCGGTTAAATTAACAAACCATTGGTTGGTCGCACTGTTCACATCGCCAGAGATTTTAGCCATCGCCACAGTGCCGCGAACATTCGATAATTTCGGTTCATTGGTAATTGCTGCGCGTTGTGAGACAGCCACAAAAGGCGAGGTATTGTTGCCTGAATAAGTAAAACCGCCCCCTTGCACCACAAAGTTGCTGACACTGCGATGAAACACAGTGTTGTTATAACTTCCCGCGTTGACGTAACTCAAAAAGTTAGTCACGGTGACAGGTGCTGATTTATCAAAGAGATTGACTTCGAAGTCACCCATATTGGTTTTTACTAAGACTACAGTGGCGTCAGCTGATTGTGCGAAAAACATGGCACCAGCAAATAATGATGCCATAAATGATTTCTGGATAAATTTCATCGATTTAAGCTCCAAAACGAGATGTCAGGGAGCTTACTCTAAGTGATGTACTGGCGGGAAGTACCATTACATTTATTCACGAATCCGCACAGATTCGTGAAGGTGTATCATTTTGTGGATTGATACTTTTTAACCTCGGCAGGCCAATTGTTTAGATACTGCTGGGCTTTCTTGAGATGTTTCACTTTAGTGAAGTGTGATTTGGCAAGATCAGCATCTTGTTTCACAAATTCACCTTCCAGGTAAATCACACCTAAAAACAATCGAGAACTTTCACTGCCGCGAGCCGCGGCTGTCTCCAGCAGTTTTAAGGCTTTGTTGACGTCTTTGTCGACACCGCGACCAAATAAATACATCAGGGCCATGCGGTTCATCGCGCCGGTATGGCCATTGTCAGCGGCAAAAGTAAACAAACTAAAGGCATCTTCATGATTCACAGGGATGCCATCGCCATCATCGAGCATGACCCCGGCGTTAAAAGCGCAACTGACGTTATTCAAGCGAGCACATAACAAAAACCAATTGTGCGCCATTTCTGCATTGCGCGGCAGCAACTCTCCGGTCAAATACAGTTCTGCGACTCTGGACATCGCTCTTGGGAAAAATTTTTGCGCTGAATTTAAATAAAGCTGAGCAACGACATCGGCAGAGCTATCTTGTGGCCGCTCGAAAGTTTGGGTTTCATAGCCCACGGCTAATAAATAATCCGCTTCAGGATGAAAGGCTTGCTTGGCTTGCAAGATCAGCGTGCGGGCAAGTGCAATTTCTTCAGCGCTCGGTTTGTCACTTTGTAAGATGGTTGACGCGACGCGATAGGCTGCTTCTGAACTGCCTTTGGCGGCTAACTGGCGATATTTTTGATCAGCGGCAGCTGCGGTCAGGGTTTTTTGGTCTAGTTGCCAAACCACCAAATAAAACTCGGCCTGTGGATGGCCTGCCGTCACCGCTTTTTTGAGCCATTCTTCTGCTTTTTTGGCATCTCTTTTGCCAAATGTATTAGAAAAATAATAGCGAGATAACGCTAATTCTGCTTGGCCAGGCCCAGACATTTCATTGATGGTATTGCGAATATTGTCTTTAAGTTCGGTTGTGCTTTTGGCAATCAACCCTTGATGGTGTAAATACAGCAAAAGTTCTAGTGCCGGCACATAGTCACGATCTGCTGCTTCAATCAAAGTTGCATGGCAATCCGAGCGATTTAGATCTGTTTTTGCCAGATAACAAAGCTCAGCTAACTCAACTCTTGCTTGTAAAGAGTCATCGACAATTGCAGCTTGAAAGCGTTGGATAGCTTCGGCATAACGGCCTTCCTCAATCGCGACTTGTGCTAAAGGCAGGCCTAACACTGAATTTTTCTTGGCGAATTCAGGTAATAAAATCCGCACCCACCCATTACTCAAGCCAAAAAAAGGATAGGGATATTGCTCAAGCGCATACAAATAAGGCTGATTTTGGAAAAACACTTTTTTGAATTTATTGTCGTTGTGATCGTACGCATGGACCACGTAAAACAAGGCACTGCCGCTGGCGCCCAATTCTGCATAATAATCTTGAGTTTCCATCCCCAAGTGCTGTAACACTTCATGGGCATCGGCAAAGCTATTGATGCGATAAGCCGAGTAACTCTGTTTGCCGTTACCCGTACTTAAAATTCCTTGGAGATGATATTGCTGATAGGCACTAAACAATTTGAAGTTTGCTTGATCGCCTTTTTGTTCAAAACAATTGGTTGCCAAGCGATAAAAACTTAGGCTCCAAAAATTGCGATTGAGTTGCTGTTGCCAATCCAGAGTATGGCAGTTTGCGGCATCGAGCGGGGTAATCAGTTGATCGAATTCTTGTAAATTCTGACTAGAGACCGTGATTGCAGGGTGCTGTAAATAACTTTGGTAGAGGCGTTCATAGGGAGGTAATTGCTCTGGGGCAGGTAAATCGGCACTAATTTGCTGATATAAAGCCGCCTCGGGCCCTATTTTTTTAGTTGAATATGCGGATTGATTGGTTTGACATGCACTCAGACTGAGCAATGACACCAAAGCAATAAGACGATAAATTTTCAATTCAGCTTTCCTGCAAGTCAGGCGAATTACTCGCCACTGATCCAAGGTGTTTCCGGTAATTGATCAAGATTGGTTTCATACTGAACGAGGTTGAAAGTTTCTTGATGCTCGATAGCCGCATAGAGTTCAGGCGCTAAGGCACAAGCCATTAATTCTAAAGCCTCTTCGCGACTATGACCGGTCATACATAAGCGTAACAGCGTTTCTTTCACCTTCTTCGGGTGACCGTCTTGCAGTTGATTTTCAATCACTTCAAACAAAAACTGTTGGTCAAGTTGATCGGGATTGTCGTTGCTCATGGGATATCCTGTAACAAAAATGCTAGCATGCCAGAAATGCGGTTCTCTGACCAGTCTGATGGATTGAGGGGCTGTTAAGGAGATCCGCCAAGTTGCCTTGACGGATCTTAACCCTCTTAGAGTGCGAGCGCTTTTTCGCCGCGGGATATGCCAGAAACGCCAGTGCGAACGGTTTCAATGATTTGTGTACCGCTCAACGCTTCAATAAAGGCTTCTAATTTCTCAGACGTGCCAACCACCTGGATGGTATACGTGGTCGGCGACACATCGATAATTTGCGCTCGGAAGATATCTGCCGTGCGTTTCACCTCTTCGCGTTGCTCACCGTTGGCTTTGACTTTTACCATCATCAATTCACGTTCGATATGCGCGCTTTCACTTAAATCGACTAACTTCACGACCTCGATGAGTTTATGCAGCTGTTTGGTGATTTGTTCAATCACTTGATCGTCGCCGCGAGTCACTAAAGTTAAGCGGGACATGGTTGGATCTTCAGTCGCTGCAACCGTTAATGAATCGATGTTGTAACCGCGCTGGGCAAATAAGCCCACCACGCGAGCCAAGGCGCCAGACTCGTTTTCCAGCAATAATGCAATGATATGCCGCATATTAAGTCCGC
>CAZIPG010000082.1:0-12620 GCA_964540955.1 uncultured Rheinheimera sp.
TGAGCAACTTCTTCAACGCCATTCAACAATTAACGAATGAACAGAAATTACTGGCTTACCACGATCGCTCTGACGGCGGTTTATTGGTCACTCTCGCCGAGATGGCTTTTGCTGGCAAAGCTGGTTGGTCAGTGGACGTAAGTGCATTAGGAACTGATAACCTGGCGGTATTATTCAGCGAAGAATTAGGCGCAGTTATCCAAGTGCGCAATAGTGATTTGGCCTATGTGCAACAGGTGCTGGCGAAGTTTAGTTTGGATGCCAATAGCCATCTGTTAGGTGCTGTGTCTGCGACTGATGAGCTGGTGATTACACGTGGCGATTCGTTTGTTTATCAAGACAGTCGCACTCGTTTACGGGCCATTTGGGCTGAAACAACCTATCAGATGCAAGCCCGTCGCGATAACCCAGAATGTGCTAAGCAAGAACACAATGCCAAGTTGGATCAGCAAGATCCGGGCTTAAACGTCAAATTAAGCTTCGATATCAACGAAGATGTCGCAGCTCCTTACATTCTTAAAGGTGCGAAACCACGCATTGCTGTATTACGTGAACAAGGCGTCAATTCCCATGTGGAAATGGCTGCAGCCTTTAACCGCGCTGGTTTTACTGCGGTTGACGTACATATGAGTGACATTTTGAGTGGTCGCCGTGCTTTGGCTGAATTTAATGGCTTGGTTGCTTGTGGCGGTTTCTCTTATGGTGACGTATTAGGCGCAGGCGAGGGCTGGGCGAAGTCAATTCTGTTTAATGACAAAGCCCGTGCTGAGTTTGCGGCATTTTTTGCCCGTGAAAGTACGTTCACCTTAGGTGTTTGTAACGGCTGTCAGATGGTGTCGAACCTGAAATCTATTATTCCAGGTGCGGATTTGTGGCCTCGCTTTGTTCGGAACAAGTCTGACCGTTTCGAAGCACGTTTCAGTTTGGTGCAGGTACAGCAAAGCCCATCATTGTTGATGGCGGGCATGGCGGGTTCGCAAATGCCAATCGCGGTATCGCATGGTGAAGGCCATGCTGAGTTTGCCTCAGCTGCGGCGCTGGCAGCGGCCGAGCAAAGTGGAACTATCGCGTTGCGTTTTGTTGACCACTACGGTCAAGTGACTGAACAATATCCACAAAACCCGAATGGTTCAGCCAATGGTATTACCGCATTGACCACCACGGATGGTCGTGTGACTATTATGATGCCGCACCCTGAGCGGGTCTTCCGGACGGTCAGCAACAGCTGGCATCCAGATGAGTGGCAAGAAGACAGCCCGTGGATGCGGATGTTCCGCAATGCGCGAGTGTGGTTGGGTTAAGCCGTTCTTACCACTGACACCATTGATAAAAACCAGCCTCGGCTGGTTTTTTTATGAGTGGTTTTTAATACATGATTGTACGCGCAAAATAAAAACAGCGACCGAAGTCGCTGTTTGGTTCGCCCTTATTTCTGCTGCACCGCTTATCTGACCGATAACTTCCGTGGCGCAATCGGCGATTGTGGGGTTACCCGGCCCTACAATCTTCCCTGCCTGTTGTCATGCAAGTGACAATCCGATTACATGCTAAAGCGCACGCCGACCATGACGACCATCGGGTCGATTTGCACGTCGACTTTTTGAATTGAAGCGCCGTTCACAGTGACGTTCGCTTCGGTATCAATGTCGATTTTGCTGACGGCAAAGTGTGCGCCCCAGTTGTCATTGATTTTGTAATTCACCCCTGCTTGTAATGCTAAACCAAAGCTGTCATCTAAATCTAAATCAACTTTGTCATTGGCGGTGGTAACATCAAGTGCTTGTAAAGTAGTTTTTAAAGTATTAGACGCAGAAGCGCTGAAAAATTTGGTGTAGTTCAAACCAACACCTACAAATGGGTCGATGTTGCTATTGCCCATATCAAAGTGATATTGCGCGACTAATGTTGGAGGTAAATGCTTGGTGCTACCTACATCTAAGCCATCAATGGCAGAACCTTTGACTTTGACATCATGAGTAAATGGGGTCGCTGCAATCAGCTCAGCTGTCCAATTGTTGTTTATTTTATAGTCAATAGTTAAACCTAACTGGGTGTTGTTATTGACTGAAACTTGGGTTGAGCCTGCAGGTAAACCAGCGACGGACTCAACCACATTTAATGTTGAGCTTGAGTCGTTAGGGGCCACAGTGATAGCACCGACGTTGACAGAGATGTTGGCAAAAGCTGGAACAGCTGATAAAGCACCAACAGCAAGTACGATTAAACGAAGTGTAGTTTTCATCTTGTTTTCCTTTAAGGTTTAGTTCTAAAGCAACTGCGGGCATTGTGCGCTTGTGGTGGTTGAAAACTTTGGGCTGGATCAAGGTTTTGCTGCACTCGTGCGAGCGATCGGTTGAAAGGTTGATGTAAAACAAACTTTGGCAGACTTGGCGAGGAACTTTTTATCGAATGGCTTTCAGTCGTAACTTTGCAGGCACCCCGGACACAGTTGGTTTCTTCTTGATCCCCGGAAGCGCGTCTATCCCGCAGAGCTTTGAGCTAGAAAGAATGAAATGTTGAAAAATTACAGAAATAATCAGTGGGAAGTGGGTTTGCTTTGGTCAGGAGCCTAGGTATAGTAAAGGGAATCTTTTTTGGATGTAGGCTTTGCTATTTCAAGTGTCATCGGGATAGTAAAGGGGGAGACCTGCAAATAACAATCAAGACCACACTTAGGATAGACATTTCACAATAAGAGAAAAATGTATGTCAGTAACAACAAATAATTCAGCTTCAGTCGATCCGAATGGGGGAACTGGCCAAAATTATACTTTTGCGCTCACCAGTTTGACCTTTTTGTTTTTTATTTGGGGATTTATCACCTGTTTGAATGATATTTTGATCCCGCATTTAAAAAATGTATTTGATTTGACCTTGTTGCAAGCGTCACTTGTGCAATTTTGTTTCTTCTTTGCCTATTTTATCGTGTCATTGCCGGCAGGCTTTCTGGTGAAAAAAGTCGGGTACCAGCGGGGCGCGGTGATTGGGTTAGTGATCGCAGCTGCTGGTTGTGTGTTGTTTTATCCGGCTGCCCAACAGCAAGTGTATGGCATGTTCTTGTTCGCTTTATTTGTGTTGGCTTCTGGCATTACCATATTGCAAGTGTCGGCAAACCCGTATGTGACCGCTTTGGGTCGTAAAGAAACTGCGTCGAGCCGTTTAACTCTAACCCAAGCATTCAACTCATTAGGCACGACTCTGGCACCTTATTTTGGTGGTTTATTGATTTTATCTGCAGCAACCGCTGAAGTGGGTTCGGCTGAATATAAAGCGCAAGAAGCTGCGGCGGTGCAAGGCCCGTATTTATTTCTTGCGGGTGCATTGTTATTGCTGGCGGTCGTTTTCCAAGTGCTGAAACTGCCGAAAGTCGTTGAACACCATGACCCAGTGATCGCTGATGCTGATTCGGGTTCAGCTTGGCAATACAGCCACTTGGTTTTGGGTGCTTTAGGTATTTTCTTGTATGTCGGTGGCGAGGTGGCCATTGGCTCTTATTTAGTGAACTTCATCAGTCTGCCAGAAATCGCTGGTTATGATCATGCTGAGGCGGCGAAATACGTGACCTTCTACTGGGGCGGTGCCATGGTCGGTCGCTTCGTTGGCGCTTTCGTGATGCAATATATTCCGGCAGGCAAAGTTTTAGCGTTCAATGCTGCAGCTGTGATGGTTTTACTGGTGTTAACAGTAGTGACCACAGGACATGTGGCGATGTGGTCAGTGTTACTGATTGGTTTATTTAACTCAATTATGTTCCCAACCATTTTCAGTCTGGCGGTTACAGGCTTGGGTCGCCATACCAGTCAAGGCAGTGGCGTGTTGTGTTTGGCGATTGTGGGTGGCGCTATCATCCCAGTGGTGCAAGGCTTCCTTGCCGATATCGTGGGGCTGCAGCTCTCTTATGCCTTACCAATTCTGTGCTATGCCTACATTCTGTATTACGGTTTAAAAGGTTCAGTGCCAAAACAAGTTTAGTATTGGCCTTATACCGATTGCTTTAAAAAAACCGGCGCTTCATAAAAGCGCCGGTTTTTTATTTAAGTGATAAGTTAATTGTGTGTAAGCTCCACAATCGGCTAGTTTCTAACCCAGATAACGTTGCCTTTTTTGCGCTTTGAGCTTTGTTAAATCGACGAATACCAGGCCATCCAAGCAATTTGCAAATTCTGGGTCGATACCAAAAGCTAAGAATTCAACACCCCCAGCCTCGGTCAGTTCACTGTACTGCTTATACAAGGTTGGCACTGTCAGTCCCATGGTGGCAAGCAAACATTTTAACTGCACAAAATCTTCACTGTAATCATTGCCATGAAATAATTCAGACAACTGATTAAGGGTCTCATAGTCGAGTTGATATGGATTGTTAGCCTGTGCTCTACCATCTTCCTTCGCAAAATAGAGGCTGTAGAAATAGACCAGCATATCGCGGGCGGCTTTGGGGTAGTGGTTTGAAATGCTGACCCCACCGAATAAGTAGCGGATTTGCGGATTCAGCTTTAAATAGGCGCCGATACCACACCACAGATAATCTAAACTGCGCTTTCCCCAGTACTTGGGTTGAACAAAACTCCGCCCTAATTCAAGCCCTTGATGCAATAACGGCAGCATTTCATCGGCATAATGGAACAGTGAGGCGGTGTATAATCCCTTGATGCCACTTTCGGCGATCACCTTGCTACTGTCTGCAAAACGATATGCGCCGACCAACTCGAGTTCTTGCGCATCCCATAACAGCAACTGTTGATAATAACCATCGTATTTGTCGAGATCCCGCCGCATGCCGGTGCCTTCACCGACCGCTCGAAAACTATGTTCGCGTAAACGGCCAATTTCGCGCAGTAAGGCAGAACTTTGTTGATGTTGGTAGAGATAAATTTGTTTGCCGTCACTGGTTTCCCCCAAATGCTGACAGGCCATGATGGCTTTTTTTAACGCCATCCGATCTTCAGGATGAGCTATCGCAGCTTCCGTTTTAAATAATGCCGACTTATCTTTACCCAGTCGGTACAGATGTTTCTTGAAGAGTTTGATGAGGGCCGTAGGTTCCAGCTCTACTTTGCTGTAACTGCTATATGGAATAAGCTCACCAATACGGATGCCGATTTTTTTATGTTTCTGTTTAAACATTTCTTGCACCAATAACATGGTGGCAAGTGGTTTGTAGACCATAGAGGCGCCGTAGAATAATGCCGAGTTTTTGGCATCGATAAACACCGGTAAAATCGGTGCTTTGGCTGCTCTGGCGAATCTTAAAAAACCGCCATGCCATTTGCCATCGCGCACACCATTCGGTTTTAAGCGGGAGACTTCTCCAGCCGGAAATAAGATTAATGCGCCTTCTTGTTGTAAATGATCTCGAATATGATCGAGTTTGCGTTTCTCAGTGCCGCCCTGCAAGTTATTCACTGGCAACAGCAAGTCTGCCAGTGGGTGAATCGCATTCAACAGCTGGTTGGCGACCACTTTGACATCACTGCGGATGCTGCTGACGAGCTTAATTAAGGCAAGACCATCGAGGGATCCGATGGGATGATTGGCAATAATCACTACTCGACCAGTCACTGGGATGCGTTCTAGTTCATCATCGCGGACGGCAAATCTAAATTGGAAATAATCGAGAACTTGTTCTACAAACTCAACCCCTTGCAAATGAGGATATTGCCTTGCAAATTGCTGAAAATCATCTTCATGTAGCAGTTGCTTCAATGCGCCAGTGAGTGGCTTGGCGAGCCATGGCCTTTGCTGCAAATTGGGTAAGTGCTGCTGCATGACTTGTTCAACATTAATCATTCCATCATTCCTCTGGCTGGGCGACTTTGAGTTAGCCTAGAGTGGGCGTATGACAGTTTGGTCTCAAAATTATGGCAATTTTTAGAATCTTCTGGCTGAGTGCGCCTTGCTGATTTTACGGAGAGTCAGCGCAGTTGCTGGCAAGGGCAAAGACCTAGCACTTGCTCCCTGACTTCTCTACAATGAGCTCTCGTTAAACAGCTTGAGTGCCTTTATGTCGATTGTTTTAGTGATCCCCGATCGAAAATTAACGCAGTTAGTCACTGAGTTGCAGCAGCATTTACCTGATGTTCCGATTGAAGTTTGGCCTGAAGTGAAAGACCCAAGCGCTGTGACTTTTGCTGTCGTTTGGCGACAGCCCTCAGGCAGTCTGCAGCAATTTCCCAATTTAAAAGCGCTGCAATCGTTTGGCGCGGGTGTTGATAATATTCTGGCGGATCCATTGCTGCCGTCGTTGCCGTTAGCACGGATCGTCGACCCTGATTTAAGTGCTTCGATGGTGCAGTATTTGGACAGCGCGATGCATTTTTATCGCAGTCGATTTGATCAATTTCTTAGTGCACAGCAACAACAGCGCTGGTACCCGAAAAGCCGCAGAAATTTAGCTTCGGTGACGGTGTTAGGACTCGGTGAACTCGGTCGGGCTGCGGCGCTGCATTTTGCTTCACAGGGCATGCAGGTCAGTGGCTGGTCATTCAGTCAAAAAACAATCGCTGGGATCCGCTGTTACGCAGGCAGTGCAGAGTTGGCTGAGGCTTTAGCCGATGCGGATGTGCTGATTTGTTTGCTGCCATTAACTGCTGCGACCACCGATCTTTTAAACAACCAAACTTTAGCCCTCTGCAAGCCTGGGGTCATCCTGATCAACGTGGCACGCGGTGCCATCATCGAGGATGAGGCTTTATTAGCCGCACTGCGCAGTGGCCATGTGGCCGGTGCATGTTTAGATGTGTTTCGCCAAGAGCCTTTGCCCCCTGAACATCCGTATTGGCATGAACCTAATGTGATGGTTACGCCGCATATTTCTGCGGTGACCAATGCGAAAACTGCGGTCGCTCAAATCGCAGCCAATTATCTGCGGGTGCAACAAGGGCAAACCATGTGCAATTTGATTGATCGGCAGCGGGGGTATTAATGGCGGCATTTACGCTGGAAAAACATGGACATTTGGCACTATTAACGCTGAATAGTCCACAGAATCGTAATTTGTTAACGCCCGAAATTGCTGACGAGCTCGCAGTTGCCGTCTCTGCGCTTGCTGCAGATATGACGGTCAAAGCATTAGCGATTACCGGTTCTGAGCGGGCCTTTTGCGCTGGTGCCGATTTGGGCGTGTTGTTGCAAGCCAGTGACGGCGAAGGGGATGCATTGCAGCGAATTTATGCGGCATTTACTTGTGTCTCGCAAAGCCCATTATTGACGATAGCGCTGATCAATGGCCCTGCTGTCGGCGCAGGGATGAACCTCGCGATGGCTTGTGATCTACGGATTGCAACGACTGATGCTTGGTTCGAGAGTCGCTTTTTCGGTTTAGGGATCCACCCTGGCGGCGGGCATACTTGGCTCTTACCGCAATTGCTGGGCTGGCAACAAGCGGCAGCAATGATTTTCAGTGGTGAACGGTTATCAGCAAGCGCGGCACTGCATGCGGGCTTTGTAAAAGAACTCGTGCCTACAGATGAGTTACTGACTCGAGCCAAAACGTTGGTAGGATCCTTAGCTGCAGTGCCTGCGGAGTTGGTCCGCGAGACGAAAACCTCGATGTTTGCGCTTCGGGGCTGCCCCACGCAAGCTGAAGCCGTATCTTATGAATTTAGCCGGCAACTGGCGTCACTGAAAACTGCAACAGCCAAGCAAAATATTGCTGATTTGTACGCGAAAATCCAAAGGAAATAACATGGCAGAGAAACTCGTCACCACTTGGTATTTAGATTATGAGGGACCATCGCTCGACATGCCGAGTTGGCCTGCAGGTGTGATGTTGCTGGAAGCTGAGGTCGCTAGCCCAGAACTAAGCCAATTTTTGTTTTGTGCCGTAGGAACTCCTTGGCATTGGTTTAGCCGGTTGACATGGACTTACCAAGATTGGCTGGACTATTTTGCAACGCAGCAGGTACGGACCTGGGTGCTTTATCAGCGTGGCACACCTGCGGGGTTTGTGGAGCTTCGCAAAGATGAAGCATGTAGTGTTGAGCTGAAGTTTTTTGGCTTGATGCCGCATGCCACAGGGCAGGGGTTAGGACCTCGTTTGGCGCAGGCAGCAGTGGCCTTGGCCCAGCAGTGGCAAGCGACTAAGGTGTGGGTGCATACCTGTAGCGAAGACCATCCTGCCGCCTTAAAAACCTATCAGGCCGCGGGTTTTGTCATCCAGCAGACTGTGACTGAGTTGGAGCAAGTGCCTGATGATTATTTACAAACTGCTTTGTGTCAGCCATTTGTGCAAACACGTTTGCAGCAGTTTAGCTCAGGGTCATAGATAGTGACGTAATCATTGATATGAATCGCAAAATAGCGGTTGTAGTGCTCGTATAAACTCAATACACTAAGTCAGTGTTACTAAAAAAGTAACACTGAATAATAAGAACAAAATTGAGGTTCCTTGAAATGAGTAAAGCGTCCAGTCGTGGGTTTGGCTTTACTGCAATCGCTATTTTAGTGATTTTAATGGCACTGTCTGCCATGATGACCACTGCAGAGGCAGTTGCATTGTTATAAGCCCGTTGGTGTCGGCATTGACCATGCGAATGCATGGTCAATTGTCCAAATAAATCAAACCTTTAGCCTTCCTAATTCGCTGCTCCGTCACGATTGTGGTTAGCGCTTTTGGTGTCTTTCCCGATTTTCTCGTTTCTGCTCAGCATTCTTCGCCAGCAAAACATAGGTTGCAGCATAGCTGCCATGGTGTTTTTGCGCTGTATGACAAGCAAGCACTTCCGGGATTTGCATCAACCACTTGAAGGTGTAGCTTTTTAGGATGGCAGGGTGAGGTTTACTTTCGCGTCCCATGCCGTGATGGATCAATAAAGTTCGGATCCCTCGACTATGGCAATCATTGACGAAATTGGCTAGAGCGGAGCGAGCTTCGACTAAATTCTTGCCTAATAACATCAGCGTTGCATCAATTTGGTATTTGCCAAGGCGCAGGTTCTTATACACACCGTCCTGAACCCCATCTTTCTTGTAGGCCAACACTTCATCGGGTTTCACTAAATCGACATATTCCAGCGAGAGATAATTCGCATCGTACTCTGGTTCCATTTCAGCCGCTTGACGGCGAGCCAATTGCGCGATGGTTGGCGCATGCTCGCCATTTTCCGTGACCAGCACATCAGGGGTGATCCTCTTCACATCAGCCATTTCTTGGAAAAATAGCGCCAGATCATCGTTTTGCATTTATGGTTACTCCCTATTACTTGTGCCAATTATAACGAGGGCAATGCAATGAACCCAAATGGATTATTTGCCTATTTTCCGATAGTGGGCTAGATTCAGTCTAGCTCCCGATGGAATGGGAACATCATCCAAATTGAGGATGTCAATTTACTGAACTAATTCTTCAGACAAGAGCTTAGTATGCAAGGAGGCTTAGGATGTTACCTAAAAAGCTTTACGAAACTCTCCCTTATTTATACATGGCAATCGGTGTTCTAGTTCTTTTTGCGATTGGTAATTATTTTGCATTATTTTCTGGTTTGATGTTTTTTATGGCAGGTTCGCTGATTTGGATCTTGCGTTCTGATCATCGACGCGCTTCTCGCAAACATCGAGGCCCACTTCCTCATTGGCTCTACGAATTATTGCCATTCATTTACGCTGCTGTTGGTTTAGTGCTTTGCAATTATGCGCATACTATTTATTTGTATCCATCAGCAGTACTATTGGTCGTTGCTGGATTACAAATCTGGTATTTGCGCGGTGCTCAGCGCCGTCACCAACAGCCAAGTGGAAATCGTGCCATGATTTAACTGGGGAAGTTTATTCGTTGAGAGGCAAATTATAGGGGGTTGTTATCACTATTGGCTGAATCAACCTCCTGGTGATACCCGTTTATAGTCAAATCCACGTATACCTGTTGAGAGTCTAAGTAACGGAAGTCATACCCAATTTCAGCCAACTCCTGCCAAATTTAGGCAGTGAGTTGTTATTGCAATAGATACTTGATAACGCCGACCAAGCCTTCTTGTTTTTCGATGTGATACTTTTGGCAGTTTTTATTCTGTTCAAAACATAAAGTCATTTCACGGCGCGCGTCATCAATTGTTACTGACAATTCGCTATCCAACAATTTTGCATCATGCCCCATAAAGCCTGGCCAATAGATACTTTGGGCTTGAATATTCATTTTTCGATAAACAATCAGTTCTGGTTTTGGGATCAGAATGAGCAATACAAGGCATGCCAACAATACCATCAGACCTAGTTTGCCTGTACGCTTTGGTAGGGGCTTACTGGCTAATTCTCTGGCTGAAGAGGCAGTACTTTTTATCGAGTCCGTCTGAGATGGCTGAGCTTGAGCCGGTGCTGTTTTTTTACTCGCACCGGCATCTTTTAATAAGCCAACTTTTTTGATTTCTTTGGTCATTATTGCCGTAAGTCAATCTTAGAATTTGCAATCATGTTGATCATAATAACCCAAGCTTTGACGTTTTGTTCAAGTGCCTTGGGATCAATTTTATCCAAGGTATCGTTTGGCGTATGGTGGAAGTCAAAGTAATCGGTACCATCTTGTTCTAAGCTGGCAACCGGAACACCATGGGGTTTTAACACAGAAACATCAGGTCCACCAAAGGCTTCGTTATTTCCGACTTCTATACCTAAGGGGGCCAGTTGTTTTTGGATCTCAGCGCCAAAAGCGAGTGCTTTGGGGCCAAAATTAGTATCGAATCGCCAAATTCTACCCGCACCAAAGTCCGATTCGCTGGCAAATACGTGATTTTTCATGTCTGCACTGTGTTTTGCTGCATAGGCACGAGCACCCACTAAGCCACCTTCTTCATTACCAAATAACACCACGCGGATGGTGCGTTTGGGTTTACCTAGTTGTTTCACTAATAACGCGGTGTTGATAACAATACCAACACCAGCACCATCATCGAGAGCGCCAGTGCCTTGATCCCAAGAGTCTAAGTGTGCGCCAATTAACACAATCTCATTGGGTCGTTCAGTCCCTTTAATTTCAGCGATCACGTTGTGACTAATGGCATCTTCAGAGCTATTTTGCATGGTTAAATGAATTTTGGTCTTCGGCGATTTCGCGATGATCCGAGCCAATTGTTGGGCATCAGGCACAGAAATTGCGGCAGCAGGGATTTTCGCTACGCCCTCTTCATAAGTCATTTTACCGGTATGCGCAAAACGATTATTACTTGTGCCGACAGAACGGATCACAATGGCTAGAGCACCTAATTTGGCCGCCTCGACCGCGCCTTTAGAACGGCCGCCAACCACTTTGCCATATTGCGAGCCCATGCGATCTTTGGTCATGGCTTTGTTAATGAAAACAATCTTGCCCGCAACCTTCGCTTTATCGGCAGTCATCAATTCTTCGAGACTATTAAACATCACGACTTCCGCGGCAATTCCTTGTTCAGAGGTGCCAATAGAACCGCCTAAAGCCGTTAATACCAAGGATTGCGGGAATGGGGATACCACATCGAGTCGAGCATGGCCACGTTGCCAGAACGGTGTTTTAAACTCTTCCGTCCATACCTTATCAAAGCCTAAACTATTTAATTTTTTGGCTGCCCATTCCACAGATTTTGCATCGCCAGCGCTGCCCGCTAAACGTGGCCCCACTTCCGTTGTCAGTTCTTCCACCAATTGGTAAGCGAGTTGTTCCGTCACCGGTTCTTTTGCCAAGCTTGAGGTCATGGTCAAAAATGCTGTACAGATTGCCAATGTTGGCAGGATTATTTTCATCAGAGTTGTTCCTGTAGTCACTTTAGCTTTTATGGTTTTCGTTGTACTCTACCACGCAATTTTTGCTGTCAACCAGTCATATGTATCTGATTTTCTACGGTGTTAATCTCATCAATGGTTGATCAACATCTGAAAGCTCGATGTTTTCGAAATGCCGTGAAAGTTATTGATGTCTTCGAATTGTTTTTTTTGCAGTGTCAGTATTTATTATTAATACATAAGGATATGTTTTTAATTGATTATTTGCTGGCTCAAAACTTCTTTTGTCAAAAAAGTGTAGAATAGAAAGCTTTCAAAAGTTAATGCCTTGGAAAAATAACCAGAGATCTGCTTCTTGGCTATTGTAAGACGAATAGCCGCTGAGAGATAATAAGACGTCTAGACATGCATGGTAATCGCATTATGAATTTACAAGATATGGTGAATAACTCAGCAAAAGCGGTCAAACTGCTCAAAGCTGTGTCGAATGAGCGACGTTTAATGATTTTATGCCATTTACTGAATGGTGAATTGTCTGTCGGTGAGATGAATGAAAAACTGGGGTTAAGTCAGTCTGCGTTATCTCAGCATCTCGCATTATTGCGTCGTAACAAATTGGTGAAAACTCGCAAAGAAGCGCAAACGGTATTTTATAGCCTAAATAGTAAAGAAGCTGAAGCGCTGATTGGCTTATTACATTCCTTGTATTGCCCAAAACTCTGATAATTTTTAGCTGACTCAATTAGAGCATTTATGGCTTTAGCTTCATGTTTTAGCCAAACGATTTGTGGAATATTTTCGGCAAATTGTGGGAGTAATATTTCGCTCACAGCAATAAAAAAAGCCAGCATTGCTGGCTTTTGTATTATTAGATTCTGGATACAAAAAAACGCCTTTCGGCGTTTTTTTGTTGGTGTCAATTAAGCAGCCGTTAC
>CAZIPG010000083.1:0-12566 GCA_964540955.1 uncultured Rheinheimera sp.
TATCTTTGGCTGGTTTTTGCAATTTATTGGCCATGCCATTGAAGGGAAGAAGCCTGCCTTTTTAAAAGATTTACAGTTTTTATTGGTCGGCCCAGTCTGGATTTTAGGTTATCTACTGAATAAATGCGGGATCCGTTATTAGTGCGACTAATGGAGGCGTTGATAGGTTTAGCGCCCGCCATTCGAATCATTGCTTTGTTATAATGCTCTGAAATAGCGCTTGAACCCCATTTGCGAGACACCGTTGGACAGGTTATTTGAAGATAGACAACGCCAATTTTGGATCCTGCACACTTTAGGTTGGTTGGGCTTTGCTATCGCAGCCTACCTTGGTGCTTTATTCCAAGAAATGCGTAACGCTTATTTGCTAGTTGTAGCGCTTGATGCCTATGCTGGCTGGTTGCTATCACTCCCTCTACGTTATTTGTTTCAACGCGTTTGGAATTGGAAACCTGCAGCTATGGTGCTGACCGTGCTGGTTTCGGCATTTATTTTGGCGCTGGTTTGGTCTGTCATTAAAAACTTCAACTATTGGCAAATTTATAAGCACGGTTATACCCCTGATGATTGGTTGCAGTATTTCCGCCAAGCAACCGTGGGCTTTTATGTAATGTTGAGTTGGTGCGGTTTGTATTTCGGGATCCGCTACTACCAAATTTTGCAATTAGAGAAGCAAAAATCTTTAACTGCCACTAATCAGGCTCATGAAGCGCAGTTAAAGATGTTGCGTTATCAATTGAATCCACATTTTTTGTTCAACACACTGAACGCAATTTCAACGCTCGTAATGATTAACGAAGCGGACACCGCTAATAAAATGCTGACTAGACTGAGCGATTTTTTGCGTTATTCGCTTTATAAAGATCCGATCAAAAAAGTGGCTTTGTCACAAGAAATTTATGCCGCATCTTTATATTTAGAAATCGAAAAAGTTCGTTTTGCCGAACGGTTAACCATTGAATACGACATTGCTGCCAACACTGAAAATGCGTTGGTGCCAAGTTTGATTTTGCAACCTTTGGTCGAAAATGCCATCAAATACGCCGTGGCCCGGCAATCGACAGGGGGCTTTATCAGTATTAAATCACGTAAGTTCGGTCATGATTTATTAATTGAAGTGGCAGATAATGGTCCTGGCATGACCATTGATGAACAGCTGACCAAAGGTCCTGGCGGCCTAGGTTTAGTGAACACTCGTGAACGTTTGGCTGCGTTGTACGATCAAAATTTTTCACTGGTATTAACCCATAATCAGCCCCAGGGCGTATTGGTAAATATCCGGATCCCGTTTGAGGTGGAAGTAGTCGATGAAGCATAATTTAAAAGTAGTCGTTGTAGATGATGAACCCTTAGCTCGTAAAGGCATGTTGATGCGACTGGCACAATTCCCTGAGTTAACCATCGTGGCAGAATGTGCCAATGGTGCAGAGGCGGTGCAAGCTGTGCAAGAATTGTCGCCTGATGTGATTTTTCTCGATGTTGAAATGCCTATTCTTGATGGTTTTGCAGTCATTAAACAATTGCAGGCTCAGCAGGTGCAATTGCCCTACGTGATTTTTGTGACTGCCTTTGATCATTACGCTTTGAACGCATTTGATGTTAGTGCAGTCGATTATGTATTAAAACCTGTCGAAACGTCTCGTTTGCAAGCTGCCGTAGACAAGCTACTCAAAGCTTTTGAAGCCAAAGATGATCACAAACACAAAGGTCAACTCGCTGAAGTGGTCGCTAAACTGACAGGCGAACAGACTGAGCAAATTTTGCAACGTCTGGATGACGACGGTTCTCTGGTTATGCACGACAAATATCCCGATGCAATTTCAATCAAGGATAGTGGCGAAATCACCCGAGTGCTGGTCAATAACATCGATTGGGTCGATGCAGCTGGTGACTATATGTGCATCCATACCAACGACGGGCAAACGCACATTCTGCGACGGACCATGAAAGAATTAGAAAATGATTTAGATCCGCGGCTTTTTGTTCGGGTGCATCGGTCTGCTATTGTCAATGTGAATACCATTGCTAAATTGCAAATGCTAACCAATGGTGAACATCAATTAATGCTGACCAATGGACAATCCGTTAAAGTAAGCCGGAGCTACAAAGACAGGGTGAAAACTGTTTTTGGTGCTTAATCGAAATTATCACTGCGAATAATCAGATCGCGAGCAGTGTTTCAAATCGAAACTACAGATATCAAAAAGGGGCTTTTGCCCCTTTTTGTCATTTTAAACGGCGCCTCAAACGATTAGTTTTACTGTTGCAGCGTCCGCTGCTGCCAAGCTAGTAAATACGGATCCGCTTTTTTATGTTTTTCACCAGTCGTTGCAAGAGGATATAGTCCAAGATGTCCCGCTTGCTCACCAGCCATCATCAGATGAGCGCGACCAGCTAATAACTGCTCAAGCGCGTAGGCGGCCAATTTAGTGGCGAGGATGCGATCGCTACTGACGGGACTCCCGCCTCGTTGTAAATGGCCCAAAACCACAGCACGGCACTCTGTCGCACTTAATTTTGAAAGCTCTTGTGCCAAAGCCGTTGCACCAGCTGGATACATGGTCTCAGCCATGACGATAATATAACTGCCACGACCGAAATCTTGCTGATACTTTTTGATATCTTGAGCTAAATCGGCTAAATCAATGGCGCCATATTCTGGGCAGATGATTTGTTCCGCCGCGCCCGCGATGCCAGCGGCTAGTGCTAAATATCCGGTATGACGCCCCATCACTTCAATGAGGAATGTGCGCTCAAACGCATCTGCTGTGTCGCGGATCTTATCAATCGCATTTAATGAGGTTTCAACCGCAGTAGCAAAACCTATGGTGTAGTCGGTACCGTCAACGTCGTTATCAATGGTGCCTGGTAAACCAACTAATTGACCTTGATAGTATTGACTGAGCGCCATGCAGCCGCGAAAACTGCCATCTCCACCAATCACAATTAAGGCATCAATCTGTAATTCATGAAGAATTTCAGCAGCTGTTTGCGGGCCATCTTCTTGTTGTAAAGCAGCACAACGCGCACTTTTTAAGATAGTGCCACCCAGTTGAATAATATGCATGACATCTATGGGCGTTAATTGTCGATATTCACGGTTAAAGATGCCGTTGTAACCATGGGAAAAGCCAATAACTTCCAGCTGATGCTGCGAAGCGGTTAGTACTAAAGCCCTGATGGCAGCGTTCATGCCGGGCGCATCACCGCCTGAGGTTAAGATGCCAATACGTTTCATCTGGTTTCCTTGTGCATGTTGACTGCCCCATGATGTCAGTTTCTCAATAGAAGCCTTTGATATGTGACAAATTATCGTCTGTTTTTTTAATTTACCGCAAAAGCTGACAAAGCCAGCGACATTTGGCAAAAAAAAAGCGAAAATAAGCCTTTGCTCATGTTCAATATCAGGTTTATTCATGCATCAAGCTTCCGGACGTGCCCTCTATGGTTTTTCGCTTGCCCTTACGACTGCAGTATTGTGGGGCATGTTGCCCATAGCCCTCAAAATAGTGCTGACAGATTTAACAGCCAACACCATTACTTGGGTTCGTTTTTTAGCGGCTGCCTTATTTGTGGCTTTTGTTCTTCATAAACACCAAAGTTTGCCATCTCTGAAAAAGTTACAGGGTAAACCTCTGAAGTTAATGGTGATTGCAGTCCTTGGTTTGTTATCAAATTACATTTTGTATCTAGTCGGCTTATCAAAACTAACCGCCGAAACTGCGCAAGTGGTGATCCAACTGGCGCCATTTTTGATGATGCTTGGCGGTATTTTTATTTTTAAAGAACACATGCTGTTTTGGCAACGAGTTGGGGCAGTGTTATTGGTCATCGGTTTATTGTTGTTTTTTAATGATCGCTTAGTCGGCTTGTTGACCCAGTTTGGTCAAGATAGTTATGGTGTTTTGTTGGTGGTAATTGCAGCCATCACTTGGGCCGCTTATGCCTTAGCGCAAAAACAGCTGTTGTTGACCTACAATTCACAACAAATCATGCTGTTCATTTATGTCGCTGGTGCGTTATGTTTTTTCCCACTTGCTGACTGGCAACCGATCGCAGAAATGAGTTGGTTACATTTAGGTTTATTACTTTTTTGCTGTTTGAATACCATCGTTGCTTACGGTTCATTTGCTGAAGCCTTGCAACATTGGGAAGCTTCAAAAGTGAGCGCTGTACTTGCGGTAACCCCACTTTTAACCATTCTTTTTGCTAACTTAGTCAGTTGGCTATGGCCTGATGCACCAGCCGCTCAGCCGCTCAATGCGTGGTCAATCCTCGGTGCTTGTATTGTGGTCGTTGGCTCTGCAGTCACTGCACTTGCTCCACTTTTTAAACAGTATCGACAAAAGCAGGCTGGCAAAGTCTGAGGTTATTGCCATAGGCTGCAGCCTTGGCGCACATCTGTTTTTATTAGTATTAATTTTGATAATCTGTTGATTCAATAAATAAAAAACCCGCATTAAGCGGGTTTTTTTATAGATGATTGTGATTTATTTGACAGTCACAATCTTACATGTGTTGGATGCACCGACGGTTTCCATCACATCACCGTGGGTCAGGATCACTAAATCACCCGTTTTTAACCCTGCAGCTTTTTTCACCGCAGCAATCGCATCGTCCGCTAAATGATCATTACTGATGCCATGGCTATCAAAAAATACTGGATAAACGCCGCGATACAGCGCCATTTTGTTTAAGGCTTTTTGATGACGAGACAGTGCATAAATTGCATGAGATGAAGTGATACGCGACATTAATTTAGCCGTGTATCCAGATTCAGTTAAAGCAACAATTGCTTTGATGCCTTCTAGGTGATTGGCGGCATACATGGCAGACAAGGCGATAGTTTCGCTGATCTCTGTAAAGGTAACATCCATCCGATGTTTAGAGCTTTGTACACGAGGGTGCTTTTCTGCACCATCACAAACGCGAGCCATGGCTTTGACTGTTTCGGTAGGATATTTGCCGGCAGCAGTTTCGGCTGAGAGCATGACTGCATCGGTGCCATCAAGCACTGCGTTGGCAACATCCATGACTTCAGCCCGAGTTGGCATCGGGTTCTCAATCATCGTTTCCATCATCTGTGTGGCAGTGATCACCACGCGATTCAGTTGACGTGAACGGGCAATAATTCGTTTTTGCTGACCGACTAATTCAGCATCTCCAATTTCTACCCCTAAGTCGCCCCGGGCAACCATGACGGCATCAGAAGCGCGAATAATATCATCGAGTGTGGCGTCATCAGCAACGGCTTCTGCACGTTCGACTTTAGAAACAATCAATGCTTCAGAACCTGCTTCCCGAGCCAAATTCCGTGCTAAACGTAAATCGTCACCACACCGTGGGAAAGACACTGCCAAATAATCCACATCGATATATGCGGCAAGAGCAATATCATTTTTATCTTTATCGGTAAGGGCAGGGGCAGAAAGACCACCGCCTTGGCGATTGATCCCTTTGTTGTTACTTAATTTGCCTGCAACCGAAACGTGAGTGTGGATTTTGGCGCCGTCAACATGAGAGACAATTAGTTGAATGCGGCCATCATCCAGCAGCAGCACATCGCCAGGATGCACATCACCTGGTAATTCTTTGTAATCAATACCAACTTGCGTTTCATCGCCTAAGCCTTTTGCAAGCTCAGCATCGAGAATAAATGGTTGACCTTCGACTAGCTCAACGCTGTTGTTTTTGAAGGTAGAAACACGGATTTTCGGGCCTTGCAAATCACCCAGGATCGCAACATGCGCATTGGTCGCTTGCGCTGCTGCTCTCACCATCTCTGCCCGTTGTTTGTGATCATCGGCAGTTCCGTGAGAAAAGTTAAAACGAAAGACTGTAGCGCCGGCTAGAATTAATTTTTCAATGGCGGCTTGTGTATTTGTGGCTGGACCGAGTGTTGCAACTATTTTGGTTCTTCTTGGCATTGGCTGCTCCTGCCTGTTGATGAGTTGGAAACGGACTTCTGTCCGTTTCTTACGTCGATAGTTTAATGTAATTAAATTACAGAATACAGCGTGAAATTGAAAAAAAACTACAAAACAAGCCTTTCAACTGCTCCGATCAGCCGCCAAAATCCTTTTTATCAAAGCGTGAGCCACGTAAACTGTCTTTCACTTTCTTCAAGTTTTCTCTGAATTTAGTGCCGCGGCGTAACGTAAAACCAGTGGCCAGAATATCGATGAGCACCAATTGCGCGACTCGGGAAGCCATCGGCATGTACATATCGGTGTCTTCAGGAACATCTAAAGAAAGCACCAGAGTACATTCTTTTGCCAACGGGCTGTCGTAGGCGGTGATCCCGATCACGGTCGCATCGTTTTCTCGAGCGATTGCAGCGATATCACAGAGATTTTTTGTACGGCCAGTGTGACTGATACAAACCACGACATCGCCTTCGCTGCTGTTAATCGCGCTCATTCTTTGCATCACGATATCGTCGAAACAAACGACAGGCACGTTAAATCGAAAGAATTTATTTTGGGCATCATGCGCAACAGACGCCGAAGCCCCCAAGCCAAAAAATGATATTTTCTTAGCTTGGGTTAACACATCTACCGCACGATTAATGGTCTGAATGTCGACATTTTGTCTTGCAGCATCAAGCGCAGCCATAGTCGATTCGAAAATTTTCGCAGTATAAGCTTCAGGACCATCATCTTCTTCGACATGGCGGTTCACATAAGGCGTGCCATTCGCCAAGCTCTGAGCTAAGTGGAGTTTAAAATCTGGGAAGCCCTTGGTATCAAGACGACGACAGAATCGGTTGACGGTCGGTTCTGACACATCAGCCATTTTTGCCAGTGCGGCTATACTGCTATGAATAGTGGTTTGTGGGTTTGCCAGAATAATGTCAGCAACCTTACGCTCTGACTTACTGAAACTATTCACACTATTGACAATTTTTTCTAGCACATTCATCCGATGTTACCTGCTCTTAGGATGGTGGTCAGTTGGTCGACCTATTTTGTAATTTATTATGTAGCCCAACTAAGGTTAATACAACAAAAGAGATTAAATTACCACATTTATGATGTCATGTGGCATAGAGTGACATAAGATAACGTCGGAAAGCGAGAAAATAGATTTATTGTAATTTAATTACATCAAATCTGGTTTACAAGGCGAAAATGCTCAGCTAGTATGCGGCTAAGTGTTGTAAAATTACATCTAATCAAGGGTCATTCGCATGACAACAGCAGCACAATCTAATAAAGCTTGTGATTTAATTTTGTTTGGCACCAAAGGCGATTTAGCACGTCGTAAATTGCTCCCAGCCTTATATCAACTTGAACGTGCGGGTTTACTGCATCCGGATAGCCGTATCGTTGGTGTTGCACGCGACGAGTTATCTGCCGAAGGTTATGCTGAGTTGGTAGAGACCAACTTGCAAAAATTTGTTAAAGAGCCATTGGATGAAAAAGTTTTATTATCGCTCAAAAACAAATTGCATTATGTGCAGATCGATCTCTCCAAAGAGCAGGATTATCTCAAACTGAAAGAAGTGACGGATATCTCCAAGCGGATTCCGGTGAGTTATTTTGCGACTGCTCCTTCTTTATTCGGCAATATCTCAAAAGGGCTGCACTTAGCTGGCTTATCCGCAGTGCCATCACGAGTCGTGCTTGAAAAACCGATTGGCCACTGCCTTGAATCGTCTAAAGTCATCAATAACCAAGTTGCTGAGTTCTTCCAAGAAAGCCAGATTTATCGCATTGACCATTATTTAGGTAAAGAAACAGTATTGAACTTGCTTGCACTGCGGTTTGCCAATGCTATTTTTGCCTCAAACTGGGATCACAATGCAATTGACCATGTGCAAATTTCTGTCGCCGAAGAAGTTGGTGTCGAAGGGCGCTGGGGTTATTATGATGACGCAGGACAGATGCGTGATATGGTGCAAAACCACTTATTACAAGTCTTGTCACTCATTGCGATGGAACCACCCGCACGTCTAGACGCTGACAGTATTCGTGATGAAAAACTGAAAGTATTAAAAGCACTGAGGCCAATTAACTTGCAAAACGTGCAAGAAAAAACAGTGCGTGGCCAGTACACCTCAGGTTTTGTCGCTGGTAAAGCAGTTCCAGGTTATCTGGAAGAAGACGATGCTCGACCTAATAGCAAAACAGAAACTTTTGTGGCTATCAAAGTTGATATTGATAACTGGCGCTGGGCTGGCGTGCCGTTTTATTTAAGAACCGGTAAGCGTATGCCGAATAAAGTCAGTGAGGTTGTCATTTGCTTTAAGCCGCAGCCGCACAATATTTTCCGCGAAACATACAAACAGTTACCCGCCAATAAACTCATCATTCGATTGCAACCGGATGAAGGGGTTGAAATTCAAATTATGAATAAAATTCCGGGTCTTGGCGAAACGATGCAACTGCAGCAAAGCAAGTTGGACTTAAGTTTTGATGAAACTTTCCAAGCCCAACGCATCGCCGATGCTTATGAACGTTTATTGTTAGAAGCCATGTTAGGCAATCAGTATTTGTTCGTTCGTCGTGACGAAGTAGAACAAGCATGGAAATGGGTTGATGGGATTTTAGATGCTTGGCGAATGAACAACGAACCGCCAAAAGCATATCCTGCGGGGACTTGGGGTCCTGTTGCCGCAATTTCTCTGCTTGCTCGCGATGATCGGAATTGGGACGAATAATATGAAAGTCTTTGAATTCGCATCTGCAGCAGCGCTTAACCTACAATTCGCACAGCAAATCCATGAAATTTTAGTGGATGCAATTGCCAAGCGAAACCATGCATATTTGGTGGTTTCAGGCGGACGTACACCGCAGGGGCTTTTCCAAGCTTTATCGTCAATGCCGTTAGCTTGGGATAAAGTCACTATTACCCTTGCAGATGATCGTTTCTTGCCGATGACTGAAAATGACAGCAATGAGCGCTTAGTCAAAGCCAGTTTATTACAAAATCATGCGGCGGCTGCGCAATTTGTGAGTTTATATGCCGCTCAGGCAACTGCAGAAGCTGCGGTACCTGAATTATTGGCACGGGTGAAAAACCTGCCTACCTTTGATGTTGTAATTTTGGGTATGGGGGAAGACGGTCACACTGCTTCGCTATTTCCATGCAGCGCAGAGCTGCAAAAAGGACTCGCAGCGGATGCCGATGATTTATTAGCGGTAAATCCAACAACTGCACCTTATCAACGTATCAGTTTCAGTCTTCGGCGGTTGCAAAATAGCCGAGCAATATTCTTGCATTTAGTTGGCGCCGCCAAACTAGCAGTGTTGCACAAAGCTCAAAGCAGTGACGACGTATCTGCAATGCCAATTCGCGCTTTTATACAACTCACCGAACCTGAACTTTCGGTGATGTACACAGCAAACTAGAGGTTTTTATGCACCCGGTAATACAACAGGTTACAGATCGAATTATTGCACGCAGCCAAAAGAGTCGGGCAATTTACCTTGAACGCGTTGAAAAAGCTCGGATCAAAGGGCCGCACCGTGGTGCATTAAACTGCGGTAACTTAGCGCATGGTTTTGCTGCGTGTAGTGCCCAAGAAAAATCTGATTTGCGCAGTTTAACCAAGGCGAATATCGGCATCATTTCAAGCTATAACGACATGTTGTCTGCTCATCAGCCCTATGAAAGTTATCCGGCAATTATCAAACAGGCAGTCGCTGAAGTTGGCAGCGTTGCACAGTTCGCCGGCGGCGTCCCTGCGATGTGTGATGGCGTTACCCAAGGTCAACCCGGCATGGAATTGAGCTTGTTAAGCCGAGACGTCATTGCAATGTCAGCTGCAGTTGGTTTGTCTCACAACATGTTTGATGGCGGTTTGATGCTTGGGATCTGTGACAAAATTGTCCCAGGTTTATTAATGGCTGCACTCAGTTTTGGTCATTTACCATTCTTGTTTGTTCCTGCAGGCCCAATGCCTTCAGGCATTCCGAATAAAGAAAAAGCGCGGGTTCGTCAGCTTTATGCTGAAGGTAAAGTGGGGAAAGCTGAACTGTTAGATTCAGAGTCAGCCTCTTACCATTCTGCTGGCACTTGTACTTTCTATGGTACTGCAAACTCGAATCAACTCGTTGTTGAGATGATGGGCTTGCATTTGCCGGGATCTTCGTTTGTTAATCCAGGCACAGTGTTGCGCGATGAATTGACCAAAGCGGCAGCGCGCCAAGTTACACGGTTGACTGATTTAGGCACTGACTATATGCCCATTTCGCACATCGTTGACGCCAAAGCGGTTGTGAACGGGATTGTTGGTTTGCTGGCCACTGGTGGTTCAACGAATCACACAATGCATTTAGTCGCTGTGGCACGTTCAGCTGGTTTTATTGTCAATTGGGACGATTTTGCCGATTTATCGAATGCAACGCCATTATTAACAAAAATTTATCCGAATGGCCAAGCTGATATTAACCATTTCCAACAAGCCGGTGGCATGGCGTATTTAATTCGCGAATTGTTGGATGCAGGTTTATTACACGAAGACGTCAATACGGTTGCAGGTTTTGGACTGCGTCGTTACACCCAAACTCCAGTTATCCAAGACGGTAAACTTGTTTGGGTTGAAGGACCTACAGTTTCCGGCGATGACACTGTCATGACTTCAGCAGCGAAGCCATTCAAAGACCATGGTGGTTTGCAAGTTCTCTCTGGCAACATTGGCCGTGGTGTTATCAAAACCTCTGCATTACGCGCAGGTACTGAAATTGTCCAAGCCCCTGCGGTGGTGTTTTCTAGTCAACATGAATTAGATGCTGCATTCAAAGCGGGTGAATTGGATAAAGACTGTGTCGTTGTAGTGCGTTTCCAAGGCCCGAAAGCCTGTGGTATGCCAGAACTTCACAAATTAACGCCGCCGCTCGGCGTGTTGCAAGACCGTGGCTTTAAGGTCGCTTTAGTTACGGACGGTCGGATGTCAGGTGCATCGGGCAAAGTGCCTGCAGCTATCCATGTGACTCCCGAAGCCGTTGATGGTGGCGCTATTGCGAAGATCCAAAATGGCGACATGATTTTAGTCAACGGCGAAACTGGCGAATTACGCGTGTTTGTTTCAGATGAAGAAATGGCTGCTCGTCCAGTTGCAACGCAAGATATGAGCGAAAGTTACTATGGCATGGGCCGTGAAATTTTTGGCGGGCTCAGAACCGTATTAACGGGTGCAGAGCAGGGCGCTTGCAGCTTGTTTGTCACAGAGGAACATTTAAATGGCTAACTTTGCAATTGTTGCCGACATCGGGGGCACCAATGCTCGGTTTAGCCGGGTAGATTTAGCAACCAATCAATTAGATTGTGTCAAAGTCTATCCTTGTGCGGATTTTGCGACTCTATCATTGGCGCTGAATTATTACCGCACAGAACATCAGTTGTTAGATCTCGACCATGTAGCGATCGCCATTGCCTGTCCAGTCACAGGTGATCTTGTAAAAATGACTAATTTTCACTGGGAATTTTCAATCAGTGCAGTTAAAGCCGAATTGGGCTTGACTGAGTTTGTGGTGTTGAATGACTTCACTGCAGTAGCCATGTCTTTGCCTGCCTTGACAGAAGCTGAGTTAGTTCAAGTCGGAGCGGGCACCCGAGATAGCTCAAAACCTATGGCAGTATTGGGGGCTGGCACAGGGCTAGGGGTTGCTCATCTTGTGCCAACACAGCATGGCTTTATTCCGTTACCTGGTGAAGGTGGTCATACCGACTGGACTGCACAAACTGAACAAGAATGGTTCATTCAACGTTACCTAGCCGCACACTTTGGCCATGTTTCTCCAGAGCGATTATTGTCAGGTCCTGGCTTGGAAAGCCTCTATTTAGCAATTGCAGCTTATCAGTCGAAAGAAGTTGCCCCCTTGAGTGCTGCCGAGATCAGTCAGGCTGCACTTGAAGGTCGCTGTGAATTATGTCAGGCCGTAGTGAGCCAATTTCTAGCCTCATTAGGTGGCCTAGCGGGTGACTTAGCCCTGACACTCAGTACTTTTGGTGGCGTTTATGTTGCGGGTGGTATCACTCCGCGACTGCTACCACTGCTTGAAAATAGCGAGTTTCGTCAACGTTTTGAAGCCAAAGGACGTTTCGCTTCATTCAATCGTCAAATCGCAACTTACATCGTCACTGCAGAACAACCGGGACTGCTGGGTTGTGCGGTTTATTTAAAACAAAAAATGGCGGGTTAATCACTATGTCTTTTACAAACTGGCAATTACAACCAGATAATTTATTCGCACAAGGCCCCGTCGTGCCGGTCATTGTGATCAAAGATCTCGCCACTGCAGTGCCTATGGCTAAAGCGCTTATTGCTGGCGGTATTAAAGTTCTGGAAGTAACTTTAAGGACACCTGTCGCGCTTGATGCAATCAAACTTTTAGCCGCCGAAGTGCCTGAGGCCATCGTCGGTGCAGGGACAGTCACAACTGCAGAACAATTGCATAAAGTGGTTGCTGCGGGTGCGAAATTTGCCATAAGTCCAGGCTTAACACGTGAACTGTTGGAAGCTGGTAAAGCTGCATCAATTCCGCTTATCCCTGGTATTGCATCGATTTCTGAATTGATGGAAGGCACAGGCCTTGGTTACACGCACTTCAAGTTTTTCC
>CAZIPG010000084.1:0-2411 GCA_964540955.1 uncultured Rheinheimera sp.
ACCTTGTTGCGTGGCTGTCAGTGGTGCAAATTGGCCATTATTCAAAAATGGCGTGTCGGTACCGCGCTACAGCCGGATCCAATTGCAAGCTGGGGATCAATTCAGCATCGGATTTTCACCAAATCAAGGCGCTCGCTGTTACTTAGCTGTACATGGCGGCGTCCAAACTCCAGTTGTATTGGGCAGCCGAGCCATGGTCCTGCGTGAACAATTAAATCAAACGACTGGGCAGCCGCTGATTGTTGGGCAAGTATTACCTATCCAAGCAAGTCATTGCCAGCAAGCCCTTTCATTGCCTTATGATTACCATTATCGACATCGACGGTTTCGCCGCTTAGCGCTAGTTTTAGGCGCTCAAGCCGAACAGTGCCAACAAGTATTGCCGAGTTTTTTCAATCAAATCTTCACCGTCAACCCCGCCAGTGACCGCATGGGAGTGAGGTTACAAGGCCAAGCTTTAGTCATGCCAGCATTGAATATGGTCTCGGAAGGATTATGGGTTGGAGCAGTGCAATTACCGCCCGACGGGCAACCTATTGTCATGCTTCGCGATCATCAAACGATGGGGGGATACCCGAAACTGGGCGCTATCTGTCGACAATCACAAGCATTGTTAGCGCAAGCACTGCCTGGCGATAGTTGTCAGTTTGATGAAATCAGTGCAGAGCTAGCACTCCAAAAAGCAAGGCAACACGAACAACATTTACAATCGTTGGAACAGCAATTGTGGGCTGAACGAGACAGTCTCAGCATCATCAGAACCTAATTCCCAACCGAGCCATCTCTACTCATTGGATCAACACTTACGAGCTCAGCACTAACTTCACAGCAAAACCGGTGAATAAAACCCCAAGTAACAAATTACCAAAGTGCTGTGCCCAAACTTTTTCTCGAAAAAAGCTCGCCAATTTTCCGCCCGCATAAATTAAACAGGCTAAATATAACAAACTGATGATTTCCAACACCACGGCCAATACTAAATACGGCAGCCAACTCGGGGCAAACTGACTATCGATAAACTGGATAAAAAATGACATCAAGAACAGGATGGCTTTGGGATTGGTTAAACTCAGCAACAGCGCTTTTTGAAAAGCTCGAAGCGCAGCAGCCTCGGGGTTCAACGCTTTACGAGTTGTCATTTCTTCAGTTTCACCAAGGGCCACAACCTCTGGACTCAATGAAACTCCGGTGACTGCAGCCGCTGGGTTGCTAGCATCGGAGGCATCTGAAGCTCTAACTGCAAACCGAGACAGCCACGAACACATCAATCCCCTTATACTCCACAGCAGCATGAGCCCCATATAAAGCAAATAACCAGCGCCCAAATAACGTAAAATCCGAAATAGCTCTGGCGATGTCAGCAATATCGAAGCCACGCCAAGATAAGACAACAAAATGAGCATGCCATCGCCAAGCAATACTGCCAATAAGGCAAACCATGCTGGGCGGTGGCCATGGCTCATGGCTGTCTTCAAGACAAATAAACTGTTGGGCCCAGGCATTAAAATGATCACGATGACGCCAGCTAAAAAGGTCCAAAATTGCACTACACCTAGGGCTTCCATCGATTCCTCAATACTGCTATTGATTGCTTAATACCCATGATTAACTGCTACTGCTCCCGCTGCACTAATTGCTCTAACCAACGATTAATCAGCTGACGTCCTGCGCTCTGAGCATTTTCAGCATTGACCATCGCAACAAATACATAAGGCCGTTGCTGTTTATCCCATACATAGCCCGCAATTGCGGTGACATTGTTTAAAGTGCCTGTTTTCAAACGCGCTTGGTTGAGCACTACACTTTGAGCAAATCGCTGACGAATTGTGCCATCTTGCCCTGCCAGTGGCAGGCTTGCGATAAATTCATAAATCCATGGTTGGCGCCAATTGGCTTGCAACAATGCGGCTAATTGCGAAGTCGATAACCGAGCGCTGCGCGACAACCCTGAGCCATTGTCCAGTACCATGCCTTCTGTACTCACATGCTGACTTGCTAACCAATCGAGCACTTGCTGTTCTGCTGCAGCTAAGCTGAGTTGGCGCGCTTGTGCACTTGGATCGGCAAGGCGCTGAAACACTAATTGAGCGAGCCCATTATCTGAGATTTTATTCATTTGCTGTACAAGCTGCGGTAATGGTCTGCTGTGATGGCTAACAAGCACTTGGTAAGCTGCAGGTGCATCACCATAACGCAGAGGGCCCTGCCAAGTTCCCCCTAATTGCTGCCAAAGAGAGCGTAAAGCAAGTTCAAGATTGAGCTGCCGTGGCAAAACCATTTGATAACGCTCAAGCAAACAGTTTCGGGGAAAATCACCTCGCACAGTGAGAATGAATTGTGGCTGTCCATCTTTGCTTTGAAAGAGTGGCTGTCCACGTTCAAAGTATTGAAAGAGTGGCTGTCCACGTTCA
>CAZIPG010000084.1:2421-12323 GCA_964540955.1 uncultured Rheinheimera sp.
CCTCGCACAGTGAGAATGAATTGTGGCTGTCCACTTTTAATGCTTCTTTTAATGCTTCGATTCGAGTGGCTGTCCAATTTTGAGTGTGTAGTTGTTGAAGTGTGGCTGTCCATGTTCAGGGTAGAGTGGCTGTCCACGTTCAAAGTAAAATATGGCTGTCCATCTTTGCTTTGAAAGAGTGGCTGTCCACGTTCAACACGTTCAAAGTATGGCTGTCCAATCTCACGCTGACTCACTTGCCATTGCCATCCATTGGTACTTGCATCCTCGCATGCGCCTTGGCTCAACCGCAGTTGATTATCTAGTACCAGACCTTGCCAGGTTGGTATGAGTGTCAACTCAGGCTTGGTTGTGCCGCGGCTATCAATGCGAATTTGCAACATATTGCGAGCAAGTGGAAGGGCGTCAGGTTGATAGTTGTAATAAGCTTGTGGGGCTTCATCAAATGGCTCCCGATCTTCATCACTGGGCATTGGCGCGAATAAAAAGTTATCAACTATGACTCCCCCTGCTAAATGCGTCACACCACGCGCTCGCAATTGCAGCAATAATTCAGCAAGGTCACCATAATTCAAATCGTAATCAGCCAGCCCCCGCAAAACCAACGGAGCTGTTAGTTGGCCAGTTGCCATATTAGCCAAATCACTTTCCGCCACCAACAATTGCGTTTCTCCATGCCAACGCAGTCCTAAATTGGCCAATGCGGCGCTGCTGGTCACTACTTTCATGATAGAGGCAGGCTGCATCAGAGCATCCGCGCGATAATGCAAGGGGGGGATTTCAGTGATGTCGTTAGTTCTGTCCTTTGAAGTGCCAAAGCCTTGTACATCAGCTCTGCCACTCAAAGGCGCTGTGTTTAACGGCACAATACTAATAGCTACTTCGGAAGGTTTTAAACCCGCAGCTTCGATATCTGTTTGTACATCAGGCAATAAGGGTTTATTGGCACATCCTGTCAGTGCCAATAACAAAAGCCCGATCCCTGCTTTCATGGGCTGAGGGCCGGTAAGTGCCAACTGGCTTGTAGCGCCAAATATTCCTTTTTAGGCAACAACAAATAAACAGGTCGGGATTCAGGATTTAACCATTGGAATAAATTCGCCAACTCGCTGGGCGCTAATGCGGTACATCCGGCGGTTGTTGTTTTCCCCTCAGCTTGCTGATGCATGAAGATACAGCTACCAGCCCCCGGTTGGTTTCCAGGATTGTGATCAATAAACAGCCCTAACCGATAGCTATCGTCCGGCTTGTCCATCAGATCGCGGCGCATAGGCTCCGTCGTCCCCTTACTCATTGCTTTGGGGTATTTGGTGACATCAATAATGTGATTGTAGAGTGGCGAATTGGGCACATCGATGCAATAGTGATTTTTTTTCATGGGTAAATAAGGCATTGCCCCGGGGCCGCTGGGTTCTGCCCCAAAACTCCCGCTCAAACGAAATAAACCAGCAGGCGCCTTCCCATCCCCTTCGAGTTTTTGTTGACCAGCTTGCAATGGATGAAGGCCAATTCCCCAGGCAAGGCCTGCTCGACCTAAAATCACCGAACTTTGCACTGGGGCTGCTTGCCAAAGGCCGTCTTCGGTCCGACTAAAGGTTTGCAATTGCCCTTCGGTACTCTCCCAACTATCGGTGGTCACCACCACCAATTGTAAACTTTCACCAGGGATCACCGCTTGCACGCTTGGGATCAGCGACAAACTGCACCCCAGCAACAGCAGAGCACCATAGGATTTTTGCCAGAGGCTTTGTATACTCAACACGAATGTTCCTTAACCAAGCTGAGTTGCCGGTGAAAAATGTTGTTTGGCCCCAGAACCACCCAATGTCTTGGTTGGAGTTGCTTCTGTGGAGTATGATCGTTTTCGCAGTGTTTCTTATAGCTGCGCCTGTGAATGCAAAGCAGGCATTGCCAATCCCGCAACTCACCGCGGAAAAGCTCGACCTGAATTATTGGCAAAGCCAACACAAGCAGCCAAGGCAATTATTATTAGCAGCCAAGTCGCAACAACAATGGCAGCAGCAACTTCGCCTAGCGAGTCTTATTCAAGAGCCGGAGCAATTACCAATACAATACAGCGACCTAGCTGTTCGTGCAATCATAGAGACAGCCAGTGCAATCCCCAAAGCGCCGCGTTTTTTTGCAGATGGCCGACCAGTCAGTGCAAAAGATTATCACGATTGGCAACAGCAGATGGCACTTGAAACGCTGCCTCAACAAACAAGTGCTCGCTGGGGTTTAGTGACCAAGCGTACTGACATTCGACGCTTTCCAACGCAAACGCCTTTGCTATCAGCTGATTTAAATGCGGATTTAGACCGCTTGCAAGAAACTGCAGTGTTTGTGGGGCAATGGCTGCAAATCTTACATCTGAGTCGCGATCAACAATGGGCGTTTGTTATTACCGACCATTATCGTGGCTGGCTACAAACCCAAGACATCGCCCTGAGCGATCGCGCAACAGTCTTGCAGTTTTTACAACGCACACCTCGCTTGTTCGTAACGGGCAGAACCGCGAGCACAAACGTCACGCCTGAGCAGCCGCAAGCATCAGCCGTGCAATTAGAGATGGGCGTGCAGTTGCCGCTCTTGCCGCAGCCAGATGTTTTGGTCAATGGCCAACATCCAGCATTTAGCCATGTGATTCAATTACCGACTCGGCAGCCCGATGGCCAGCTCAAACTCATGCTAGCCTTAGTCGCTCGCCATCAACCAGTGCATATCGGCCCTTTAGCTTACAATTCGGAAAATTTACTCCAGCAAGCCTTCCAATTACTGGGCGAACGTTATGGCTGGGGCCATGCTTATGAGACCCGTGATTGTTCCGGATTTATTCGTGATATTTTGCAAACCTTTGCTTTGAATGTACCGCGCAACACTTCAGAACAAGCCGCCATGCCAGCGCCGCAAAGCCTTGATTTAACTCCTTTTAACGAATCAGAAAAACAACAATGGCTCGCACAATTACAGTTGGGCGATTTGGTATTTATCCCTGGCCACGTCATGATGGTGTTGGCCGTAGTCGACCAAGAAGTGTGGGTGATCCATGATGCCAATGGTCTGACGCTGCGCACAGCTGATGGCACTTTACAATCGAGTCAACTCAATGGTGTTGCCATTACCCCACTGTCTGCCTTGTGGTTGCCAGCGCCTGAAGCAAAAAGCTTTATCAGTGCTATCACAAAAATTCAACGCTTACGGGATCTAGCCTTCGTCGCGCCCTGAGTTTCATTCGGAAAAGGATCAGTTATGCACATTCAGAGCATTGAAACCTATCGCTTAAAGGTGCCGTTGCGGACACCCTTTAAAACGGCTTTACGGACCGTCGAACAAGTGGATGATCTTGTCGTCAAACTGACTTTGGCTGATGGCACTGTCGGTTTTGGCGAGGCGGCACCAACGCTGGTCATCACAGGGGATAGCCTGTATTCAATGCATGCGGTGATCCACCAAGTCTTCAAACCGCTGTTATTAGGGCGTTCATTACAAGATTTCAATGTGCTGCTGACACAGCTCCAGCAAGCGGTTGTCGGCAATTGCAGCGCGAAAGCGGCCATGGAAATTGCTCTGTATGATGCCCGAGCCCGCAGCTTAGGGCTGCCGCTCTATCAATTATTAGGCGGGGGCGTCAGTGAGCTAGAAACCGATATCACAATTAGCGTCAATTCTTGCGAGCAAATGGTGGCTGACGCCAAAGCAGCCGTCGCTCGCGGCTATCGCGCGCTCAAGGTTAAAATCGGCACCGATCCAATCTTAGATGTCGCGCGAGTGCAAGCCATTGCGGCAGCATTACCGCCCCACATTCAACTAAGGTTGGATGCCAACCAAGGCTGGACCGCAAAGCAAACCATTGCGGTGATGCGACAATTAGAGGCCTCGGGGATTCAAGCGCAATTGTTAGAGCAGCCGGTAGTTGCTGCCGATGTGGTCGGTTTAACCCAAATTAGCCACCAGATCCAAACGCCGGTATTGGCCGATGAAGCAGTCTTTGATGTCACGCAAGCGCTGCAGATCTTGCAAAATCGCAGTGCGGATTTCATCAATATCAAGCTGATGAAAACCGCAGGGATCAGCCAAGCCCTTCAGATTGCGCAACTGGCGAAAAGCTTTCGCATCCCTTGCATGATGGGCTGCATGTTAGAGTCAGCTATCAGTGTAGCCGCAGCTGCGCATGTGGCTTCCGCCTGTGGTATTCAATTGATTGACTTGGACGGACCTGAACTTTGTAGCCACGACCCTGTGGCAAAAGCTGCCCAAATGCAGGCTGCTATTGATCCAGAGAGCCAACCCAACGAGCAAGCGAGCCGACTGCGCTCATACACCGAATTTGCCGGCCCCGCCATTCGCCTCAATCAAAGCCCTGGGCTGGGTATTGAAGCGGTTGCGGGTGCACAACCTTGGCCTTGGCAACCTTGACCGGGTCTATCGCCTAACACAGTGAACTCTTGCTCGAGCCGACTGCCATCACTGCCAGTTAACACCAGCCGATGACGGCCAACGCTGGTTTGCACACTCATCTGGTGTGGAACTGTGGTCTGTCCTAAGTACAGATCATCGAGATGCCAATAAATCTGCACCTGTTTATCTCGATGAATGGCACGAAATACACTATGCCCGAGTTGACCATCCAATTGCAGCGGCAAACGGATGTGCGAATCTTTGGTGGGATACAATAAATCCATGGGTTGGTCAGTGAACAGACTACATCCCGGATACACCGGCGGTAACCCTAAATATTCTGGATGTTGCGGCTGATAAAAATAAGCCATAGTGACGGGCAATATCATCCGAGTATGCGCTTTGCGTGGCAAATGCATCGCACAGCCGGTGGGCAGTTGATAACTACCCGTGGCATCCAGCCAGAGTTGTCGTTGATAACTTTGCTGGCTTTGCAGGTGCGTCGCAATCGGCATCTCTATCTGCGCGGTTTGGCATTGACCACGTTTGCGAAAACCATCATCCGCGCATATTTCCTGCATTTTCAACGCCAGACTTGGTTTAGTTAACCAAGGCGCATCAGGCAATAACCGAAAAGCATCAAACAAGATCGGGCCAGAACTGCGGGCTCCGCCTAAAATCGCAGCCGGTGCGCCATCGGCATTGCCAGTCCAAACGCCGATACTGTATCGGCCATTGACGCCAATCGCCCAAGCATCACGGAGACCAAAGCTAGTGCCCGTTTTCCAAGCAATTTTCTGACTTTTGACATAATCACGCCAAGAGCCTTCCGATTCCGGCCGCTCTAATTCCAACAAAGCTGTCAGTGTTAAATAAGCTGCGCCCTGACTAATCGGCAGTTGCAACAGGTCGGTTTGCAGCGACTGCTGTTCGGGCAGAGCCGGATGCGATTGTTGGTTAGACAACCTGAGGCTGCTATCGATTGATGTAGCTTGCTCAGTCAATAAACGACTGCTCGCCAGTGGCGTGGCTTTCGATACCTGAGCAGGATAATGCAGGGTTAGCAGTGGCATATGGGTTTTGGCGTCAGCGCTGAGCCGAGCCATTGCCGCATAACTGCGGGTTAACTCAAACAAAGTGGTTTCTGCACCGCCGAGAATTAATGACAAGCCATAATGATCGGCCCCTTTGGTGATCGTGCTTAAGCCAAATGCCTGCAACTGCTGGCGAAAACGGCCAACGCCATATTGATGCAGCATCCGCACTGCTGGCACATTCAAAGATAACGCCAGTGCTGTCGCTGCGGGAACGGCTCCCCGGAACTGCAAGTCAAAGTTCACTGGGGTATAACCGCCAAACTGGCTAGGCACATCGGGCAATAACGAATGGGGCGTTAACATCCCTTCATCTAACATTAAACCGTATAAAAATGGCTTCAAAATACTGCCAGAAGAGCGCCGACTTTGAATGATGTCGACCTCTGCGCCAGCGGCATTGCCCATATTGCCAAGATAGGCCCGTATTTTTTGCTGTTGATGATCAAGGACTAACACAGCCCCGTTGTTGACTCCTGCAGTGGCTAAGGTGCGAGCATGCCGAGCTAACACATCGGTTAATTGCTGTTGCAGTTGTCGGTCGATATCGCTGTAAAACAAGGCTTGCTGAGGCGATCTCTTCATTAAGGTTTGCAGCAGGTGGGGAGCCAGCGCTGGCCAACCAATTGGCTTATGCGGCAGTGGCTCTAACAAGGCTAGTTGCAGTTCCGTCGCATCAAAATGCCCCTGCGCATGAAGCTGACGGAGCAATCGATCGCGTTTTTTCTGTAATAAATCACTCCGACGCCCTGGATGCATCAAACCCGGGCTATTGGGTAATACCGCCAATAAGGCAGCTTCGCTCCAACTTAAGGCTGCAGGTGCTCTGCCAAAATACCACCAACTAGCGGCGGTTAAACCGACAATATTGCCGCCATAAGGGGCATGATCTGCATAAAGTTTCAGAATGTGGGCTTTACTAAAATGCCATTCCAGTTGGAATGCCAATTCAGTTTCCCGCAGTTTTTGTTGCCAGTTGCGGGGCTGATTGCCATAGAGCAAACGGGCCACTTGCATGGTGATGGTGCTTGCACCACTTTTGACTTGTCCTGCCAGCAGATTGTTCCATGCAGCGCGCGCGACCGCCAGCGGATTAATCCCTGGATGAGAGAAGAAATACTGGTCTTCAAAACTCAGTAACGCAATTTGATAACGACTGGGTAATTCGTCCGCTTGATAAGGCAACCGCCACTGCTGATCGGCGGCGATATGCACATCCAACAATTGCTGATTGCTATCAAACACCGCAGTAGCCCACACAGGGGTCGTCATCCGCTTGGGCCACTGCGGTTGCTGCAAGTGATAAACCGCCAGCAATAACAGACTGGCGGTTGCACTCAATAAGCACTTTGTGAAAACACTGAATTGCATCGGCGCTTTCGCCCCAAATATTAAGGAACTACATCCACCCAAGCTCCTGCCGTATTTGCCCGAACTTTGGTGTTATACATAGAGCTGCTATGCCAAGTCGGCAGATAATAGCGACCAGCAAAACTGGCATTCAACGTCACTTTCACTTCAATACGCGATTGCGCACCACTGGCTTGCAAACTAAAGAAACTATTGACTCGATCATCCAAAGCGTATTGATGGCTCAGCTGCGCCGCGAGACCATCTTCGGCCAATACCGTGTTACGCAGTTGCCAACCGGCGGGGAACACCTGTAGCAAGGATAAATCGTTCACGGCATGTCCAGTTTGATTGACAATTTCCACCACAGCGACAAAGTCGGTTCCTTGTTTGATAGCACTGACGTCCAACGGCTCTCCAGCGAGCGTGGTAAACCGAGTTTGCATACTCAAACCTTGGTTATTGGCCTTTTCCTGCCCCGGTGCTGGCACGCCTTGTTGCGTCAAAGTCAGATACAAATCCGTTTTGCCAGTGTTGGTGACATTGAAACTATCGGATTGATAGCTAGTGAGCTCATCGGTAAATGAGGGATCCGTTAATTGCCATGTCGCCATCAGCGTATCCGCATTTTTTAACGTCAATTCGGCGCTATTGGCAGACTGAGTGCCACCAAACTGTTGCATCAATACCGCTGAGGCCCAAGCTTGTTCAATGGTATTCAAGTACTCATTGTTTCGAAGCTGTTCCGCCAAATCACTGGCAATTTGCCAACGTTGTTGCGACTGTTGCATCGCGCTCGCCAACTCAAGTTGGATCACCTGGCGAATTATTGATGAATGAAAAATGCCAGAGAGCGGTTCGTGCTGCACAGTGCCGCCATGTTGCTGCAGAGTCAATGCAATATCCGTCAAACTCTGTTCGGCATAAGCCAACGCGAGGAACTGATGCGCTAACGCATGTTGGTAAGCAGGTTTATTCAGCAGCTCAGTCCGCAAACGGTTCATTGCGCCAATATTTGCCTGATCGGCCAGCGCTAACAGCCACAGGCGCCAAGCCTGCAATGTCATGCCATCACTACTTTGATCATAAAAACTATTGGCTGTTTCTTTGGTGTGGTTCAACCATTGCTTCAGTAATGCCGCGTCCAGTACATACCCTTGCTGTTGCGCACGGAGCATAAAATAGCCTGCGTACAAATTCCCCCATTCTTCGATACTGGTGCCCCGCGGCCAATAGCTGAATTGGCCACTGCCAAGTTGATAACGGCTTAACTGCCGCAAGTGTTGCTCTATCCGTTGCTGGATTTGGCTGGCTTGCTCTGGGCTAGGCGTTTGGTAAAAACCTTGGAATAATAACGGGAAGACTTTAGAGGTCGCTTGCTCAACACAGGCAAATGGATAATCAGCCAATGACAACTCAATCTGTTTAAAGCCAAAATCTGGACTGCGGCTGGCACTGAACCATTGGCGGTTGGTGCCAATTTCACCAATCGCCGCTGCCGCCGGCTGCCACTGCTCACCTGGTTTCAGCACTTTATTCAGACTCCGTTGTATCGGCGAATTTGCGACACGGACGGGCAAATCAATCACTTCTTTGGCTGATAGTTGACCCGCCGTGGCAGTGACGGTCAGCTTGCCCATCCCTGCAATATCCGCAGCCTTGATGCGCAGCATCACGGTTTGTTCACCTGCCTGATTAAAAGTGACCGTGCCTTTGGCGATTGCAGCGCTGAGTAAATCGTTGGTAGTCACCGAGACTTCCACACTCTGTGCTTTGTTTTCGAGGGGATTTTCACTGAAGAATACCGCAACTGGCAGCGCGAACTCCTCTTGGGTGCCAATCACCCGTGGCACTGTGCTTAAAATGGTCAAAGGTTGCGTGACTTTTAAACTGGTCTCTTGCTGACCATAAGCATAACCGTCGCCCGCAACGACCATCATACGAACCGAACCCATGTATGGCGGCAGCGTAATTTGATGTTCTGCCGTGTCTTTTGCCGCAAGCGTAAATGGCCCAAAGAATTTCACAACAGGTTTAAAGCGACGCTCGCGCTGACCATCACGTTTGGGAATGAGGTCAGAACCACCGACGGCTAACAAATGCGCCAGATCAGCACTATAAGCACCCACCACATCATCAAATAAGTCCCAAGTTTTCACGCCCAACGCTTCGCGTTGATACAGGGCAGCATGCGGCTCAGGGACGTGGAAATCGGTAATCCCAAGTAACCCCTCATCCACCATCGCTAAGGTATAAGTCATCGCACGACCTTGCTGCTCAGTCACTTTGACGGTGAATTGGCTCTCAGGCATTACTTCTGCTGGCACGACAATTTCAGGCTGCAAATGACTGGCAGGATCAGACACCGGTAAATTAATAATGCCGTAGCTACGCAATGGTAAGTCATTCTGCCGGTGATGCGGCTGGATCTGGGTGATGTAGGCATAAATGTTGGGAGTCATGTCACGGGTTAACGGTACTTCCAAGGTGTCTTGACCTTGCTTCACCTTGACCCATTTTTTCAGCTGAACACTGGCGCCGTTCTCAAGCGTTAATAACACCTCACGATCGGGTCCTGCAGGCAAATGAATTTTTGCCACATCCCCCACCTGATAAGCCTCTTTATCAGTGCTTAAACTCAAGCGTGTCGCGCCATCACGGCTCGAACTATCACCATAACCCCAGCCAATATAAATTTCTTGGCTGGCACAATGATTCATCGGTTCACCACCCACGATACAGGTGCTCAAGCGATAACGGCCAGCAGGATAGTCTTTACCCAATAAAGTCCAACTTGCTAACCCTTTGCCATCACTGAACAAGCGACGATTTTCAACTTCTTTGACTTCTTCATCACTGTGATAATTACTACTACTTTCGTCACTATCCCACCACCAACGCCATTTCAATTGTTTTAAGGAGAGTGCCACTTCGCGATTACTCAAAGGCTGACCCGCGGCATCAAGCACGACCAAATCAATGGTTGCTTTGGCCTTCTCGTCCAACGCTGAATCACGGATCTCCTGTGGCACAGCCATGCCAACCCAAGCGGCATAAGGC
>CAZIPG010000085.1:0-12253 GCA_964540955.1 uncultured Rheinheimera sp.
TTACGTCGGCGAAAATGCCTTGTTTGAAAAACAGTTGCTCAGCGGCGAACTCGAAGTTGAATTGACCCCTCAAGGCACTTTGGCGGAAAAAATCCGTGCCGGTGGTGCTGGTATTCCAGCGTTTTTTACCGCAACAGGCTACGGCACGCCGGTGGCCGAAGGCAAAGAAACGCGCGAAATTAATGGTCGCAATTATGTCCTTGAACCATCGATTACCGGGGATTTTGCCATTGTTCGGGCCTGGAAAGCCGACCGTTATGGCAATTTAGTATTTCGTCACACTGCAATGAATTTCAACCCGATGGTGGCAACCGCTGGCAAAATTACGGTGGCAGAGGTCGAAGAAATTGTTGAGCCAGGCGAATTAGAGCCGTCACAAATTCACACCCCAGGCATTTACGTGCAACGTGTCATCAAAGGCACCTTCGAAAAGCGCATCGAACGTCGCATGGTCAAAGGATAAGGAGAACAAGATGGCTTTATCACGTGAACAAGTCGCAATGCGTGTGGCGCAAGAGTTAAAAGATGGTTATTACGTCAACTTAGGGATCGGTATTCCAACCTTGGTGGCAAACTATGTCCCGGCTGGCATCGAAGTGATGCTGCAGTCCGAGAATGGCTTGCTGGGCATGGGCCCTTACCCGACTGATGAGCAAGTTGATGCTGATATGATCAATGCGGGCAAAGAAACCGTCACTGCAATCGCAGGTGCGGCAATTTTCAGCTCGGCAGAAAGCTTCGCGATGATCCGCGGTGGCCATGTCGATTTAACGGTATTAGGTGCATTTGAAGTGGACCAAGCGGGTAATATCGCCAGCTGGATGATCCCGGGAAAATTAGTCAAAGGCATGGGCGGCGCAATGGATTTAGTGGCTGGCGCGCAAAATATCATCGTGACAATGACTCATGCTGACAAATACGGCAGCTCAAAGTTGCTCGACAAATGCACATTACCGTTAACGGGTGTAGGCTGCGTCAAGAAGATTGTGACAGATCTGGCAGTATTAGCGGTGCAGGATGGCGCCTTCCATTTATTGGAAAGAGCCCCAGGTGTGAGCGTTGAAGAAATCATCAGTAAAACTGCAGGCAAGTTAATTGTGAGCGGTGAAATTCCTGAAATGGTATTCGGCTAAGCAGAGCGAAAGCCTAAGCAACACCAAACATTTAAGCGAAAAAGCACTTCATTGAAGTGCTTTTTTATTGATGATTTGATACCGTTATTTAGCAGAATTCACTAAATTAAGATTTTGAATGTTGCCGCTGACAATGGCAGTGATCCGTGGTGTATCGACCACACTCACCTCATCTGCTTCACCGATTAACATGACAAATGCTAGTTTACGATTCGCCAGCACATACCAACCGACCTGATACTTGGGTAAATCGATGCCATCAACCGCAATTTGCGGGGTGAAATCTCCCAATTCCTGTTTGTCACGCACGACAATTTCAGCACGAGCCTCTGGATAATCATGGATGACAGTACGATAAAAGCCTGCGCGCACCGTTAACGTATCGCCTGATACGGCAATCTGGTTATGGCTTAACCACCAAGCAGTCCACACATAAGCAATAGCACAGGCAAGCAACCACCATAACACAGGTTTTAAAAAACGTTTTTGCCAGAAATAAATTGCGATCCCAGCTGTCGAAGGGACTAACACTATCGCGATAAACAGCAAAAAATAAAGCTGCCAACTCAATTGCCAAGCAGTCATCACAGTAAATTATCTACTTTTGATTAACACAATCTATATATTAGCAATTGTAGCACTGACTTCACCCCAAATCACATACAAAAATCACATTAAAAGCACATTCAAATTTACTATTTATTAAACAATAACTTATTAAAGTAATATTTTACTAAGGCCGTTCAGGCTATTTTTGGATTTCAGGTTGGAAAAGATAAAACGCATCGAATAAGTCGCCCTGCAACCGCTGCATCGAAACAACAGCTGCAGGAATACTTGTTATTGTGGAATAGAATTTGACCGAGACCGTTTATTTCAAACGGCGGATCAGACTTGATGTATCTTGGCGTTGCCCACCTAAGGCTTGAACTTCGGCATAAAATTGGTCAACAAGCGCGGTGAGAGGCAACTGCGCACCGTTTCTGCGCGCTTCAGACAGGGTCAGCCCCAAATCTTTACGCATCCAATCGACGGCAAAACCAAAATCAAATTGGCCATCGACCATAGTATAGCCACGATTCTCCATCTGCCAAGATTGCGCTGCGCCCTTACTGATAACATCTAACACGGATTTCGCATCTAATCCGGCTTTCTGTGCAAAATGCAAACCCTCAGCTAAGCCCTGCACGACCCCGGCAATACAAATTTGATTGACCATTTTGGCCAGTTGCCCTGCGCCATGCGCACCTAACAGCCGCATACTTTTGGCATAACTTGCCATCACAGCTTGGGCTTTAGCAAAAGCAGCTTGTTCCCCACCCACCATGATAGTCAATTGCCCTTTCTGGGCCCCAACTTGCCCACCGGAAACCGGCGCATCCAAGAACTCTGCGCCAACAGCCGTGACTGCATGCGCTAACTCTCTGGCTAATTCGGCAGACGCAGTCGTGTGATCTATCAACAGCGCGCCTTTGGCTAAATTTGCCAAAATCCCTTGTTCACCATAAACCACAGAGCGGACATCATCATCGTTGCCGACACACATCACAACGACATCAGCATGTTTGGCTGCGATCGCAGGTGTTTCGGCAATATCGCCATGGTACTCGGCTTGCCATTGGCTCGCTTTAGTCGTTGTGCGGTTATAGACAACAACGTCAAAGCCGGCATTTTGCAAATGCCCAGCCATCGGATATCCCATGACGCCAAGGCCAATAAAGGCAATTCTGAGTTTTTGCTGATCTTTTGTCATACAGTCGTCTTATTTCTGTGAAACACTAAGCGCTAATGTACAAATTTATGATACAAATAGCAAAATCATCCGTAGCGGATAACCTCATATTTATTAAGGGCAAGGAGCATTCATGGCCAATATTCATCATTTCAAAGTGACCAACCAACAAGGTGAACAAATTCCATTAAGCCAATACCGCGATAAAGTGTTATTGGTAGTTAATACTGCAAGTCAATGTGGTTTTACTCCGCAATATCAAGATTTAGAGGCTATTTACCAAAAGTATAAATCGCAAGGCTTAGAGATTTTGGCATTTCCATGCAACCAATTTGGTGGCCAAGAACCTGGTTCAGATCAAGAAATTGCCCAATTTTGTCAGTTGAACTATGGGGTTAGCTTCCCTATCATGAAGAAAATTAATGTGAATGGCCCAGATGCTGATCCGTTTTTTGAGTTCCTAAAAGACCAAGCCCGTGGTTTATTAAAAACCCGAGCCATTAAATGGAATTTTACCAAGTTTCTGGTGAATAAAGATGGTGTGGTGGTGAAACGTTACGCCCCTAGAACGAAACCGAGCCAATTTATTGAAGCCATTGAAGCCGAGTTAGCTTTATTACCGCAAAAATAATGGAGTCTGCATGCCCTTAATCACTGTATTTAGTGCGCAACCTTATGATATCGAAAGCCTGAAGAAATGGGGCCAAGACCAATTGAGTTGGCGCTTTATCAGTCACAAATTGGATGAAACTTCAGTGATTGAGGCCGCGGGTAGCGATGCCATCTGTGCTTTTGTTAATGACGACTTGAGCGCGAAAGTTTTAGATAAACTGAATGATTTGGCCATCAAGCATGTTGCATTACGCTGCGCTGGTTATAACAATGTGGATGTCAGTTATGGCAAAACACTCGGCATGCAATTTGCCCGAGTGCCTGCATACTCACCAGAAGCTGTGGCCGAGCATTGTGTCGCCATGATTTTATGCCTCAATCGAAAGTTACACAAAGCCTATAATCGAGTGCGTGATGACAATTTCAGCTTAAATGGCTTACTGGGTTTTAATTTACATGGGAAAACCGTGGGTATTATCGGCACTGGACGCATTGGCTTAGCGACAGCGCGGATTTTAGCGGGCTTCGGTTGCCAAGTACTTTGTGTCGATCCACAGCAGACTGCAGATTTGCCAGAACGTAATTGCCGCTATGCCTCTCTTGCTGAGGTTTATGCCAATTCAGATATTCTTAGCTTGCACTGCCCGTTAACCCCTGAAACTTTTCACATGATTAACGAGGAAAGCCTCAAGCAAATGAAAGATGGGGTCATGTTGATCAATACCAGCCGTGGTGGCTTGATTGACACCAAAGCTGTGATTAATTCCTTAAAGTCGCATAAAATTGGCTTTTTGGGTCTCGATGTTTATGAGCAAGAAGCTGATTTATTTTTTAAAGATTTGTCGAATCATGTGATTGCCGATGAAGTCTTTCAGCGGTTACTGACCTTCCCGAATGTGCTTATTACCGGTCATCAGGCATTTTTTACGCAAGAAGCCATGGCGCAAATTGGCCAAACGACGTGCCAGAATCTTATCGCAATGGTTGCTCATCAGCCTTGTGAAAACTTGCTGAGTTAATCACCCCCTACAACATCCTGAAAAAAAGCCACAGTTGAACCGACTGTGGCTTCGTAGTTGGTTGCCGCAACGCAGTCTTGGTTGCGGCATTAAGTTTCACTAATTGCATTAATTCGATTGCTTTTTCTCGGGTTGGCTTTTTAAAGTCCGCTCGAAGAAATCGGTAATCGTTTTGTGTAAATGGGTTTGTACGGGTTGACCAAACATGGCGTGTTTACTGCCAGGATAAGTCATCACTTCAAACAACTTGCCTTTTTGTTGTAATGCCCCGAATACTTTGGTGCTATGGGTAAATAGCACGTTATCATCGGCCATGCCATGGTAAATCAATAACTTACCTTTCAAGCCATCGACATATGGAAATACTGAACTTTGCTCATAACCCGCCGCATTGGTTTTAGGATGACCCAAATAACGCTCAGTATAATGAGTATCGTACAAAGCCCAATCAGTGACTGGTGCGCCAGAAACACCTGCTGCGAAATAATCACCAGCTCTGAACATCGCCATAATTGCCATGTAGCCACCATAACTATGGCCATAAATTGCAATTTTTTGAGGATCGACAAAGTCTAAAGTACGCAGATATTTCACCCCAGTGATTTGATCAGCCAATTCCACTTCAGCTAATTTTTTGTAAATGGGATCTTCAAATGCTTTGCCTCGGTTTTCAGAACCACGGTTATCCAATTGAAAGACCACATAACCATTTTGGGCAAGGTATTGGAAATACAGATCACGCGCACTCCAGCTATTCGTCACACGCTGGGCGCCAGGGCCACCATAAACACCAACGACCACAGGATAACGTTTGCCAGCAATTTTATTAGCCGGCTCGAACAATCTGTAATGCAACACTTGGCCATCACTGGCTTTTAAAGTGCCAAATCTCGGTTGTATCAGATTTGCTGCATAAGGTGTCAGTGGATGCTCTGGAGTTAAGGCATTATCAGAGAGCATGGTAATGACCTTGCCATTCGCATCCTTGAGCGCAACTTTGGGCAAAGTCACGACACTGGACCAAGTATCTAAAAAACCACTGCCATCTTTGGCAACGACTGCTTGATGCGAGGCACCTAATTCAGTCACTCGTTCAGCATCGCCACCTTTCATAGAAACTCGATATAAATGGGCTTCGAGCGGGGTATCTTTACGACCCGTGAAATAGATGCGGTTATTTTTCTCGTCAATCGCGTTGACTGAGTTCACAATCCATTGCCCTTTGGTCAGTTGCTTGAGCGCTTTGCCATTTAAATCATACAAATACAGATGTTTGTAACCGTCGCGTTCAGATGCCCAAATAAAATGACGCCCATCTTTTAAGAAATGCAGATCATCATGTAAATTTATCCAAGTCTTGCTTTGCTCGGTAATCAAAACCCGCTGCTGTTGGGTTGTTAAATCAACCGCTCTCAGTTCCAAAGTTTGCTGATCACGACTTTGCCATTGGTAAGTGAGAAGCGTTGGGCTTTGACTAAACTGAACTCGCGGAATATAAATATCTTGCTCTTTCCCCAAATCAATCCAAGAAATATCTGGTTTTTGTATAGTCACCACACCCAGTTTAATGGTCACGTTGTGCTGGCCAGTGTAAGGATAACGCTGCTCAAACAGTTTAATTTCATCGGCATAGATTTCATTACGGAGCACTTGCGCAACTTTTGATTCATCAAATTGGGTAAAAGCAATTCGGCTATCATCTGGTGCCCACCAATAACCGGTCATCCGCCCCATTTCTTCTTGTGCCACAAACTCAGCCATGCCGTTTTTAATTGGCCCTTTGCCATCCGTGGTCAACTGAATTTCCTGCCCCGTTTTGAGGTCAATCACATAAATATTTTGCTCACGAACAAAAGACACGTACCGCCCTTTGGGTGAAATTTGGGCGTCCGTTTCAAAAGCTTCGGTTTCAGTTAATTTGCGCGACTTGGCAGTTTTTAAATCGAAATAATACAAATCACCGTTCAGCGGAAACAATAACGCTTGGCCATCTTTCGACCACTGATAGCTCACAATACCTGAGGCGAATAAGCGCAATCTTTCACGCCGCGCTTTTTCTTCATCCGATAAGACTTCTGGCCCTGAAAATAACGAATCCGAATCGACCAATAAACTGTGTTTGCCAGTTTTTAATTCGAATTGCCACAAATCCAATCGGTTTGCATCGGTTGCTTTGCCTTTTAAATAGGTAATACGTTGGCCATCTGGGGAGTAGCTTAATGATTTTGGCGCTGTGCCACTAAGGGCTGGCTCGGCAAACAAACGTTCAAGTTCGAGGTTCGCTGCGCAGGTAGAACCCGCAACAAACAGCAAAGAGGCGATAAGTGTATTTTTCATCTGAATTTTTCTTTGAATAAGAGGTGATTTATCTAACTGCAGTTCTGAGTTTTTTTCAACAAATTCCCGACCAAATAGCCCGAACATCGGTTTATTTAGCAAAAGCTAATAATTGAAGCGCTTCATAAAGGTGATTGATCCGCAAACAATTTGCGACAAATTTAACAATTATTGGGTTGGACAAACCGACATTTTTGCCATAAGTTAGTTCCAGAGCTCACAGAAAAAAAATCGAGCCAACCTAATCTGGCCTCCAGATCAGTAAAAATCCAGGATATATAAAAGGCACAACATGAAAAATAGAACTTCCTCATTAAACCCAGTTGCAGCTGGGATTAAGGCAGCGCTAACTGGCAGTACGTTGTTATTAATGGCAACAGGTTTTAGCTTACAAGCACAAGAAGCTGCGACTGAAGCGAAAGCAGAAGAAAGCGTCGAAAAAATTGTCGTCGTTGGTTCACGTGGCGCTCCGCGCTCGATTGGCGACTCCGCAGTTCCTGTCGATGTGATTGGCGCTGAAGAATTTACCAGTCAAGGTCCAAGTGACATGATGACACTGATGAGCTCAGTCGTGCCATCATTTAATGTGAACTCACAGCCGATCAATGACGCTTCTACTCTTGTGCGTCCAGCCAACTTACGTGGCTTACCACCAGATAGCACTCTGGTTTTAGTCAACGGCAAACGTCGCCATCGCTCTGCAGTCATTACATTCTTAGGCAGTGGTTTATCTGACGGTTCGCAAGGGCCAGATATTTCAGTAATCCCGTCGATCGCATTAAAACAAGTTGAAATTTTACGGGATGGTGCTGCCGCCCAATATGGTTCGGATGCGATTGCAGGGGTCATCAACTTCCGTCTAAAAGATAACAACGAAGGTGGTGCGGTCGAAATCAAAACCGGCCAACACTATGAAGGCGACGGTGACTTGCGCCAAGTAGCCGCGAACATCGGTTTACCATTTACTGATAACGGCTTTGCGAACTTTAGTACCGAATTCAAGCAAAGCGACCCAACCAGCCGTAGCGTGCAACGCGGAGATGCCGCAGGGTTAGCTGCCAACGGCAATACACAAATTCAAAATCCTGCGCAAGTGTGGGGTTCGCCAGAATTTAAACGCGACTTTAAACTGTTCGGTAATATCGGTTTAGAAGTTGCCAAAAACAAAGAATTTTATTTGTTTGGTAACTTCGCCGAGCGTGATGTCGAAGGTGGCTTCTACTTCCGTAACCCACAAACTCGCGGCGGCGTTTATTCCAATGATGGCGGTAAGAATTTATTAATTGGCAATACTGACCTGAGTAAAGGGGCTTGCCCAAATATTAGCTTAACAGGTAAAAACTTCAGTCAAATTAATACCGAAGTCGGTGCACTACCTGCCCACTGTTTTACTTTCTTCTCAATGTTACCTGGCGGCTTTACCCCGAAATTCGGCGGTATCGTCACTGATGCAGCGCTGGCTGGTGGTTTAAAAGGTGAATTAGACAGCGGCTGGAACTTTGATTTAAGTTCATCTTATGGCCGTAGTGAAGTTGATTTCTATATCAAAAATACCATCAACGCATCGATGGGTTCAGCAACACCGCGCGATTTCAAAGCCGGTAAATATGTGCAACAAGAACAAGCCATCAACTACGATATGAACAAGATGCTCGATATTGCATCCTTGCCTTATCCATTAGCAGTGGCTGCTGGCTTGGAATACCACATTGATACCTTTGAAATCTATGCTGGCGATAAGAACTCTTTCCAAGTAGGTCCTCTCGCGTCACAAGGCTTCGGTATCGGTTCGAATGGCTTCCCTGGGTTCAAACCAGACGATGCCGGTTCATTCACCCGTTACAACTATGCAGCTTACACTGAGTTTGGCGCTGAATTTAGCGACCATTTCCGCAGTGATTTTGCCGCTCGTTTTGAAAATTATGAAGATTTTGGTTCAACGTCTAACTTCAAATTGACCGGTCGCTATCAGTTAAACGATGAGTTTGCTGTTCGTGCTGCAGCAAGCACAGGTTTCCGTGCACCAACCATTGGCCAATCTATGGTTCGTAACGTCACCACATCTTTTACTGCTGGTAAAGGTTTAGTTGATAACGCGACTCTACCACCAACCCACCCAATTTCAGTGTTAAAAGGCGGTAAGCCGTTAACGCCAGAAGAGTCGGTAAACTTATCGTTTGGTGGTGTGTTAGAAGTTGACGACTTATATGTCACTGTCGACTATTTCAATATTGCTGTTGATGATCGCATCAGCCAATCTTCATCGAAAGAATTAACTCCAGCAGATATTGCTGCATTACAAGCGCTTGGCGTTTCAGATGCGAGCAGTTTTGCCGGCGTTAAATTCTTCACGAATGATTTCGACACAACAACGCAAGGCGTTGATTTTGTTGCAAACTATGGTTTAGACGCCTTCGGTGGCCGCACGACTTTAGCACTGGCTGCCAACTGGACTTCGACAACAGTTGATAGTTATTCTGACAACATCAATGAAGCCAAAGTCAAACAAATCGAAGATGGCTTACCGCATGTTCGTGGTAGCTTCACGGTGAGCCAAAATAATGGTGATATCCGTGGTTACGTGCGCTTGAACTACTTCGGCAACTACTTCGAAGACCATGCAGACAGCGGTGCTTTAAGAGTGGAAGATGATGGCTTACCATTATTCTTAGGCTCTGAAGTAACAGTTGATGTGGAAGCAACTTATGCGGTCAACGAAAGTGTCGAAATCAGCTTAGGTGCGAACAACCTGCTAGATGAAGTTCCGGATGAAAACCGTTGGGCGGATGTGCTGGGTGCCCAATACCCAACGACAGCAGTCATGGGTTTCAATGGCGGCTTCTACTACGCTCGTTTGAACTACAAGTTCTAATTTCTAAATTTAAGCAAAAGCCACCTGCGGGTGGCTTTTTTTATATCGTTTTCGGGGTGATTGACCATTTACCTACCCGTTGCCTTTTGCTGCATTCCATGGCACTTTACAAATAGAGTAAATACTTGAGATCAGCATGAACTTAACAGCTTGGCATTTTCAAACGCCTGAAGGATTCACCTTAAGAGGTGCCCATACACCACCGACTGGCAAACCTTTATTGCATGTGCTGCATGGCAATGGCTATTGCAGTAAAATGTATTGGCCACTTCTTGCTGAATTAGAGCCCTACTTCGATTTCTTTTTATCTGATGCGCAAGGTCATGGCGACAGTGACCATGGCGGACAATTTGTTGGCTGGAATCGCAGTGCTGAACTGGCGGCACTTGCCTTTGACGCTCATCGGAAAACTTTTGGTGAAGTGCCGGTTTTTGCCTTGGGACACAGCTTTGGCGGTGTTTTAACAGCGTTAATGCAAGCGCAACAACCAAACCTTTTTCACAATTCAGTATTATTAGATCCGGTGCTTTTTACACCAGCTATGCTTCATAGCATGCAATTTCTCAGTTGGGTTGGATGGTATCCACGCAACCCGATGGCCAAAAAAGCGCGCAACCGTCGCAGTGAATGGCCAAGCCGCCAGCATTGTCATGAATATTTGCATGAACGAGGTATGTTTAAGGGCTGGGAGCCTGCTGCACTCGCGGCTTATATTGATCATGCAATCCATCATGATGAGGACCAAAGTCGTTTAAAATGTCTCGGCAGCCGAGAAGCAGAAATTTTTGGCAGTTTTCCAAGGGGTCTATGGCGGCATTTGAAGCAAAACAGGTCCCCGACTTTGCTGGTCTACGGTGATGAAACCTATCCTTTTGTCAAAAAGTCGGCTCGCTATTGGCAGAAATATAATCACAATTTACAGGTACAACAGGTCAATGGTGGACACTGTTTCATGCAACAGTTCCCGACAAAGACAGCCAATTTATTAATTGAACACTGGCGTCCAGCAATCTTTTAGCAACAACAATTTACGGAATTTCATTCATCATCCTTATTGGATCCTTTATAATGGCGCCAATTTATATGGTGAGTGAGTGATATGAAACGTAGTTTATTGATGCTGGCTTTAGTGCTCTCAGGCTGTGCCAGTGTTGAACCAGTCAAAAAAGTGGAACCTGCGACTGTCAACGTTGTGGAAGAACCCGCAGTCGAGTTGGTGCCAAATGAAGTAACCAACTCAGCCAGTACAGAAGCTATTGCCATGGATATGACGTTATACGTCATTGATCGCGATGTAACCTTTACCGGACTCATTACTTGCCCAAAACGTAAATGTACTGGGGTGCAATACCAACTGAACATATACCAAGACGGGCGTTTTGAAGCTCGACGTGAACTGCTTGATCAAAATAAAGTTGAGTTGATCCAAGGCACTTGGCAGCAAGATGATCGCACATTGCATTTCACCGCAAAGGGTCATCAAATCCCGTCGTTTATTTTCGTCAATAGTCAAAAAATTGAGTTACTCGAGCACGCGGGTAAACCCACAGTATCTACAGAGAACTTCACGCTCGTGCAGCAGGCTAATTTCCAACGGTTAGACACTCGCATTCCTCTTTTAGGCGTCTACCAAGTGAAGGGCAATGAAGCCAGCTTTACTGACTGCCAAACGGGTGAAAGTCTCGCTGTTGCGATGACCCAACATCATTTGCCAATGTTGAGAAATTATCAAACTGATAGCAATTTGAATGGTAAATCGGTGTTAACGTCGATGATCGCGCGTCGCAGCCCTGAGCAGCAAAATGCGCTGTTTGTCGACAAGTTTGATAGATTCTGGCCAGGGGCAAATTGCCCAGATAAATTGGAACCAGGTAAAATCCAAGGGGTTGTCTGGCGCTTACATACCGTTTCACACATTGGCGTTCCAGCAAAATTAAATATTCGCATGATGTTTGAAGAAACGAACCGAGTGTCAGGTTTCAGCGGCTGTAATAACTTTAATGCCAGTTATGAACAAAAAGACAATCAGTTGAAAGTCATGCCTATCATGAGTACTCGTAAAAGTTGTGCGGATGCCAATTTTTATGAACAACAATTCACAAAACAATTGCAATCGGCTGATCGCATTGAAGTGAATCAAGCAAAATTGCAGTTATTTAAAGACAATAAAGTGATAATGGAATTATTGCCTGCAGTGAACTAACCACTGGCATTGCGAATCACGGCGATGCTCCTCTCAGTGATGCTCGCCACCCAACATTTAGCTAAATGTTTGAACATAGGCGCTGCGGCGCCTAATTTTTTACCTAGCAGATTAGATGTATGTTGGAAATCTTGCTCAGCTGTTTAGATGTACGTTGGAAATCTTGCTTAGCTGTTTAGATATATGTTGGAACTCTTGGAGTTGTTGTTGGGATTGCAGACATAAAAAAACCGCCTTGCGGCGGTTTTTTCACTGCTTAGAATTAAGCAGATAATGCTTGTTTCGCTTTGGCAACTAAGGCAGCAAATGCGCCTTTGTCGAATACAGCGATGTCAGCCAGAATTT
>CAZIPG010000086.1:0-12243 GCA_964540955.1 uncultured Rheinheimera sp.
GTCAATCTGGTTGCGCTTACGCGCAACGCGCCGTGCCCGGCGCACCCACAAAAAACCGCAGCAAATTGCTGCGGTTTTTACTGCAAGATGGCCAGTGAACATGCCCTAAAATATGGCTTGAAAACATGGCCCGAAAACATGGCCTTCGCAATTGCTGACTTGCATCAGCTCTCGCGCAGTTATTTTTGTTTGGCCAATAATTTCTGCCGACGCGCCGCCCAGCGGGCTTTTGGTTGGGTTGATTTATCTGAACTTGTGGCACAAGGTAAATCTTTCACCACCACAGGCCGAGAGACAATCAAATTATTGGGATACACGACCATTTCACCATCGGCAGTTTTCAGTTCAGTGCTAAACAAATTCACCTCAACGATGGTGCCTTCAATCGAATTACTGCCATCAATGACTTTGACAACACGACCTTGGGCGAAACTCCGTTGCCCGAGTAAGATAAAAAAGGCGGTGATATTGGATAACAGACTCCAAGCGGCAAATAAAGCAACCCCAATCACAGCGATCATTGAAGATGCTAAGACCAATAAGCCTTTGATATCCACGCCCCAAACAATACTGAGGACGACCACCAACAATAAGAATAACAAGATATGAAACACCACCATGGCGCGGCGATTCATTTCTTCTTTCAGCATGGTCGCGGCAATGGTGCGATAGATAAAAGGGGCAATGCGCCGACTCAATACGATGTAAAACAATAACACGACAAAACTGAGGATCCCTTGGATAAACTCAGTTCGATATTGCTCACTAATGGCTTTTAGAGTGACTAACCAATCCACAATCAACCCTCTTGCTAGTCCAAGTCATTTAACGGCCAAGTGACGATATGATCTTCAAAATCATCGAAATTGACCGCATCTTCCGAAATCGTTTTATTGCGCACCGACATTTGCTTTTTATGCATCAAGCTTTTTTTACCTTGATTCAATAAAGGATGCCAAGAGGGCAAACCTCGTCCTTCTTGCAAACGGCGATAACTGCAAGAAGGTGGCATAAAGAAAATGTCTTTTAGATTTTCTTTGGTTAATTTGACACAATCAGGCACCAACACGGTGCGATTGTCATAACAATTACATTCACACTTATTGCTGTTTAAATAACGGCAGGCAATGTTGGTGAAATACACGGTTTCTTCCGGCAAAATGTAATCGGTCGGGCCTGCTAACGCATCATCTTCTTCATCAATAAATTTGTTGAGACAACATTTAGCACAGCCATCGCAAACGGCTTCCCATTCTTCTGTAGACATCTCTTGTAAGGTTTTGGTTTCCCAAAATTTTTCTGCAAGCGTCATAGCGATTCCTCTCAAGAGACTTAGTTTTCTAGGCGTACTTGGCTATCGATCTGCAACCAAGGCGCTAAAGTTAAAAGGAGCTGATCATTACCCTGCAATGGGCCGACCCCTGCAGGGGTTCCCGTCAATACAATATCACCTGGCATCAGCGTAAAATGTTGGCTCATTTCACTGATCATTTGATACACCGAACGGATCATAAGCTCAGTGTTGCCCTGCTGACGATATTCGTTGTTCACCTGCAGACTGAACTTTAAAGCCTGCGGATCAGCAATTAAATGTTGCGGAACAAACCCAGCAATTGGACAAGAGCCATCAAAAGCTTTGGCAATTTCCCAAGGTCGTCCCAATTGTTTTAATTGCCCTTGCACATCGCGCAGCGTTAAATCAAGTGCTAACGAATACCCCCAAACAGCTGAGGCAACAGCTTCAGGCGCAACTTTCTTCAATGGGGCTTTGATTAAAACCGCAAGTTCGGTCTCATTATGCACCGCCCCTCGCGTCGCAGGAATGCAAAAACTCGGCGCTAAGGGGACCAAAGCCGTGCTCGGCTTCATAAAAAACAGCGCATCGGGCGCAGTTTTACTGTTCATCTCTTGAATATGGTCGAGATAATTCTGTCCAATACAAATCACTTTGCCGACAGGCAATTCGATTGCTTGCCCTTGGTGATCTTGATGGTAATAGCTCTGCTGAAGCAAGTTTTGCTGTTGTGAACTCAATGCACTAACTCCATTGCAATCATAGCGCGAGTGCAGCCATGAGTATGAGACTACACTAGCGCTGAAAATTTTTTATTAAGCCATCATGCGCCCCTACTCGGGCGCAATGATGGCATCGGCTAAATAGCCAACGCTACTGACGAAATAATAGGAACGGTTCCAATGCATCAATACTTGATAATTCGGATAAGCCAAATAGGCTCGGCCTTCCTTATCATCAGGCATCACCAAGGCTGCTTGCATATTCACTTGAGGCAAGGCTGAACCATCTAAATTCCGCACGCCAAGCGCCTGCCATTGCGCCAAGCTTCGTTCTGACTTTTGCCACCATTGTAGCCACTGGGCTCGATCTTTACTGCCTTTAGGGATCACCAAGCTGTAATCAAAGTTTGCTGGCAACCGTACCTGTCGCCCCCAACTTTGTCCTGGCTGCCACCCTTCAGTTTTAAGGTAATTGGCAATCGATGCCATCGCATCACTGGGGTTGGTCCAGATATCTTTATGACCGTCACCATCGCCATCCTGTGCGTACTTGATAAAAGCACTGGGCATAAACTGGGTATGGCCCATTGCTCCAGCCCAAGAGCCTTTCATCTTATCTAAAGTAATATGCTCCGCCGCTAAGATATCCATCGCCAAGAAAAACTCTTTGCGAAACATCTGCTCCCGACGACCATCATAGGCCAGTGTTGCTAAGGCTGAAGGCACCGAAAATTTGCCCGTCACTCGACCAAATGCACTTTCCAGCCCCCACAATGACACGATAAACCGTGCAGGCACGCCATATTTTTCACTTATGGCAGCTAACTCGGCTTGATGTTTTTTATAGATGGCTCTGGCTGACTTAATACGATAAGCATCCACCCGTTTGGGTAAATAGGTATCGAGCGTTTCGACAAACTCAGGTTGACGTTTATCGGCAACCACAACTTTGGGGTGGAAAGTTAGACTGCCAAAAACTTCAGCGATCAATTGCTCACTATAGCCTCGGCTTTTTGCCTCAGCTTTTAATCCCTCGGCATAACGAGCAAAGCCTTCCGCTGTTTTTTCAGCAGCGTCCGGAGTTTCGGTCATGCTGGCGGGCTGGTTAGTGACTCGCGTCTTGGCTGAGGCATTGGTCGACTCATTGGCATGAGTACAGCCCATCAATCCGAAGGTGACACTACTTGATAAAACAAAACAACAAACCAAACGAATCACTGTAAATCCTTTATAAGTTCGACCCGAGTATTAGCTTTGCTGGGCAAGCCAATCGCGATGATCTTTTAATAAATCTTCAGGAGGCGGTGGCAATTGCAAATAATAGCCCTGCTCAACTAATGCTGATTGCACTTTGGCCAGTTCCGCACCAGCCAATTGGCTGCGTTTACTTAAATCAATCACCGTGACCAATTGCGGCGTCCCAAAGGTTTTTAATAGCGCTTCAGGGACCGCTTTAAAATCATCACGCTGCTTGATGTACAAGTATGTTTGTTCTTTGCGCGGGCTTTTATAGATTGCGGTTAACATAGGAGAAATTCTGCTCTGAGTAACTTGCCTAACTTAGGCATAGACTATACCATGAAGCGATAAATCTGCGAAGGAATGCCGTGAGTGAATTGCTGTTATTAGTCGCTACGACTCAGTGATTAAACTCTCATCGCGGTAGAAATTCAGCATCACTATAAACTTTAATCAAATTGCGCTAACGGTTGCTATGTCGGAACATGCTATGGAGTTAAAAGGAAGTTTATTTCCTTTATCAGTACTTTTTTGTCAGGATTTGTCTGTTGCTCATCTAAAAGCAGAATTGCAGCAAAAGCTGGCACAAGCCCCAGGCTTTTTTCATCTGGCACCTGTGGTAATTAGTGTTGAAAATGTTGATGAAATCCCAGACTTTACCGGTATCAAGCAGCTGTTCATTGAGCTGCAGTTAGTCCTTGTTGGTGTCTGTGGTGCTTCACCAGCCATGAAAAAAGCCGCGCATGCCGCCGGGCTTGCCGCGCTGCAAATGCCTAAAAATAGCAAAACGGTTGAAGCCCCCAAAGCAGTTGCGCCAACCCCAGTTGCTGCGCCTACCGTGATCCAAGCAGAAAATCGGACCCTCGAACAAAATATTCGTTCTGGTCAACAAATTTATGTCAAAGGTGGCGATTTAATCATCAAAGGTACCGTCGGTGCCGGCGCTGAAGTCATTGCCGATGGCAATATTCATATTTATGGTTCGTTGCGAGGCAAAGCAATTGCAGGTGCTAGCGGCGATACCACTAAAAAGATCTATTGTTACAATTTGCAACCCGAGTTAATCTCGATTGCAGGTAACTATTGGTTAAGTGACAGTTTGCAAGGAGATTACTGGGGAAAACCAACCAGCATCGGCTTGCAAGATGGACAGTTAGTTTTAGCAGAATTATTCTAAGGATTTTGGGCGATGGCAAAAATCATAGTTGTAACGTCAGGCAAAGGTGGCGTCGGCAAAACCACGTCGAGCGCCGCTATTGGTACAGGGTTGGCTCTGCGTGGCCACAAAACGGTCATTATCGATTTTGATATCGGCTTGAGAAACTTAGATTTGATCATGGGCTGTGAACGCCGTGTCGTCTATGATTTTGTCAACGTGATCAACAACGAAGCCAATTTGAAACAAGCGCTGATCAAAGACAAACGCTTAGACAATCTGTTTATTCTGCCAGCCTCACAAACACGCGACAAAGATGCCCTCTACAAAGAAGGGGTAGAGCGTGTACTCAATGAATTAGCAGCAGACTTTGATTTCATCTTGTGTGACTCACCTGCAGGCATCGAATCTGGCGCTATGATGGCGCTGTATTTCGCCGATGAAGCTGTTGTTGTGACGAACCCTGAAGTTTCATCTGTTCGCGATTCAGACCGCATTTTAGGCATGTTATCCAGCAAATCTCGTCGGGCGGAACAAGGATTACCGGGTATTAAAGAGCATTTGTTGTTGACCCGCTACAACCCTGAGCGAGTTGTTAAAGGCGAAATGCTCAGCGTGGAAGACGTGAACGACATCCTGTCAATTAAGTTACTGGGCGTCATTCCTGAGTCTCAAGCAGTCCTAAATGCCTCGAACTCAGGTCAGCCTGTCATTCTTGATACTGAAAGTGATGCAGGTCAGGCCTATATGGACACAGTTGCGCGCTTGTTAGGCGAAGATGTACCGTTCCGTTTTCTCACTGTTGAGAAAAAAGGCTTGTTCAAACGGATTTTCGGAGGTTAAGCCATGTCGCTACTCGACTATTTTCGTTCTTCCAAGAAAAATACGGCATCACAAGCCAAAGAGCGGTTACAAATCATCGTGGCACATGAGCGTCGTCGACGCACCAGCCCAGATTATTTACCGCAGTTAGAACGCGATATTTTAGAAGTCATCCGTAAATATGTGGATATTGCCGATGATCAAGTTTCAGTCACATTAGAGAAAAGCTCTGACGAATTATCAGTGTTGGAGTTAAACGTCACATTCCCTGAAGACAAACGCGGGAATTAACAGCCAGCTTTTTATCATTCGTTGATGAGTGGTCAAAAGCATGATTGGTAAAAGCGTGAGTGTGAAAAGCTAGTTCTAAAAAAGCCGAAGTTAAGAGCTTCGGCTTTTTTATTGGCGTTTCCAACAGAGCTTTGGCAAAGCATACTGGATCAAAGCCCACTGCATCAAAGCCACTTAATCAAAGCCCGCCAGATCAATGATTGGCTTGTTATGGCCAGAGGATTGATTGGATAGACTTAAACAGTGCAGTCTAGTGCTCCGTGGTTGCTACACAAGAGTTCTTACATGCTCAGGGATCGGCAAATACGGCAGTAGGATCTCGCGTCGCCAGCCCTGCAAGAATTCTGGCAATGGCAGTAAACTACGTTCCTCATCGCTCACCCGCCAGCACCAGTTGAGATACTCATTGAGCTGACGTTTCACCGATAAAATGCTGGCCGGAATGCCAGAGGCTTGTGCCGCTTGATTCACTGCATCAGTCAACTGCTGTTGCACTTGTTTGTAACCAGCAAATTTATCCAGATGGTAGAAGGTTTGCGGACACGCCAAGGCCGGTAATTCGCGACAGGCTTTGATGAGGCCTAACCAAAATTGGCCATGGCGACGAATATCCCGATGATGGAGCCCTTCAATCTGACTCAATGCTTCAAGGCTTGCAGGTTTGCGCCTTGCCATCTCGTATATCAAAGCCTCTTTCAGCACCATGGACAAAGCCAGATCTTTCTCTTGCGCAAATCTTTGGCGCCAAGCCATCAGATCTCGCAAGATCGCCAATTCTCGCCCTTGAAATTGCCAACTATTTTTCAGTTCTAGATAACGAAATTGTAAAGGTAATGCTTTATGGCGTCGGGCAATCAATTGTTGTCCTTCAGCATATAAAATGTCGAGGCATCCTTTGTTGATTAAATGCTGCTGCAACTGTGGCCATAACGGTAACAAATACAGCACATCATTCGCCGCGTAAGCTAATTGCGCTGTGGCCAGTGGTCGGGCTAACCAGTCGGTTCTCGATTCACTTTTATCCAGTTGCTGTCCGGTCATTTGCTCAACCAATTTTGCATAACCGACGCTAGCACCCCACCCTATTAGCTCTGCAGCCAATTGCGTATCGACTAAGGGGTTGATGTCGGTAAGACCAACCGCGGCAAGCGCTTCGAGATCTTCAGTGCAAGAATGGATCAATTTAATGATCTTGGGGTTGGCAAAAAGAGACTGTAATGGTTGCCAATCAGTGATCATTAAAGGGTCAACCAACACAACTTGTTGGCCATCATATAACTGAATTAGGCCTAGCTTTGGCAACAACGAAGACACACGAACAAATTCGGTATCAACCGCAATGGCTGGCATTTGACTGGCTTTTGCACAAAACGCCGCGAGCTCGCTATTTTCATGAATCATTTGATACGACATGGAAGTCCTCATCAGGCAACTACAGCCAATAAAAAACCGGCCAAAGCCGGTTTTTCTCTGTCAGATCCAGTGTGAACTGTTATTGACCTTTCAGCTCTCGGCGCAGAATTTTGCCAACATTGGTTTTTGGCAACTCGGTACGGAATTCTACCAGCTTCGGCACTTTATAGCCCGTTAATCGCTCTTTACAATGCGCAATCAACTCCTGATCGGTTAAGCTTTGGTCTTTTTTCACGACGAAAATTTTCACCGCTTCACCTGTCGCTTCGTTCGGGATCCCGACAGCCGCGACTTCTAAGACCTTGTCATGCATCGCAACAACTTCTTCGATTTCATTTGGATAGACATTAAAGCCCGAGACCAAAATCATATCTTTCTTACGGTCTACGATGTAGAAGAAGCCTGTTTCGTCCATCCGAGCAATGTCACCCGTATATAACCAGCCATCTTTCAGTACTTTGTCAGTTTCTTCTTGCCGATTCAGATAACCCAACATCACTTGCGGGCCCTGCACCAACATTTCGCCAGATTCACCAGCCGCAACATCTTGGCCGTTGTCATCGACTAAACGAATTAAGGTTGATGGCGCTGGTAAACCAATAGAGCCATTGAAGCCTTGTAAATCAAATGGGCTCACTGTCACTAATGGCGCACACTCAGTTAAGCCATACCCTTCAACTAAACGAGAATTCGTCACTTTTTGCCAGCGTTCAGCAACAGGTTTTTGCACCGCCATGCCACCGCCCAGCGATAATTTCAGATGACTAAAATCAAGATCCGCAAAACCTGGACAGTTCAATAAACCATTAAACAAAGTGTTTACACCCGTAATGGCTGTGAATGGATACTTTGCCAGTTCTTTGACAAAATTGGGCATGTCCCGTGGGTTGGTGATTAATAAGTTAGTGCCACCATACTTCATAAAAGTCAGGCAGTTCGCTGTTAAGGCAAAGATGTGATACAGCGGCAGTGCCGTCACAATAAATTCTTTGCCTGGGCTTAAAATTGGACCAATACAACCCGCAACCTGTTCAAGGTTGGCGACCATATTGCGATGAGTCAGCATCGCGCCTTTTGAAACACCAGTCGTACCACCGGTATATTGTAAAAAGGCTAAGTCAGCACCCACAACGACCGGCTTCTGATACTTCAGACCAGCACCTTGGCTAATCACTTGTTTAAACGGAATGGCCGCTGGTAATGAATAGGCTGGGATCATCTTTTTGACAGATTTCACCACAAAGTTAACGATGCTACCTTTGAGCAAGCCCAGCATGTCACCCATTTTGGTCAGGATCACATGGGATAAATTCACGTTCGCTAGTACTTCCGTCAAGGTGTGCGCAAAATTCTCAACAATGACAATCGCTTTCGCTTGCGAGTCATTCAGCTGATGCTGAAGTTCACGAGGAGTATACAAAGGGTTCACGTTGACAACGACACAGCCCGCCCGTAACACGCCTAATAAGGCTACAGGATACTGTAATAAGTTTGGCATCATGATAGCCACTGCATCGCCTTTTTTCAGCTGTAATGATTGCTGCAAATAAGCGGCGAAGGCTTTGCTTAATTCATCGAGTTCGCCATAGGTAATTGATTTCCCCATGTTGATATAAGCAATTCGGTCGCGATAGGTTTCGATCGATTGCTCGAAGATCTCTAATAATGAACTGTAGTGATCGGCATTAATCTCTGCCGGCACACCTGTCGGGTAACGCTTTAACCAGACTTTATCCACCGTCCTCTCCTCGTCGTAAGGTATTTTATTTTTATAGGTAACGTCACTAGCAGCCGCAGCAATCGTCTAAATTGTGGCCACTATTGGTGATTCTGAGTTTTTACTCTAATCCTCAATCATCCCACAATTAGAGTCGAAGCACAATTAGCAATCATGTCCTATACCTATCAGTGTGCTAGAACCAGCAATTTATAACTCTTAACCTAGCAGTTGCCTGCTGTTTTGTCAGGTATTTTCGGTTAGCTAACCAATATTTAAGGATTAATAAATGCAGCTAAATGTTCAGCAACTTGCTGAGGATTGGTCATATGTAAATGATGCCCGCCATTCAACTGATGCAGGCTCAAATTTTGGTAATCTTGCAGGTACAGCGACAGATTTTCTTGCATTAACGGAATTGTGTCTTTAGCCATCAAAGCCAGCACAGGGCATGAGACATTGGCAATAATCGCCTTCGCTTGTGAGATCGATAAACGCTGTGCTGAAACTTCTCGTAATCGCAGATCGGCACGCCAACTAATTCCTTTTTCAACATCAGGTTGATAAAAAGTCCCACGCTCTGCCAACAGCAATGCCTGGGTCAGTTCAAAATCACTTTGCGCTTGACGGGCAGCGGCGGCCTGCAACAGGCTGGAATAACTCGGTTTTTGTTTAGCAACACGCCCCTGCCGCGACTGAATCGCCTTGCGCAGTTGCTGCGCTGCAGTTTGTTCTGCAGCAGTGACAAACCCAAAACTATCAATAAGCACTAAACGACTGACTAACTCGGGCATTGCTGCAGCCAAGGCTGTCGCTATCATCCCGCCCATTGAGTGACCGACCAAGGTCACTTGTTGCCAACCTTGTTGTTGGATAAGTTCAACAATGTCCGAAACATAATCAAACAAATAATAGTGAGCATCCGGACTGCGATGTTGTGAATGACCGTGCCCCGCCAGATCAACAGCAAATAAACTGTGTTTTTGTAATACGGTCGCTAAGGGTAAGAAGCTATTGGCATTATCTAACCAGCCATGTAAACACAATAATGGTTGGCCGAGCTCAGGCCGTGATTGCCAACCTGCCAACTTGATTTGGCTCAGCTGACATGCTTGCTCCTGCACATTCGCAGCAAGTAGCAAAGAGGCTGAAACGTTTTCAGTACCGTCTGTCGCCTCTAAAGAATTGAAATCAACATGGTGCTTGCTCACTGCGAATGCGGTTTCCGAAATCGCAGCGTCATCCGATCACTCTCACCGATGGCCATATATTTATCTCGGTCAACGTTACCCATCGCCAAAGTCGGAGGTAAGGCATAAACGCCTTTCGGATAATCCTTGGTATCTTTGGGATTGGCATTAATTTCAGAGCTAGCTTCGAGCACAAAGCCGGCTTGGCGAGCCACCGAGATCACATAGTACTCGTCAAGGTAACCTTCACCAGCCCGACTCGATATTTCGGAGAGTCGACTCGAACGATGATCCTCAATACCTAAAACCCCACCCGGTTTTAGAACATCGTAGAATTTCCGAAACACATCCAATAAATAGCCCTGCTCATTCCAAATATGCGAGTTTCTGAAACTCAATACCATGTCATATTGGTTCGCATGCCCAAGCATCATGTGCGCAGGAGGATCGAATTCAAGAATACTGACAGGCCCAAAGTGCTCAGGATAGGTTTTGATATCCTGCTCCAATTTTGCAGCCAAACGAGCCCAAAATTGCTTGCGCTCGTCCTCGATAGTGCCATCATTTTTGCGAAAATTGGCAATGGTTAATTGCCCTTTATCTTTGAGATAGGGCGCTAGGATCTCCGTGTACCATCCCCGAGCTGGCCAAATTTCAAGCACAGTCATCGAGGGTTGCAAACCAAAAAACTCTAAGGTTTGTTTAGGGTTGCGAAACTGATCACGGGCTTTGTCTTCCTGGCTTCGTTTCGGGCTATCAATCCAATACTGCAGATCTTGAGCTGCTAATGGTGGAGCGATGATTAAAGTACAAGCCAAAACTACGCTACTAACGCAACTATTGAACTTCGTTAGTATTTTGACCATTCGTTTGCCCCTGTGTTGATGAACTGCCTACGGGTTGGGTCGCTCTGACTCTGACAGGCCCCCAATACGGATAATATGGGTTACGCCACATCGGCCACATCTCCACTTCCACTCGCGAAGTTTCTTGTTGTTTTGGCCATAAATATACTGCTGCTTGGGTAATCACAGGGTATACGTATTGGTACTTATCAACCATGCCACTTTCAGGCTGAGTTAAAGGCCCTAAGATTGTGACTTGTTTGCCCTGTTGGTAGACCATCGGATCCAGAAAAGTAGGTACATAAGCCACGAAACGTCCTAAGGTTTTATCAGAAACATTAGGACGCCCATTGGATTTAGCAGGAAAATAAACAATCTCTAGCCGCGTTTCTTTGGCATGATTATCGACTTTAGCAATAACCCCACTCCAACGTGCATTGCCTTGCGCAATGCCTGCTTTGATGGCGGCTTCATAACTAACTAAAGAAGTTTCATCAGCGACTCGTACTGCGTCAGGATAAGTAGCGCACCCACTCAGCAAAGCCGCACTTAACAAGAACCAAGGAAAAACTTTCATACGACAATGTTCCTATTTTGTTATTTCCCATCACACCCATCCAATATAGTCGAGTGCATTCAAAAATAAAACTGGGTCAAAACTATTTGAAAACAAAGATTAAGGTTAGTTCAATCATGTTGCAAAATATTTCAGGATTAAATCTTGGCTCGCCAACTGCTCTGCTCGCAACAAATTTGCGAAGCTGTCATAAAACCGTTACAGCAGTTGATTAGTCTCAACTGATTAAAAGTGGATATACCTTTGGCGCAAATACTCCTACAATGCGCCGATTGCATGCAATATCGAGCATTTCAGATGAAAAAAATCAAACAATTTATTCAAAGCGCTTTGGTGTTAAGCCTATTTCCTGCAGTTTCGCAGGCGACTGAAGTCAAAAACGTCATTTATATGATCGGCGATGGTATGGGCCCAGCTTATGTTTCTGCCTATCGTTATTACATGGATGACCCAAGCACCAAAAAAGTCGAATCCACCATTTATGATGAGCTTTGGGTGGGTGTCGCTACGACCTACCCTGATGACGATACCATTGTCACTGACTCTGCAGCAGGTGCTACCGCCTTATCAACTCGAATCAAAAGTTACAATGGCGCTATTGCTGTTGATCATAGCCACAAACCTTTAACGACTATGCTGGAAATTGCCAAAAGCAAAGGCATGAGTACTGGTATCGTGGCTACTGCACAGATTAACCATGCTACCCCAGCAGCCTTTATGGCACACAATAAGACCCGTAAAGCTTACAACGAAATTGCAGATGATTACGTTGACAATAAAGTGAATGGGCATTTTGTCGCAGATGTAATGTTTGGCGGAGGCACCCATTATTTTGAGCGCAAAGACCGAAACTTAGTCAATGAATTCAAACAAGCGGGGTTTCAATATGCCAACTCTTGGCAAGACTTCGCTAAGATTAATAAAACGCCAGCCTTAGCACTACTGGCCCCAGTTGGTTTTCCAAGTGCCCTGGACAC
>CAZIPG010000087.1:0-12193 GCA_964540955.1 uncultured Rheinheimera sp.
CAATAATCGTAGGGTCAGTTACGGCTGTGGTTATGCGTCTGCGCAGTCGCTGCGTTTGGCGTTATAACCAGAAGCCGCAAAAAGTTGCGCTGGATTATAACGCAAGGATCTTGCGGCAAATAGCCCCTTTTTAATTAGATTTATTCATGCGAAAAACCACGCAAACTGTCATATTTCCAGTAAAACCTTAGAATAAAGAAGGTTTTTGCTGTGCCCGCAGTGGAATATCGCCCTGATCGCCGAGTGCATGTGCCAATAATTTATTTTTAACGGGTGGCAATTTGTCGGTCAGTTTCATACCCACGGCTCGCAACAGTTTCAGCGCGGGATGCTGCACCATAAAGCCGCGTTTGAAGGCTTCCATCGTCGCGATCATTTGTTGTGCTTGCGCTTTGCGCCAGCGCTCGTAACGCCTCAGCAATGGCTCTGTTAACCATTCAGCACTTGCGTTCATTTTTTCATCTATTAGTTCTGCTAATGCAGCAACATCCATCAAGCCAAGATTCATGCCTTGGCCAGCTAACGGATGAATGGTATGGGCAGCATCGGCCACAAAGACCACTTTATGCTGGACCCATTGATTGAGATAACGCATTTTCAGCGGGAAGACTTCGCGCTCGCCTTGCAGTTGACATACGCCGAGCATACTTTGACCTGCCGCGGTCAGTTGCTGATTAAATTCAGCTGCTGGGCACTGGTGTAAATGTGCCGCTTGCTCTGGCACAGTACTCCACACAATCGAACATAAGTGCGGATCTGCCATCGGCAGCATCGCCAAAGGCCCTGTTGGTAGAAAAACTTGGCGTGCGGTTTGACCATGGGGCTCAGCCGTTTTCACCACGGCCACCAGCGCATGATGATCGTAATCCCAAAACGCCATCGGCGTTTTTAATAATTGCCGCACTTTAGAATTGGCGCCATCCGCTGCCACCACCAGTCTTGCTAAGATCCGTTCATTATTGTCGAGGGTCACCAAATTATGCCGGGCGCTACAATCAAGTTGAGCAACGCCCTGCCCTAACCGCAACTGGATGTTGGGCATCGTCAAAGCACGCTGATATAAGGCATGGCGTAAATCTTCATTATCGACGATGTAACCAAGTGCTTCGATGTTTGCCTCTGCCGAATTAAACTCGATGCGGGCAAAACTATCAGCTTCAAAGACCGCCATTTGCTGATACGCAGGTTTGGCTTGAATAGATTGCCAGACATCAAGCTCAGTCAATAAACGCTTGGAGGCCAGATTTAACGCGCTGACTCGCCGATAACTGTAATCTTGCGCTTTCGGTGCTGGCGCTTGATCAACGACCATAATTTGTAATCGCTGCGACGCTGCGCCAGTTGCCAGTAGCAAAGCCAAAGTTAAACCGGCACTGCCAGCCCCAACAATTAAAATATCTGGCTCTTGCATTTATAGTTCCTGCTCTTTGGGGGGAAACTGCTGGGTGAGTACTTGTTGTTGTCGCCTAAAAGGCGCAAGCCCCATGGCTTGCTCAGCAAACAAGGTCTTCAACGGAGTCAAATTCTGCAACAACGACAGGCCAATATTGCGGCCAAGCGCACACAATTTACTATCATTGGCAAACAACCGCACCAAGCCATCGGTCAGCATCACCACTTGTTGCATATCTTGCTGACGCAACTGGGCGTATTGACGAGTTAATGGATAACTGCCGACATCGCTCGAATGCCTAACCAGCTGCACTAGCGCCGCTAAATCGCGCAAGGCTAAATTAAAGCCTTGGCCGGCGATCGGATGAAGGTTGTGCAGGCTGTTGCCGCAAAGCACCAAGCGATGGCGGCTCACTTCTTTTGCCGTTTTGAGGGAAAGTGGATACACAACTCGCTCACCAACCGCATCAAAGACGCCAGCGCGATAGCCAAAAGCTTGCTGCAACTCGGCTAAAAACTCTGCTGGAGGCAATGCCTGTAACCGCTGCGCTTCTTCCGGCAACAACGACCAGACGAGGGAATAACGCTGGCGTGTCAGCGGTAATAGTGCCAATGGGCCATGTTGGGTGAACCGCTCATAGGCTCGGTGTTGATGATCATCAACCAGGCCGATATTGGCAATTAAAGCACTATGTGGGTAAGTCTCAATCTGACAGTCGATGCCAGCGAGCGTGCGGGTTGGCGAGTCTCCGCCTTCACACAAAGCCAACAGCTTGCAGTGCAGTTGCTGGCCACTGGCCAACGTCAGTTGTTGCACATCTTGCGTGGGATGAATGTGTTGAATGTGATCAGGTCGCAACCAAAGTAATTGCTCTGTAGAAAATTGACTGAGACGCTGATAAATCAGACTCCCCAACTTCTCAATTTCTATCACTTGGCCAAGGCTTTGACGCAAATATTCAGCGGCATTCAGTCGAGCTTTGCCAAAATGGCCGCGATCAGACACCGCAATGTGTTTGATGGCACAAGCATGCGCCTGCAGTTCTGACCAAAGACCCCAGCTGTGGAGTAAATCAACACTGGCAGCACTTAAAGCGATACTGCGACTGTCGAAACTTTGCGAGGGTGCTGTCTGTAAGGGGCCTGAAGCCCCAGGTGTTGAAGCAGCGACTTGTTTCTCAACAATAGCCACCGTCAATGGCCGAGCTGTTTGGCTCAACAGGGCATAAGCCAGCATAGCGCCAGTCATACCGCCGCCTGCAATCACTACATCAACGTGTTTGACCTGCTGCAATCAATCCTCCTGCGCCATTAACGCCTCAATCGCGGCGATAGTTTTGGCGGCAGTATCGGTTAAATTGCGATGGCCCTCTTTGATCACCAACAAATCATCTTCAATTCGCACGGCAATCCCCCACCATTTAGGATCACAAGGTGATCCCGTTGGGATGTATAAACCAGGCTCGATGGTGAGTACCATGCCAGGCTCAAACGGACGTTCGACACCAGCGATTTTATAAGCACCGACATCATGCACATCCATGCCTAACCAGTGGCTTAACCCATGAATAAAGTATTGTTTACAGGCAAGTTCGGCCACTAAGGTGGCATAATCGCCCTGCAAAATGCCTAAATCTAACAAGCCTTGAGTCAACACCGCTATCACCGCATCTAAACAATGTTTTTGGGTATGACCGGGTTTGACCTGTGCACAAGCTGCCAATTGCGCATCTAACACCAATTGATAAATTGCCGCTTGCTCAGCGCTGAATTTACCATTTCGTGGGAAAGTACGCGTGATGTCGGCGGCATAGCCTTGAAGCTCGCAACCGGCATCAATTAATACCAAATCGTCCGCCTTTAAAGCGGCATCGTTTTCGGTGTAATGCAAAATGCAGCCATTTTCACCAGCGCCTACTATGGTGTTGTAAGCACAAGCACGAGCGCCATGCATCGCAAATTCATGCCGAATTTCTGCCTCAAGCTGGAATTCATAGGCCAACTTCTTGCAATTGCGCATTGCACGTTCATGTGCTTTCACCGAAATTTTGGCGGCTTCAGCCATCAAGCCAATTTCAAAATCATCTTTAATTAAACGCTGTTCAGCCAGCAAAGGCCGCAGATCGAACAGCTGAGTTGGCGCGACATAGCCTTTTTTCGGGTAATTGCGCAATTCGGCTAACACGGCAAACAGCTGCGTGTCTAACTCTGGATACAAGCCTTGCGCAAAATACAGCGTTGTTTTCTGATTGCAGGCTTTTAGTAACTGCTCAGCCAACAGCGCAAGCGAGTAAGCAGCAATGCCAAAATTTTCTGTTGCAACAGCGGGGCCGAAGCGACGGCCTTGCCAAACTTCAGCCAAAGGGTCTTTGTCGCGGCAAAATAACGCTTCGGTGCAGAGGCCATCCGCATCTTTTTGTAATAGCAATAAGGCATCGGGCTCTGGAAAGTGCGTCAGATAATAAAAATCACTGTCTTGCCGAAACGCATAATCGGTATCGCGACTGCGAATGATTTCTCGAGCAGCAGCCACGACCACGACTGAATTGTTGGCAATCTTCGCGAAAAGTTGGCGCCGACGTTCAGCGCAATAACTCACATTCGCCATCATAAATGCTTGGTTGACCAGCATAGCTAAACCTTCAAACAACAAGGGACAATTGATTAATGGATCGTTTGACTTGCAACTTCAGTGATCGTGAACTTTTTCGCCACTTCGTTAAAACAGGTTAATGCTAATAGGCGCACATGTTCTAACACTAAGAAATAAGCTTCTTCGTTTTCCGCTTCACTGGTGTCATCCTGCGTATGAATATCAATACGAGTGACTTCGGTTAATTGTTCAATCGCATCACGCACATCAGCTGACACTAACGACAAATCGGTTTGTTGAATGGCAAAACCGACTAAAAACGCCTGCGCCCATTCCACCAGCGCGTCCAAACGCTCCACCAGCCCTTCATCATCGGCAGGCAGCATTAAATGAAAGCCATAATCTTCATCGGCCAATTCTTTGGCGGTTTCGACAATTAATTCGTCGATATAGCCTTTTAATTCTTGGTTTACCGCTTGGCCATCATTTAAGAAGTCGTACAATACTGGTAAAATTTGTCCAGCATCCGCGGGGATCCCTGCGCTGAGCATGCCAGCAATTAAACCATGCAACTCGGCAGCTGAAGCCATTAAGGCATTTTGGTCGAGCTTGGTTGTCCAATGTTCGAAGTTAAGCAGGGCAATATTTGGCATGAAAAAAGATCCCAAAAATAAGTGACTGTAATGATGAACAGAGTGAATATGCTAACACCTGTTAGCGACAAGGCCAAGACGAGCCCTTGCTCGGGGGCCAGTTCAGCGTTACAGTCGAATGATTGAAGATGGCAAAAGCCAACGGAATTAGTAAATATATGTATCCAAAACAAAGTAAACCAGCCAAACCAACACCGGTAAAACCTAAGCAATTAACAGTCACTGTGCTGGGTCGGCATATGAAAATCTCCTGCCCTGCAGGGCAAGAAGATAAGCTGCAAGCAGCGATGCTTGAGTTAGAACAACGGGTAAGTAAAACCAAATACCAACCTGGGGTGCATGGTGCAGAGGATGTTTTATTGATGATTGCACTAAATTTGTGCAATGAGTTGCTGGAAACGAAAAAGAACGAGCAATAGGGCTTACCAACTGGCTTTGCAGTGATATACTGCAATAGTTCTCTGAGTTGCAGGTGATTGGCTGATGTCCCCGAGCCGATAATCATTTGAAACAGGGTCTCTTATCCAGTGCTATTGAGCAAGCTCGGCTCGTACCGAGAAGCCTGCGGTGCTGATCTGATTCCCGCCTTGAACCTACGGTTCAAGGGCTAACGCTGATCACGGCACACTCGGAGAACACTTGTAATCTTGCCGCTTCTGCCATCTATTCCTTTTTCGTCCTTTTGCCTGTCTTGTTTTGCTAATCTCGATTTTGAAATTGCTGAATTAACCCAATATTCAAACAGTGAACTAACAAAGATGAACTTGCAGGTATTCGATGATGACGAATAATGCCAATGCTTCGAAGGCGATAACGGACCGTCAACAAATTCGCCAGTCCATTCGGCAAGCACGCAAAGCACTGACGCCTTCACAGCAACAGCAAGCAGCAGCCGATCTTGTCACGCAGTTTCGCACGCTGCCTGAACTGGCAAACTGCCAACATATCGCAGTTTATCTGCATAACGATGGCGAGATTGCCACGACGCCGTTAATAGAAGCCTTATGGCAATTAGGCAAAACACTCTATTTGCCTGTATTGCACCCGGTGGTCCCTGGATTTTTAGTGTTTCAGCGCTATCAGGCTGATACCCCTATGGTTTTGAACCAATTTAAAATTTTGGAACCCGCATTAGCCTGCCAGCAAATTATTCCTATCGCCAATTTGGAGATGATTTTGACGCCATTAGTCGCGTTTGATAGTGCAGGACAACGCATCGGTATGGGCGGTGGCTATTATGACCGGACTTTCGCCAATCAAGCCAGCGCTCAGCAGCGGATGGTTGGCTTAGCCCACAACTTGCAATTCGTCGACGCGATCCCCGCCGAAGCTTGGGATGTGCCACTGCCCAAAGTGGTGACACCTCGGGCAGTGCATCGGTTTAAGTAAGGCTTTTATCAATCGAACAGCACTGCAATACTCAGTTGCAGTGCTGTAAAACAGGCTTGCATCGACTGAATAGCAATATTCGCTATTTCGGACAATGCGCCACAGTTGCACTCTCAACCATGGTTAGGCCGGTTTTCCGTTCAGGATCTACTTGTGCAATTGAAATCACACAACCTGCAGCATCATAAGCCACATCAGCCATATAAACTTGAGTAGTCTCAGGCGTGAACGACAAAGCCGGCATACAAGTATGGATCGTATTGCCATCATTTATCGAAACATAATTTGCCAGCATCAGTGTTTTGCCTACCGGTAGCTTAATAACATTGGTTTTCGGTTCAGCTTTGAGTGTGTAGTAAGTACCAGAGTGACACATCAGCCATTCACCGCCTTCGATGGGGCGTAAAGTGGCGTGGGCTTGCTCTGGGGCTAACTTGAATGTTGGGTAACCTGCACAACCAGTCAGTACAACCAATAGCGACGCTATCGTCAGTTTAATCGCGTTCATATTAGTCCCTTGCTTATGATTTTTTGTTTTTTGACGCTTGACGATGTGCTGCAAGTTCACTCAGCACTTCCTCGGTCGATTTAGCATTTTGTTCAGCGATATCGGTGAAGCGCACCAACACAGAAGTTGCAGGCTTGGAACCAATTGAACCCGAGGATAATTCAGTAGAACTGACACCAGCGGCTGCAGCCGCCAAATCTTTATACATGACAAAATAAGGCTTCCCGGCTTGCTTGGCTAATTCGGCACAGCGAAATAAGGTATACTTTTCAGCCTGTTTTTGCTCCAAGAAGCCGTTCCCAGCGAAAATCACTTTGGTGAGTTTGTCATTGACTTTGACTTCGTAATAACCGCCAGTGTATGAAAAGGCACTGGAACCATAACCGGTGGCACAGGCACTGACCAGCATCGCCAGAGCGCCTGCCATTATAAGTTGCTTCAACTGAATTCCCTCTTGTGTTGTTATAAAATTGTTCAGCAAAACCATACTAGCCAACTGCGTTGAAACGCACAAATCTAAATATCAACTGGATGGAAAAAGTTTACCTGAAACAACTTTTTGGTATACTCGGCATTCCTTAGTCACTTAATGGTATGTATGGACATCCTGATCCTTGTTTGCTTAATCCTGCTGAATGGCGTCTTTGCCATGTCAGAAATTTCTATTGTCACCGCTCGGAAATCGAGACTCACAGCGCTAGCCAATAGCGGACGCTCCTCTGCGGCGATTGCCTTGAAATTAGCCGAAGATCCCACGCAGTTTTTATCGACAGTGCAAATTGGTATCACCTCCATTAGTTTATTAAGCGGTATCTACGGGGAATCTATCTTTGCTGAACCCTTAGCCATTTGGATGCAAAGCTATGGCCTGTCCGTGGTGGTCAGTCAATACACATCCACAGGGTTGGTGGTTGTGGTGCTGACCTCTTTCTCTATCGTTGTAGGTGAGCTGGTTCCTAAACGCATCGGCCAAATAAGCCCTGAAACTATTGCCTGTATTATGGCAAAACCGATGTTATTACTGGCGACTATCACTAAACCTTTGGTGCGCTTTTTATCAATCTCCACCAAAGCAATCATGCGGGTGTTGGGGTTTGGTCAAAATAACGAATCGAACGTGACTCATGAAGATATCCAAGCCATGTTGCAGGAAGGTTCAAGTTCAGGCTTGATTGAACAACACGAACACACCATGGTGAAAAACGTATTTCGCTTAGATGAGCGCAGTATTTCTTCGCTGATGGTGCCGCGTTCGGATATCGTATTTTTAGATGTGGAACTCACAGTCGAAGAAAACTTGCAACGAGTGATGGCGTCTCCACACTCCAGATTCCCAGTTTGTAAAGGCCATGCGGATGAACTGATCGGGGTGGTTTCTGCCAAACAATTACTGGCGCAATCGGTTGCTGGCCAACTGAAAGATATTTCGACCCTCGCTCAGCCTTGTAATTTTGTCCCTGACAGTTTGACCGGCATGGAACTGCTGGAACATATTCGTAAAAATGGCAGTCAGATGGTGTTTGTTGTTGACGAATATGGCGATTTAAAAGGCCTAGTCACATTACAAGATTTGATGGAAGCGCTGACGGGTGAGTTTAATCCGGGCAACAACGAAACTGAAGATTTGATGGTCGTCCAACGTGCCGATGGCTCTTACCTGTTAGATGGTTTGTTACCGATTATCGACTTAAAAGACTGTTTGGGCATCGATAAATTGCCAGAAGAAGAAAGCAATCGTTACCAAACCTTGAACGGCCTGATCATGCTGCTACTCGGTAAAATCCCTGAAACTGCGGATACTCTCGAATTGTCAGGCTGGCATTTAGAGATTGTCGATATGGACGGTAAGCGCATTGATAAAGTGTTGGCCAGTCGATTACCAACACTGGAAGAACAGTTAGAATCGCAAACCTAAGCTTGCTTGTGATATGAACGTTCTGCCATGAAGCCGCATTCTTTGCGGCTTTATGCTTTGCAGAGCCTTGTTTTGCTTTGCAAATGCCAATCATCAGCAATATGCGCGAATAGCCGCAATTTTCAAGTGACTCGTCGCAGTCATTGCTAGACTCAATCAGCCAAAGCCAATTTCATGGTAGTCTGGTATGCTTTTCTTTTTGAAAGAATTGCCCACAAGAGCGCGAACGAGCAAGTAACCATTGCAAATAACCCATACGCGCCAAACCAACCATCAGGAACACAAAATGAAACCTATGCAATTGCTTAGCTTTGGCTGTGCCTTATTATTGACGGCTTGTGCCGCATCAACGGCCCCGAGTCAAAGTGCAGATCAAAGCCGCATTCAAGCCCATATGTTGTTTTTAGCCGATGACGCCCTCGAAGGACGTGATACCGGTAGCCGCGGCCATTTGATTGCCAGCCAATATATTGCCAGTAACTTCCAACAACTGGGCTTAAAACCAGCGGGTGATAATGGCACTTACTTTCAGCAAGTCCCGTTGCGGCAAAGTAAGTTAATTCAAAAAAGCCCAAGTTTTACTTTGGCGAGCAATGGCAAAACCATCCAATTTGATTACCCCAAACACTTCACCACAGGTCCAAGTAGCCATGATGGGAAAGTTGAATTAACCAATGCAGGTTTAGTTTTTGTAGGCTATGGCATGGTTTCAAAAGAATTCGGCATCGATGATTACCAAGGGCTTGATGTCAAAGGTAAAATCGTTGTGATGCTGCCTGGCCGTCCTGACAAATTACCATCGGAAGAGGCCGCGCATCTGTCGTCTTTAAAAACTCGTTTAGCGGCAGAGCGTGGTGCGGTAGGCATTATCTCTATCCATACGCCAAAAGAAGAAAAAACTCGCCCATATAGCAACAGTTTGCTGTACCTCAACATGTCTCGGATCCGTTGGTTGCACAAAGATGGAACTGCCGAAGGCGACTATCCAAGCCTAAAAGCTGCAGCCTACATGCATATGGATGCCGCCAAAGAATTATTTAATGGCGCCCCTGAATCACTGGCACAAATTTTTGCCAAACTGGAAAAGAATGAAGTGCCAAAAGGCTTTCCGTTGCAAGGTTTGGTGAACTTCAGCCGTGAATCGGAACACAAAGCCATCCAAAGCCCAAATGTCGCCGCCATTTTGGAAGGATCCGATCCAGTGCTCAAAAATGAATACGTTATTTTTACCGCGCACTCTGATCATATCGGCATCGGGAACGATTTACGCAGCAAAGACAAAATCAACAATGGCTTGATGGATAATGCTGCCGGTACAGCTATTTTATTAGAAACTGCCCGTTTATTTGCCAGTTCAAACAATAAACCCAAACGTTCAATTTTATTTGTGGCGGTGACGGGTGAAGAAAAAGGCCTATTGGGTGCAGATTACTTGGCGCACAATCCGCTGAAACCGACTGAGCAATTAGTCGCGAATGTGAACTTAGATATGCCAGTATTACTCTACCCCTTTGCGGACATGATTGCTTTTGGTGCTAACCATAGCTCGCTCGGAGCAGTAGTCGACAGAGCAACAGCGAAGCATGGTATTAAACTGAGTGCAGATCCAATGCCTGAACAAGCGATCTTCACGCGTTCAGACCATTACACCCTGGTCAAGCAAGGCGTGCCTGCAGTGTTTTTAATGACAGGCTTTACCTCGAAAGATCCTCAGCAAAAAGGCGGCGATATATGGGGTAAATTCTTTGCCAAGCATTATCATAAACCGACCGATGATGTTGCAGGGTTAACCAAAGATTTTGGCCCAATCCGTTACGATGCTGGTGCTTTGTTTGCCGATATCAACTTTGCGATTGGCGAAGAGATTGCCAATAGCCAAGAGCGGCCATATTGGTTAAAAGACTCATTCTTCGGCAAACTATTTGGCAAAACTTATAACACTGAAAAATAAGCAGTTCACAAACTGATTAATGCAAAAACCAGCCAATTTTTGGCTGGTTTTTTTATTGCATTTTGCAAAATCTTAGCGTTTAACTGCCTGACATTGTGGCGGAACACGGTAGGCTTGCGGATTTTTCACATCATAACCATCGGTGAAAGTGCAGAGATAAGCAACCAGATCTGCAATCTCGGTTTCAGTCAAACGAGGACGATTTGCTATCGGTAAAAATGGGGCTCTATCCAGTGGAATATGCCGGCGAAATTCTGCAGGAATGTCGTTAAAGGCTTCATCGGGGCTACCATCCGCTTTGACAAAAATCCGACCGGGTTCTAAATCACGGTTGATATAAAAATCAATTACATCCGTTAATTTCGTATAAAGCCCGTTATGAAAATAACTCGGTTTGAGCGCAATATTGCGCAGTGGCGACACTCTAAATGCGCCACATAAAGTTGGATCGAGCAATGAATCTTCGCGAAAAGGTCCGCAAAACCCTAAGTCATAATATTGATGCGTCGCGCTCGCAATTTGTGGCCCATTTCGCCACTGATTTTTACCTAGGGCGTCAAAAGCCTGCACAGCCTGACTGTCATCGTTATAAACGATGTTCCAGTTGCGCGGAACGCCTAAGATCCGATAGCTAAAATCAGTAAATACCTCCGGCAAGCTGGGTTGACCTGCCGAACTATGACAACTTAAACAAGTGCCTTTGGTATTGGTGTCAAACATGAGTTTGCCGTTGGCTTCCTGCTCTGTAAAGCTGGCAAGTCCTGCGCTCACCGCATCAAACTTACTGTTTAGCGGAGCAAATGATTGATCTTCTGTTTCAAATTGCGCCAGTGCATTGGCAAGCCGTTGTACAACTAGGTCAGCATTACTATTTGCATTAATTGGCCCAAACACTGCTTGATATTGCGCGAGATGTGCACTGCCTAGTAATTTTTCCAAGACTTGTTGATTGTTTGTATTGGCCATTTCATGAGGCCCGGTAAAAGGTCCTTGCGCCTGGATCGCTAACGTACTGGCGCGGCCATCCCACATCTGCCCTCGCCTTGGCTGGCCAAGTTTACCATTGGCAATTAAATCAGCGTCACCCGGCTGATCTGTCCCTGTCAGGTAAATGAAGTTCGGAATAAATTTGGCATAAGCCGCGAAAGGGCTGCTCCGAAAACCGCTGAACGCAAGACCCGCACCGCCGGAGGGCGTTGGCGCGGGTTCAACTTGGCCATAACCATTGGCTGGGTCATGGCAAGAAGCACAAGATTGGGCGCCAAGTTCTTGACTAAAAAATAAAGCCTGACCCAGTGCCGCTTCAGCACTGAGGACTGGCACGGTCAGTTGCAGCTCGATACTTTGGTGATGAACTTGAATATTGTCGCCACTGCCGCTGGTTAAAGTGACTGTTACTTTTTCTAGGTTATTGGTAAGCCCACTACAATTTTGTGCGCGATAACTATAGGTCAGTTGATGACCTTGCTGCACTGGCTTTTGAGCAAACACCGCCAACCCAGTGGCTTGGCAGAGCGAACTCAGCTGCACCTGCGGCAATGGTTGCTGCCATGCAGTATTGTCTTCCTGCAAAAACGTCAGCACCAAATTGTTCACACTATCTGCAGCCATGGGTTGATACATCCACCCCAGCACTAATTTGGGCAGTGCAACCGGGCTCGGTTCCGGCGTTGGCGTAGGTTCTGGTGCTGGCGTAGGTTCTGGTGCTGGCGTTGGCTCAGGTGTTGGTGTTGGTGTTGGCGTTGGCGTTGGCGTTGGCGTTGGCACAGGTTGAGTATCCCCCTGTGAAGGG
>CAZIPG010000088.1:0-12137 GCA_964540955.1 uncultured Rheinheimera sp.
AACGGCGGTAGCGATTTGGAATAATAGTGATTTGGAATAATCCGGGATTGCAATGATTTAGCGAACTGGGACAGCCACTTTTTTATCTTAAAATTGTGGCTGGCCCATAAAATCGCCATCAAATCTCCGCCCATGAACGCCTAGCGAAAGGCTAACCAAGCTAAAAACAGCGCAGCGAAGCCAAATAAATACAGCAGGCCAATGCGGGATAACCAGCGTAGCCACTGCGACATCTGACCTGAACCCCGCATCAGTCGGTAGTTCAACCAAGCAAATACTGGGGTCGTGACAAAGGCTAAACTCATGGCAAAAGTCAGCATCGGGCCTAAGGCCGATTTAAAAAACAAAATCACGCTAAACCCAGACAACGACTGTAAGATCAACCAAAACGAATAACTGCGGTGATTATTATTTTGCTGCCAACCTAACAGTTGAAAGGATTCGTTGATGGTGCGAGCATAGCCATCTAACACCGTTAAGGTGGTACCGAACATACATAAAAAGGCAACAAACGCGACTAACAACGTGGACCAATCGCCAATGGTTTTGCCATAAATGCCCACAAACTGTTGGATATAGCTGCCACCGGCCATGGCGACTTCCTGCGAAGATCCAAACTGCACTAAAGCACCCAACGCCAGAAATACCAGCGCCAGCAGGGTGGTACTCCAATAACCCAAATTGAAATCAAACAAGCCATTGGCCATATTGACGGGCTGTCGCTGTTGTTTTGCTTTGAGCCACAGTGAATTGATTGCGGAAATCTCAATTGGTGCCGGCATCCAGCCCATCAAAGCCACCAGAAACCCCAAATAGGCCAACTGCCACGGTGAAGGTGCGACATAATCAACTGGGGCTTGCATGCCTTTTTGGCAAGCAATGGCAAGAGCCGCTAGGGTAGACACCGTGAGTAAGACCATCACCCATTTGGACACTGTGTCTAATAAACGATATTGACCCGCCAGCAACACCAATAAACAAACGGCCAATAACACACAACAAAGCACAGGGAGCGAGAGCGTCCACGGAATAAAATACTGTAACAACGCCGCCGTTAAAATCAGCACACCGGCGGTATTCACGACACCAGCAATCACATTTAGCCAGACAAAACCGAGCAAGTAACGCCGATTCTGCCGACGATAGCCTTCGAGCAAGGTTTCACCGCTTTGCAGACTGTACTCAACACCAAAGCGAAAAAAAGGATATTTGAGAACATTCACCAGCAATATCAACAGCAGTAACTGCCAACCAAATAACGCGCCCGCTTGGGTGGACGCGACGATATGCGAACCGCCAATGGCAGCAGTCGCGAGTAAAATACCAGGGCCCAAAGCCTGCAAACGGCTTCGCCACAGCGACTTTTCTTGTTCCATCATGTTGTTGTCACTCTTACGCAATAAGATGCCTTAGCTTAGCGAAACCCGCGGCCTAACTCCATGATTCGTTTTTAAAATCAATAGTCAGAGAATCAATGGGGTCAGAGTCATTGAAACATAGTTTCAATGACTCTGACCCCATTGATTCTATTGAGTAAGCTGCTTTTGCCAATAACCGACGTCGCGCCACTGTCCAAACTTAAAACCGACCTGTTGAAAATGGCCGCATTTAGTAAACCCCATTTTTTCATGCAGGGCGATGCTAGGCTCGTTCGGTAAGGTAATACCGCCGATCACCAAGTGAAAACCTAAGCGTGTTAACTCTGCAAGCAAAGCTTGATACAACTGACTGCCAAACCCACGGCCGCTAAAACCTTGCTGGAGATAAACCGTACTTTCCACTGAAAACCGATAGGCGGAACGCACCCGCCATTTGCTGGCATAGGCATAGCCAATAATTTCGCCTTGTTCCAAGTACACAAACCAAGGTAAGCCCTCTTGCTGGATTAGGGCTATGCGTTCGGCCATTTGTAATTCAGTCACTGCCTGTTCTTCGAAAGTGACAGTACTTGTAAGCACGTAAGGGTTATAAATGTTGATCATAGCCGCAGCATCTTTGGGGGTAGCAGAACGAATCATAATTTCTCCAACTTCAAAACACTGTCAATTTAAGTAGCTTGATGAAAGGGGGCAAGAATTGAACCCAATTTCGCGAAAAAAATGGCATTTTAGTTATCAAACTACACCGAAAATGTTAGCAGTTAACACCTGACTTATCTCAGCATCAATTTCAATAAAAACATTGATTTATATCTAACTAAACGCGTTTACAACAATCCTGAAGCCCTCTATGGTAAAAGGTCAGTGGTAGAAATAGGACAGCATATATGATTCGAACGCTCACCGGCCCAGCCATTTTGTTATCGCGCCGGCTCAACTTTAAAAGTAAATTTTTACTGATTTTTGCCGCTTCAATCCTACCAGGCTTACTGCTCCTGATGAATTCAATGCTCAAGGATGTAAGCTTTATCGAGCGGGATGAATTAGAACTATCGGGAAAACGTTTCATTGAATTGTTAACCCCAATCAATCGCGCGATGTCAGATCATCGCACCTCCACGGCCTTGGTGCTAAATGGTGATGAAACAGCCACAGCACAGGTGCAAAAAGATGCCGAAGCCGTCGATGACGCTTTAGCGACACTTAAAACGGGGTCATTACTAATGCATGCCACACAATGGCAAAGCAAAATTGATGAATTCGACACACAATGGCAGACCATCAAACGCACATGGTCATCGATGACAGCGAGTCAAAATTCCCTAGCGCATATCGAAATGATCGGTTTAGTTACCGAATTTCGCCATCATGTTGCAGGCGATACGGGCCTATTGCTCGACCCAGACGCGAGTACCTATTATCTGATGACGACAGCAGTCGATAGCCTGCCAGCTTTAACTGAACAGATGCAACAATTACGCGGCTCACTGGCCTCAACACTGGCATCGACCAAAGTTGGGGATAAACGTTACGGTCGTATGGAAAGTGCAGTACAGCGTGAAATTCCTCGGGCCTTGCAACGCATAAATAACGATTTGGAACTTGCTGCAGATGTCGCCCCTGAAGTCGCTGCCGCGTTAATTGCTCGCTGGCAACCGCTCGAACAATCTCTGAAAAATTTTAGCCAACAATTAGTTGCCGCCAATTTCAACGAAGTATTTAACCAAAGTACCGTGCAACAGCAATTGCAGAACATCGATCAGATGTTGCTGCAGTTTATTGAACTCGAAAACTTCATGACCAACCAACTTGAACAAGAGTTGCTCTCTCGAATTGAACGCGAATGGGTGGGCTTATATCTACAACTCGGATTGGGGATTGGCATTCTCAGCCTAGTCGCTTGGCTGATTGCTGGTTTTGCCTCAGATCTGACCAAACGATCAGGCGATTTAGTCAGCGATATGGCAAGCCTTGCAGCGGGTGACTTTAGTGCACACATCCGCGAACGTGGCGATGATGAACTGAGCCAAATCGCGCAAAGTGCAGCAGAACTTACCAAACAACTCGGGCATATGTTACGGGAAGTTCAACAAAGTTCAGCCCATGTCATGTGGGCTGCCAATAATATTGCCAGCTCAAGTACCCAACTTGCCAATTCGAGTGTTGAGCAAAGTCAGGCGGCATTGGCAATGGCGGCAGCAATGGAGCAGCTCACCGTCAGTGTCAATCAAATGTCGAGTAATGCCGATGACGTTCATCAGCAAACTGAAGCCTCTGGCGTTGCTTCCGCAGATGGTAGTAAGGTCATTCAGGATACCGTGGCTAGCATGCAAAATATTGCGTTGACTGTGCGTGAAGCTTCAACCAGCGTTGTTGCGCTGGGCGATAATACCAAAGCGATTTCGAGTATTGTTGACGTCATTCGTGGCATCGCCGAACAAACCAATTTATTGGCACTGAATGCGGCCATCGAAGCTGCTCGTGCCGGTGAATCTGGGCGCGGTTTCGCCGTTGTCGCCGATGAGGTGAGAAATTTAGCCGCAAGAACAGCCGCCAGTACACGTGAAATCGCACTCATGATTGATCGCATCCAAGCGGATACCCACTTGGTGGTCAGTAATATGTCACGAGGCACAGCCCAAGTTGAAGAAGGGGTGACGCTAGCAACCGAGGCAGGCAATGCAATTGCCAGCATCAGCGAACGATCAGCAGCAGTTGCTAGCATGGTTCATCAAATGACTCAAACGCTATCCGACCAAGCTGCTGCCGCTGCCGAAGTGGCATTGAAGGTTGAGATGATTGCTTCAATGTCTAATGAAAACACTCAGGCCACCAAAGTGACTGCAGAAAGCTCAACGGACCTGAAAGACATTGCTGCGCAACTAGATAAAAAAGTTAGCCAGTTCCGTTTTTAAGCAAATCTCGCGATTTACCAATAGGGATGGGGTCATCTTTTTCATGGTGACCCCATTTTTTATGTTGTTCGCCGCAATCTCGCTCCCCTTCCTTGAGTTTTAGTCAGCTCGGCCACATTTTTTAACCATCGTTAAACGACAGGAGCCTGCTATGCCTTTTCACCGGACATTATTCAGTGGTTTTGCCCTTTTTATGCTCACCAGTTGTGGGTATTTTTCAGAAGATCAGCAGCAACAAGCGGAACAAGCTTTATTGGCGGGTGATGAAAAAGTCGCTGCAGCCATTGCCCAGATCCGAGAAAAAGGCCTTGATGCGGTCGTGGCATCGGCTGAAGCCGGTAGCACTGCCGCTTGTGTTGCTGGTCGGTTAGCGGAAGATCCCATGGGCAAATTGGTCACAGTTGAAGGGGCCTTAGTTGAAAGCGCTCGCATCGCTGATCTGTTAGCCGAAATTGAAAAATTGATGCAAACAGAACCGTCATTCGAACAAATGGCGGGGTTACTGCAACAAGGTGCAGCTGCCACTCGATATGCCAGCGAATTATTGAAAGAGCAAGGATTAGAGGGAGCGTTACAAACGCTGAAAACCATGGCAAACGCGAAGCTAGGTGAACAAGGGCTGGGTGAACATTTGCAACTAGTGCTGGCCAGCTGCAAAAATTATGAAGTGCCGAAAACTGACAAATCCAACCAAACCTAATCGTCAAATCAGTTGCGACTGCCATCCAACGCAGTCGCAACAGCCACTTTCAATGGTGTGTAATTCAATCACTCACGGGCTTCCAGCCTAACGTTCGCCGCTAAAGAAGCCATTGAAGGGCCTGTGGCTACCCACAAAAATTTATTATTGCTGTAACACTTTGAGTCTTCAACAAGACTCATACCAAGGACTGGCGAAAAATACCCAAAGGATGGACACGGCAAGTGACTTTAAAGAGCCCCAACAACCCAACGAAGCCAAGTTCGGCAACCGAACAATGGTTACTCGAATTATGGCAGCAACATCAAGGCGCGATTAGTCGCACTTTGATGGGGTATGAAGCGGATGCTGCTGCACGACAAGACCTCAAACAGGATATTTATTTGGCGCTGCACCAATCAATGCATCGTTTATCCAGTGCAGAGAATCCAAAAGCTTACCTTTTTCGGATTGTGCATAATGTGATTGTTGACCATATCGCACGGGCGCAAAAACATAAATGGCAGCCCCTTGAAGACGATATTCTGAATCAATTACTGACAGACTGCCCTTCCCAAATCATGAGCGAGCAACAGCAAAGTACTCGGTTGTTAACGGCAATACGTCAGCTTTCACCTGCCAATCGCCAAGTGATTTTATTAGCGATGGAAGACATGGACGCCCCTGAAATCGCAGAAATTTTGCAAATTAGTCACGGCGCAGTCCGTGTTCGGCTTAATCGCGCCAAAACTGAATTAATGGAGTTGATGCACCATGCCCAATGATTTTGATTTTCATGAGTTACGCCAAAGCTGGCAACAACAACATCTCACGATGGAGCCTGCACCTTGCAAGGCCGATCTGGTCAAAGCACAACAACGGCAACGCCAGCAATGGCAGTTGCTATGGGCTGAATGGTTAGGGGCATTGGTGATGGGTGGAACAGCAGCTTGGCTGCTGATAGCAATGCCAAGCTGGCTGAGCACCATCGCGGCTAGTGTGTTGGCTATTGGGGTGGTGCTATCCGCTATCGTCAGCTGGCATATTCATCGACCGCTGGTCACTTACGCCAACTGGAGCAGCCAAGGCGTTTTAGCGTTTCGCTTGCGCAGTTGTCAGCTTTCACTTTGGTATTATCGATACAATCAACTGGGTTGCTTGTTGCTCTTGGTATTCGTGGCGGGACTATGGCTGCTGTGGGGATGGCAACCCAATGAAGTACCGCACAGTATGCTGCAGTTTTATTCATTGATCGCAGCACCACTTTGTTTTTACGGCATGCTGGTGTTACAACGCAAAGTAAAAGTGCAACAACAGCAACTTATCGCACTGCAGCTGCTTGTCAGAGAGTTTAATCAGCAATAAATCGATGAAATGAAACAGAGTCGGTATTTGACCGACTCTGTTTTGGATTGGCTAGTCTTGATTAAAATCATCAAGCAGAATTAAACCAACTGGGGCTGCGCGGTTCGCACCATCGCGCGCCACAGCGGTATAAATTTTATTGCCAGCGAGCGCTAAAGATACTGGACCAATTGCGGCAGTTTTAGTGCCTGTCGGCGTGACTGTGACCACATAGTTGCCAGGTAATAAAGACACATAACCGGTTTCAGCTTTGAACGGCACGTTGGCAAATGCTGGCGTGCTGTTGCTGATATCAGTGGTTGGCGTGACATAAATATCGACATTCCCAGCCAAGGTTGAAGCATGGACAATACGAACTTTGGCTTCAGTGGCGACGCGGCGCGGTGTATCAGCCAACACCAGCGGCGTGATGGTATTTTGACCCAATGACCCAGTGGCTAACACTGTGGCATAACTGCCCGCAGCCAAATTCAAATCAGCATTAATAACAACCACAGAGTTATCCGCTGCCGCCGCAACTTTCACATTGTAAGCACCTGGAGTTAACTTGGCATAGCCAGTGAAATTCGGGAATGCTAAGTTTGGAATGGCTTTGTTGTTGTTTAATAATACATCCACAGCTGGCGCATCAGAAACGGCATGAACAACGCGTACATCGGCAGTGCTAGCCGCGTCTTTAATATCGCTGTAAGTACCGTTGGCATTCACTGCAAGTAATGACACTGGCGATGGACCGGCAAAGCGGTTATTAATCGCAGCGACCGTTAAGTCGGCACCCGCGGCTAAGGCCAAAGTCCCTGAATCAAAGACGACGGTGTCGGGTTTGCCAGGCAACGTGATCCGAACACGATAATCACCTGCCGGAACTGACAGTGGCGCACTAAATTGACGGAATGCTAAGGTGCCGGTCACTGTGCTTGAACTTAACGTGGCAGTTGGCGCGGTGACGTGGACATCGACAGTCGGTGCTGCCGCTGCGGCATGCACAACTTGCACCCGTAAATTGCCTGACGTGATTGCCGCAACTGGAGACGCCACAACTAAAGGCTCAATGGTCGAGGATGCGGCACTACCAACCGCAAATACGGTGTAATTGTTGGTGGATAATAAGGCAACATTCGGGGCATTAATCACCCGAGCTTTGCCGTTTTGTGGCAATAAGGCGTCAACTGCCAAATTATAGGTGCCTTCGGCTAACCCAACTCGCGCAGTACTTTGCGCATAATCTAGCTTCGCCACTTGAATCATCGGGCCGCCATCGATAGCCACAGCAGGTGCATCACTGACCGCATGAACCACTTTAATGCTCGTGGTTTTAATTTCTACTGGCACAGGTAAGTCTTTATCGTCGCTGTTACAGGCACTGAGCGTTGTTAGCGCAAATGCGGTGACAGCTAGGGTTTTCATCCATTGCATTTTTGTTCTCCGAGGTTAAAAGTCCTTGGAGGTTACGCCGCACAAAAAAGTAACGATCAACAAGAATAATTGACAAAAATGCAATTTTTTTGTCGAAAAAATGCATTGATCTGAACAAAAAATCCGCAAGTATACGCAAATGACTTTGTTTAGATCAGTTCGCAGCATGACGACTAGCCGCGAAATAATTTCATTTAGACGAAAAAAAACAGCGGGATTTCCCGCTGTTTTTATAAGCATCAGACACAATTAAATTGTGTAAAACCGCTGAATCAGTTCGCTCGTACTTTTAAACGACGGGCGAAACCAAAGACTGCCAATACTGCAACCCAGTACCAACCCACACTACCGCCTTCTGGCAACTCGTTGACACGTAATACCATGCTGCGACTTGTTTTACTGCCGTTGCTGTCAGTCACGGTTACCGTCAGTTCATAACGACCTGCCGCAATCGCATCTTTCAAAATGACTTGATTGTTTTGCACCACAAAACCAGGCGCGCCAGTGACGGTCATTGAACGAATCGTTGCAGTTTCATCCACAACAGTCGCTTTGACCTGGGCGATAATAGTACCAACTTCAGCATTTTCAGGGATATCAATGGTGACAGGCGTTAATGTCAACAGCGGTAACTCTGCTTCATTGCGCAGGTTGACTGTAATGCTGACAGGTTCAGTCCAAAGGCCACCAGAGTTCTGCGCTTCTACCGCAACAGTTAACGTCGGTTTTGCTTCATAGTCTGGATTTGTTTGCGGGGCAAAGCGTAATTCACCTTGGTCATTGATAGTGAAGAATGCTGCATCTGCGCCACTTAACCGATAAGCCACAATCGGTAATACCGAATCGACAGTCAATTTGCCAAGCACATCGCCACCAGCCGCATTTTCTGACATGCTGAAGCTGGCTTTACTCACTGTTGGTTTGGTGAATTTAATCGACACTAACATCGGATCATGATCTGAAGAACGGTACGCCGAGCTTGAGTAATAATTGGCTTTGGCCGTTTCTGATTTGAACTCTTCGTTGTAGTCGAGGATCAATGGCTCATCGGCATTGATATGCCATTCTGTCACATCAGAAATTTGCGCCATCAACGCTGCGTTTGCAAACGCATGATCTAAACTACCTGATTCGCCACCAAACACATAAGAGTGTTGAGCGCTGCCGTGGAAGGCATTGCTAATTTCAGTAAAGCCTTTTTCAGCGAATGCCGTGATTGGGCCTTCCATCAAATAAGCATTGATGTCACCCAAAATCATGGTCGGTTGTGCAGCAATTGTCTGACCTGCCGCCAAGCTTAATTGCGTTGGGTTGGTCGCGAGCCAATCACTGAGTTGCTGTGCAGCTGTCACTCGCACGCCATTCCAGCAGCCTTGACCATCACCCGCATCAATATTGGCGAGGTCGGTTTTGTCGCTTGGACAGCTTCCTTTCGAACGTAAGTGGGCAACGGCTACTTTGATCGTGTCACCAGACGCTAAGTGGCTAAAAGTTTGTACCACAGGGGCGCGGTTACCATAATCAAATGGGGTCACCGTGGTGAAAGCCGGAGTACCGATTTCTTTTACGCGGTCTTTGCGATAAATAATTGCTGAGGTAATGGCATCTGTGCCAATTTTTTCCGCTTTAAAATCAACAAATGCCCATACATCGGCTGCGGCTTGCGCATTTAAGCCATTCACCAAATCGCGCAGAGCACTTTGTTCACCAAAACCGTCGTTTTCAACTTCTAACAAACCGACGACATCTGCATTTAATGCACTGATTGCATTGATAATTTTACTGCGTTGTTTGTTGAATTCAACTAAAGTTGAAGCGCCGCGAGCCGTCGGGAAACCACCACCTAAGCCATCGCCATTGAAGTAGTTTAGGACGTTGAAGCTAGAAACTTGGAAGTCACCAGGTTTTGCAAACACTGGGGCTGCAGTGCGCAGATTTTGCTGGGTGAAATTCACTGCGGTCGTTGGGTGTAAGCGATATTGGCTAAAGCCATAACCCAATACGGCGGAAAACGGAGCCACGGTATCGCCCACTCGCAACGTGTTATCAGCGGTCAGACCCGGAGCAGGATACGGATTATCAATATTTTGTGCATTCTTACCATCATCTAACACAATGCGGTTAAGCGCATTTTTGGCCATGATGGCTTTGCTTTCATCACCGGGTTTAGCGATTTGCGTTGGGATATATAAACGCTCAGTGGCAAGCACCAACTCATTATAACGCCCTAAGCCATAGTTATCAGTGACGACCAATTGTTGATTGGTGCTGACTACCATGCCTTCGAAGGCTTCTAAAGCGGTTCTGTCGGTAAATGGCAACGTAATTGTGGCGGCTGTCGGTAAACTTGCAGTGCTACATACTGTTAAGCCTTCCAATTTGTTCAATTGCGTTTGACCAAAGGCTTCTTCAACCACGCCACTCACCCGCACTAAATCGCCCACAGCGACTGTTGGTGTTTTTAAGCTGTCAAATACGAAAATACCTTCGGATGTATTGGCATCGGTGTCCGCTGTCACGTCAGTTTGCTGAATGTAAAATCCACCTAAGCCTGTGGTACCCGGCATCGTTGCCGTGACAACTGCTTCAACAGTGTGAGTTTTGCCTTTGACAGGAGATTCAGCGCCAGTGCCTTGGATTGCCGAAATCAAGGTGACAGCATCACCACATTTGCCATGTTCATACTTAGGCACTTCAACAGTGCCGCCACCAGCACCATTATATAACCCTAAATCAGAGAAATCGTCTTTGGTGGCTGCAGTGTATTCAGTGGCCGGATCAAATGCATCATCAACCACGATGTCGCCTGTGGTGACCGAATTTTTACGACGTAACGTTTGGTCTAACGTCACAGTGGGTGCAGTGCCCCATGACGGCTTCGGTTGCTCCCCGACACGGCCAAAACTATCAACAACTAAAGAGCCATTTTTCAGCACTAAAGCATCATCGCCATTGTAGCCCATGCCTTTTAACAACTGGGCTTTGTCTTTAATCGCTGCGACGGCGCTCGGATCTGCAATCACGTAAGTCGCTTTTGGGGCAATGGTACCGGTCAGGCTAACCGCAGGGCTATTGGCCACTGTTTTGCCATTTGAATAGGTCTCTAAAACATAGGTCGATAAATCAACAGCGGTATCACCAAGGTTTACCAATTCAATGGCTTTGTTGTTACTGCTGCCTTCAACATATTCGGAAATAATGACATTAGCAAAAGCGGGAGCGCTCAGCACATTCGCAATGGCGAATGCTGCGCACGACAGGCGAAATTTTGACGACATACGTGTTCCTACATCAGGGTATTTATTTTTTTGGGCGGGCAGTTTAACCCTAGCAGGGTAAATTTAAAACTAAATTTGTTGATTTATTGTGCTAAATTTGCTGATTGGATAGTAAATAAGCAATCTCGCATTTGCAGCGTAATTAACGGTAAAATGTCATCAAATTGCAGCAATTATCGGTTAATGGATGAAAATACCTATTTTTACACCTGTGAATGAATCTTGAGGATGGTCACATCATCCCACCAACAACCCCGAGCACCTTCAGTCAGCAGCACTCTTTCAATTGATAAACGGCGTGAGCAAGTGACGGATCGCCACTTGTGCCTTGAGTGTTTTTGCCAATAAAAACAGCCCTGCCATTTTACGGTGTAAAAACAATGCATCGACCGGCGGCGTGTGCCAATACTGCAATTTCATCGAGAGTTTTAACCCCGCCTCACGCATCCGATTGGGCAAATCAGAACTGGCGAAATCATAGCTGTCATCTTGCAACGGCTCGGCGGCCAGCGCGACTAATGCCATCACCGCTTGCTGCTGTTCCGGTTTGATTTGTTCGCTGAAATAACCAATCTGCTGTAACGCCTGCAATTGCGTCTCAGGTTGTTGGCTTAATAGGCCTTGGAATAAACGACGATAGCCTGCGCTCACGGCTTCGGAATAATCGCGACAGGCACCAAAATCGAGCAATACCAGCTGGTTCGTCTGCAAATTAAAGCGGTAATTGGCAAAATTTGGATCGGTTTGCACTAAACGAAATTCAAAGATTTCTTTAAACAATAATTTGAACAACAAAGTCATCACTTGATTGCGCAAGGCTTGCGGCTGAGTGACCAAATCCTCGATCGCAACGCCCTCGACAAAACTCATCGTCAGAATCTGCGCTGTGGATAATTCGGCATAATAGTCGGGCAACAAAAAGTCGCGATCGTCGGCCAAATATTGGCGATATCGCTGCAAATAAGCCGCCTCTTGTTGATAATCCGCCTCTTTGTGCAATTGCAGTTTCGCTTCTGCCAATAATGGCGCAATCGCAATACCTTCTGGCAATAAGCCACTGATACGCAGCAAAGTCGCGACATTATCCACATCACTGTCGATGCTG
>CAZIPG010000089.1:0-11799 GCA_964540955.1 uncultured Rheinheimera sp.
GTCATGAAAACTGGTTCACAAGTGACGGTTTTAGCTTGGGGTGCGCAAATTGAAATCGTGCAAAAAGCGATAGAGATGGCGGAAGCTGAAGGGATCTCTTGTGAATTGATCGATTTACGCAGCATTCTGCCATGGGATGTTGAAACAGTTGCGGCCTCAGTGAAGAAAACGGGCCGATTGGTCATTAACCATGAAGCGCCATTAACGGGTGGATTTGCTGGTGAAATTGCCGCGACTATTCAAAAAGAGTGTTTTTTACACTTAGAAAGCCCAATCATGCGCGTCTGCGGTTTAGATATTCCTTATCCATTAGCCTTGGAGAAAGAATATGTGCCGGATCATCTAAAAACTTTTGAAGCCATCAAAGCTTCTGTCAATTTCTAAGAGGCAGCTAATGAAACAAGATTTTATTCTGCCAGATATTGGCGAAGGCATTGTGGAATGTGAATTGGTGGAATGGCTGGTGAAAGAAGGCGATACCATCGTTGAAGATCAGCCCATTTGTGATGTGATGACGGATAAAGCCTTAGTGCAAATTCCTGCTGTGCATAATGGTGTCGTCAGTAAACTTTATTACGCCAAAGGGGATATTGCCAAAGTTCATGCGCCGCTCTTTGAGATGACTCTTGCTGGCGCTGCAGCGGCGACTTCGCAAGTTGCAACTCAAACTGCTCAGGCAAGCACTCAAAGTGTTGCAACCTCTTCGCAAACCATGCTGGAAGATTTCATTCTGCCAGATATTGGTGAAGGGATTGTAGAGTGCGAAATTGTAGATTGGCTTGTGAAAGAGGGTGATCTGATTGTTGAAGATCAACCGATTTGCGATGTAATGACCGACAAAGCCTTAGTGCAAATTCCAGCAAAAAGTGCTGGTAAGATTGTTAAGCTTTATACTGCCAAAGGCCATATCGCCAAAGTGCATGCGCCATTATTTGCTTTAGAAATTGCTCAAACTGCTGCATCGACTGGTTTATCGGCGCAATCAGCATCATCGGTTGTTGCACCTGCAGTAGCAACAAGCAGTTCACCAGCAATTCAAACCAATACACAGGCAACTACTCCTGCGGCTAGTGTGTTAGCTCCTAATCATAAAGCGTTGGCAAGCCCGGCTGTGCGTCGTTTAGCGCGTGAGCTTGGCGTTGATATTCATAAAATTGCAGGTTCAGGCCCGAAAGGTCGAGTCTTCAAAGACGATGTCAGCCGTTTTGCACAGACTGGTTCTTCTGCTTTGGCAGCACAGCCGGTTTCAACTCCGCATTCAACACCGCATGCAGCGGTTGCCCGAATTGAAGCTGCTGTGACGCCTTCAGCGCATGCAACTCGTCGAGTCGAGCCGATTAAAGGCATTAAAGCAGCTATGGCGCGGCAGATGACGGAATCAGTGTCGACCATTCCGCATTTTACATATTGCGAAGAAATCGATTTAACCGATTTAATTGCATTACGTTTGCAGCTCAAAGACGGTCTTGCTAAGCAAGGTGTGAAACTGACGATGATGCCGTTTTTCATGAAAGCGATGTCGTTAGCACTCAATGAGTTCCCAATTCTGAATAGCCAAGTCAATGCAGACTGCACAGAGCTTACCTACTTTGCCGAGCATAATATTGGTATTGCCGTGGATTCAAAGGTAGGGCTGTTAGTTCCTAACGTGAAAGATTGTCAGTCGAAGAGTATTGTCGAAATCGCCAATGACTTAACGCGATTGACAGATCTGGCTCGGGAAGGGCGTGTCAGCCCAGCTGATTTAAAAGGTGGTACTATCACCATCTCGAATATCGGCGCTATTGGTGGCACTGTGGCAACACCGATTATCAATAAACCGGAAGTTGCGATTGTAGCGCTTGGTAAGGTGCAACAACTGCCTCGGTTTGATGCGAAAGGCCATGTGGTTGCGCGCTCGATTATGCAAATCAGTTGGTCAGGTGATCATCGAGTGATTGATGGCGGCACTATCGCACGCTTTACCAATCTTTGGAAAAAGTTCTTGGAAGAGCCTAGCAGCATGCTGATGGCGATGCGTTAACAGTCATCTTTGTCTCGATATAAAAATCCGCTTCGGCGGATTTTTTGTTGGCGGAAATATTCTATTGTGACTGACTATCGAGTAAAGCTAGACTGCAGACAGCAGTTATTTCGGCATACGCAAGGTTGTTGGCCATGGACAAACATCAATTACGAAATTTCTATATTCCAGAAGAGCAGTCGTTTTATCTGCTCAATGCCAACGATGCGAAAAAGCTCAAAGATTGGGTCGCTTTGTGTATTGATGAGCTACAAAAGTTAGGATACCAGCAGATCGAATTAGTGGGCAAAGGGGCCTATGGCTTCGCTTTTGCCGGTCAAGATCAGCAACAACGCAATTTTGTCTTCAAATTTTCCCGCATTAATTTACCGCAACACATTCAAGAGCGCTTGGCCGATGAAGCCTACATGCTTTCGCAAATTAATCATCCGAATGTTCCGGCCTATGTGACTTATCAAGTGGTGAAAAAACAAGGCATTCTGATGATGGGGCGTGCGCAAGGGGTGGATCTCGAGCAATATGCCTTGAAACACGGGCGTTTGCCGGTGCGGTTAATTATTGATATTGCCACACAATTAGCCAGTTTATTGTTAATGCTGCGCAACCATCGTAAAGACGGCGAGTTATGCCCGGTCGTCCATGGGGACATCAAACCGTCGAACGTGGTGTTTGATGAAAGCACTGGCGCAATCAGTTTGGTGGATTGGGGCTCTTCAGTGTTTGCCCAGCTGGATGAGCAAGGTCAATACATTAGCAATAATGTGATGGCCTTAATGTCTGCCGATTTACAAAGCTCGAATGCACGCTTGGGCGATGTTTATTTTATCGGTGCCGAGCAAAGGCAGGGCGCCTTATCAAGCCCGCGTTTTGACGAGCAAGGGGTAGCCGGAACCCTCTATGCCTTGGCCTCAGGGCAAGCCTGTCGTTTTGGCCGTAAAGCGATCCCTGCTCGTAGCCTTGGTTTACCAATGGAGTTTGCCACCATGCTGGATAGCATGCTGGCGGATGATCCGTCGCTTCGCTCGCAAGCGGGGGATTATTTCTTGAAAGTGATGCCGAGGTTAAATCGCTTGGTATTACCTTCTTTACCGCTGTTATCGCAGCAGTCTTTATTGCCCGTTGGCCTTAGCGACAGCCACAAAGAATTGGATACCGTGGTCTATTCATCAAGGAAATCGTTTCTACGAGAGCATAGCGATGAAATGGGGATCCAATATGTTGATGATGTGCAGCTCGAGCGTTACTACAAAAATTATTTAGAAGGGATGGGGGAAACTGAAAAAGCTTTTGTTGCTGCTGTGAGCCGCTTAGGGCGTTACCCGGTTGTTGGCGGTTTGGCTATTCACTGGCAACAGCAAGGCGTTTACATTGATTGTCATTTGCATTTGTATCAGCCGGAATTATTACCCGCCTTTAGTGTGGCCGTGAATAATGTGGTTCACTTAGCACAAGCAATTGCCAAAGTGGGGACTTTTAAAGCTTGTTTGTTTGATGCGCGCCAAACTATCCACTTGGCTCGAGAAAGCCTCGAAGAGAGGTTTGCAGTACCTGCTCATTTAACTATCCCCTATGAACTTACTCCGATGTCTGACAGCGGCCCCGCAGCTAAGCAACATTCATATTTTGAAGACGGGAAAGATCCTGACGAGCAATTGGTATTGCCAGATGCCATTATGGACGACATTGCAGCCTTGAACCTGATTCGCCACACCGGTTGCATTATTTTTGAGGTGACGAGTTTCCACATGAAAATTCACCATTACTTCCATTTGTTAGATGCCAGTGCTGAGTCCAAGTTTGTGCAATTACTTGGCAATATTGTCAGTAAAATTCCATTAATAACCGGCGAGGGCGTTGCTGGTTTTATGAAATTGCCGCATAAAGATACACGGTATTTCAAGCATCAAATGGTGCAGCCCCAGTGTTTGTACCCGGCCAATCCGCAACAATGGTTGCGTGAGCATTCGCACTAAACATCGATTGCAAAGTTGTTGACTTGCACTATGATAGGGCAAAATTAAATCAAGAGGTTCCCATTTTGAATCCACCCAGATCTTGTATTCGTTTTTTTGTGGTATTGCTATCGTTGCAGTTTTTTCTAGCCACCAAAACGTTAGCCAACACCATCAAGATTGATGATGTTTCCCTAGACAGCCATAGTTTTGCCAATATTAAAGATGTGCAAACAACGCACCTCAACTTAGATTTAACGGTTGATTTCACGCGCAAACAAATCACCGGTGTGGCAGAACATCAGCTCAATTGGCTCAACCCCGCTGCAACCAGGTTTGTTGTGGACACTAGAGCTTTAGTGATTGAAAAAGTGCAGGCTTTGACTGCAGCCAATACGTGGGTGAATGTGCCATATATTTTAGGCATTGCAGATCCAATCAAAGGGCAACCCTTAACCATCCAATTGGTTGCGCAGGTTAGCAAAGTACGTATTTTTTATCACAGTACTGAAGCAAGCAGTGGTCTGCAATGGCTTGGTATTGCGCAAACGACTGAAAAGAAACAGCCTTTTTTATTTAGTCAATCGCAAGCAATTCATGCCCGCAGCTGGATCCCTCTGCAAGATACTCCTGCTATCCGAATTACCTATCAAGCGAAAGTCAAAACTCCACCAGAGTTGTTGGCAGTGATGAGTGCTGACAATTCGAAAAACCAAGTGCGCGATGGCGATTATGAATTTGATATGCCGCAAAAGGTGCCGGCTTATTTAATCGCGATTGCCGTGGGGGATTTACATTTTAAGCCAATGTCAGCTCATACCGGGATTTATGCGGAAAAAGCTTGGCTTGATAAAGCGGTGTATGAATTTGCCGACACACAAAAAATGATGGATGTTGCCAGCAAGCTCTATGGTGATTATCACTGGGGACGTTATGACCTGTTGATTTTACCTTCCAGCTTTCCTTTTGGTGGTATGGAAAACCCGCGTCTGTCTTTTATCACCCCGACTGTGATTACGGGCGATCGAAGTTTGGTTAGCCTAATTGCTCATGAACTTGCGCATAGTTGGTCTGGAAACTTGATCACAAACAGTAATTGGAACGAGTTGTGGATCAATGAAGGATTCACTAATTTTGTCGAAAATCGCTTAATGCGTGAAGTCTATGGCGCTGCTCGCGCTGATATGGAGGCTAACTTGTCTTATCACGAGTTACTCCAAGACATGGCAGACTTAGCTCCAGAGGATACCGCCCTGAAAGTCAATTTAACAGGTCGCGACCCTGATGATGCTTTCTCGCAAGTTCCTTATGTCAAAGGCCAATTATTTTTAACTTGGTTGGAAAGCAAGTTTGGCGCGCAGCGATTTGATCAATTTATGGCGGCTTACTTCAAAAAGCATCAATTTCAATCGATGGACACCGAGAAGTTTATTCAGTTTTTACAAGCTGAGTTGTTAAATAAATATCCAAATACTGTTTCTTTAGCGGAAGTCCAGCGATGGATTTTTTTACCTGGCTTACCAAAAGACGTGGTGGTCAGTCCTTCGGATGCATTCAGTAAAGTGGAACAGCAACTCGGATTGTGGTTGGCGCAAGAAACTCCGTTACGTCAACTCAATACTAAACAATGGTCAGTGCATGAATGGTTGCATTTCATCAACAAATTACCCAGAGATTTAAGTTTGGAGCAATTGACCGCTCTTGATGAAGTCTATCGTTTTAGCTCGAGTAAAAATGCGGAAATTTTTGTGGCCTGGGCCCGCTTAACTATTCCTTTGAATTATCCGCCAATTTTTACGCCACTTCGGGACTTTTTAACCACCGTCGGCCGAAGCAAGTTTGTGGTGCCATTATACCGTGAACTTAAAGCGAACCCAGAAAAAACGGGCTTAGCCACGACTATCTATCGAGAGGCAAAACCTGGGTATCATCCTCTTACACAAAGCCAAGTCGAAAAAGTTTTATTCTAAAAACAACTTAACACAAATCAAAGAACGCTGGATTGCTATGCTATCCAGCGTTTTTTTATGAGGAATTGTTATGAAATTTTTAAGCTTTGTTCGGATTGTTCCCTCAGTATCTACTAGTTTTTTGTTCAGTATTTTTATGGTGAGTGCTGTCGCTGATGCCAATGCAGAGCAAGCTATTGCACCTTCAGAACAGCTAAACCGCGTGGTCAGCGTGCAGGGCTCAGGGGGTGTTGATGCACAAGCAGATCAAGGACTTTTAACGATTCAGGTGGTGGCAAGAGATACGAATATGCAAGTTGCTAAACAGCAAATCGACAAGCAAAGCCAGCAATTAACCGAGTATTTGCTGAAGCAGAAGATTAAACGCGCTGATATATCAAATGCCATCACTAGAATTCGTCACGAGTTTAAAACTGCGGAACAACAGCTGCCAACTTTCGTCGCTGAGCGTGAAATTAAAATTCTATTCCGTAACATGAACGATTATCCTGAGTTTTTAGAGTATGCAGTGAGTCAAGGCAATCTTGAGATACAACCGATTGCTTTGATGCATGCAAATGCACAGCAACTTTACAATCAGGCCCTGCAGTTGGCTTTAGAGAATGCAAAAGCTAAAGCTGAAATTCTGGCAAAACAAAGCCAAGCAAAACTTGGAAAAGTCATCGTGGTCCGCGAACAATCGCAAGCGCCAAGACCGATGGCTGCAATGACGATGCGGGCAGATTATGCTGTCGAAATCGGAACTCAAAGCGTCAATGCTGAGGTTTCAGTCGAGTTTCAACTATTAGAACACTGATTATTCGTCGGAAAAGGTTTAATTTTATGGCTAAAACAAGTAAGGTAATGGCCTTTATTTCTCGATGCGTTTAATTTCGAATGTTTGCTGATAAAAATACTTTTTACGATACTCTCAATGCCCAAGCCGAAGCGCTTATTGCGGATGAAACTGATCTCATTGCCAACATGGCTAATTTAAGTGCTTTATTGTTTTTAGAAATGCCAGATCTAAATTGGGCAGGCTTTTATATTATGCGGGGTAATGAACTGGTTTTGGGACCATTCCAGGGAAAACCGGCATGTGTCAGGATCCCGGTAGGCAAAGGCGTATGTGGAACTGCAGTGGCCACAGGCGAATTACAATTAGTCCGTGACGTCCATGAATTCCCTGGACATATTGCTTGCGACGCAGCAAGTAATTCAGAGATTGTGTTACCTGTTCGCCATGCAGGTCAAATTATCGCTGTGTTAGATATCGACAGCCCATCTCTTGCTCGATTCGATCAGGCCGATGCCAAAGGCCTTTCACGCTTAGTCCAAATCTTTGAACAGCGCTTGGATCAGACGCTATGAAAGACAGTATTTCTATCCACGATTACTTGTTTGAATATGATCAAGTCGGGGATTGGGAAGGCGAAGAAGAGTTGGTTGCAGACCGCATTAATGCTATATTCCATGCAGTTTGGCCAATTATTCCCGATGAAACGCCGGTGGTTGTAATCGATAAACTATTGAACGGTTTATGGGACCAACTACGGGGTAGTGAAGTACTACTCGATGTTGATGAAGATGAATTGATTGATTGGGCCATCGCGCACACTCACCAATACCTTGAAGAAGTGAGTCATCCCGATGAAGATGCCGAGGATGATGACGAAGAAAACGATTATGAAGAAGAGTATTAATTAATGACCAGCCAAGTCGAACCGCAAGTAAAACCGCACAACGTTAAAGAAGTCGTCGCCCTGCTCGCAGAGCAATTCCCGTTGTGCTTTAGTCTGGCTGGTGCCGCTAAGCCTCTAAAAATTGGGATTTTCCAAGATCTCGCTGAACGTTTAAAAGAGCATCCGCTAGTGAGCAAGACGATGCTCCGTCAAGCGCTGCGTGTGTATACCTCAAGTTGGCGTTACCTTGAAGCCATCAAAGAAGGCGTTCATCGTGTAGATTTAGATGGCGTTGATGGTGATTTAATTGATAGCCAACAAGCCGAACATGCCGCCGCCACACTTGCTGAAAGTAAAGCCAAAGCTTTAGAAGCACGTAAAGCCAAGCAAGCTGCGGAGCGAGCAAAAGCAAAAGCCAATGCTTCGAATTCTGATAGCGCCGAGACTTCACAGCCTACTAAACCGAGCGTAAAACCTGCTTACAAAAAACCACTAGCAAGCAAGCCAGTAAAAGCGGTAAAACCTCAATCAGCCCAGCAGAGTGAGAAAAAATCTGAACCTGCATTGAAACCAAAAGCTGTGGAATCCGTCCAACCTTTAGTTGATTTAGCTCCTGGAGCTTTGGTTGCTGGTGCGAAGGTACTTGTTAAGCTAGGCGCAACGCCAATGGCTGCAACTGTCATTGAGGTTGTTAAACAGGATGTAGTGGTGCAATTGGCCTCAGGCATGGTGGTCAAAACCAACAGTGGAAGTTTGTATCAGGCTTAACTTTAAGAGTCTCAGATGAAAAAATTAACAGCGATTGCAGCAAGTCTAGTTTTATTATATTCAGGGTTTAGCGTTGCCGCTGAGAAAGTCGAAAATGTCCAACTGCCGAAATTGGAACAGCTCGATCAGCATTTTACCGCCAGTAAGCGGATCGCCGCTTTACTGACTCGAGGTCATTACATTCCAGTGCAGTTGGATGATCAGCTTTCAGCGAAGGTTTATGATCGTTATCTCGATAGCCTTGATTTTTATCACAATGTCATGTTGAAGTCTGATATTGATTCATTTGAGCAGTATAAATTTCAATTCGATGACGCCATCAACAAAGGTCAGTTTGATTTTGCATTTCAAATGTTCAACTTGAGCATGCAACGTCGGGCTGAGCGTTTTGATTATGCAATCAGTTTATTGGATAAGGGCTTTGATTTTAGCGTTCTTGATCAATATGAATATGAACGTGAAGATGCACCATGGCCTAAAACTAAAGCTGAGTTGGATGAACTGTGGCGCCAACGGGTCAAATACGACGCACTGAATTTAAAGCTGGCTGGTAAGAACGATAAAGAAATCAAGGATTTGCTGACTAAGCGTTATAAGACAGCCAAAAAGCGTCTTGCTCAAACTGAAAGCGAAGATGTTTTTCAGATTGTGATGAATTCATATGCTCGTAGTATTGAAGCTCATACATCATATTTATCACCGCGCAGTGTTGATAGATTCCAACAAGAGATGAACTTATCTCTTGAAGGTATCGGTGCGGTGTTACAAGCGGATGATGATTACACTGTCATTACCAGCTTAGTACCAGGTGGTCCAGCCGATAACAGCAAGAAAATCAAGCCAAAAGATAAAATCATCGGTGTTGCACAAGGCAAAGAAGATTTTGTAGATGTGATTGGTTGGCGCTTGGATGACGTTGTTGATTTGATTAAGGGCCCGAAAGGTTCTGTGGTTCGCCTGCAAGTGATGTCAGCCAGTGATACTGCCAATACCGCGCCACAAGTGATCGAAATTGTCCGTGATAAAGTTCGCTTAGAAGATAGGGCGGCAAAAGGTGAAGTCTTTAAGCCTTTACTTGGCCAACCTGGAAAAACTATTGGCGTCATTAATATCCCTAGTTTTTACAATAATTTGACGGAAGACGTACGGAAAGAAATTACTGCGTTAAAAGCAAAAAAAGTGGATGCGATCATCATCGACTTACGCGGCAATGGTGGTGGTTCTTTACCTGAAGCGATTTCGTTAACTGGTTTATTTATTGACAAAGGTCCTGTGGTGCAAATCCGCGAAGGCAATGGCCGTATCACCCCGAATGACGATACTGACCCTAGTATTTTTTATGAGGGACCATTAACAGTCATGGTCGATCGCTATAGTGCCTCTGCTTCTGAAATTTTTGCGGCTGCTATGCAAGATTATGGTCGTGCTCTCATTGTTGGTGAAGACACTTTTGGTAAAGGGACAGTCCAGCAACATCGTGGGCTCGGCCGAATTTATGATAATTTCGATGGTGAGCTTGGCAGTATGCAATACACCATCGCTAAATTCTATCGGATCAACGGCGGCAGTACTCAGCACAAAGGTGTTGTTCCCGATATTGCATTTCCAACCCCGATTGACCCGGAAGAATGGGGTGAGAGTAAAGAAGAGAACGCCTTACCTTGGGATTCCATCCCTGCTGCCAGTTATACCAGTTCAACGGATATTCGTGCAGCAATCCCTGTATTGCGGCAAAAACATTTACTCCGAATTGCTGAAGAACGTGAGTTCCAATTGCTGGCGGAAGATATTGCCGAATATAAGCGTGAAAAGGATGTGAAGACTATTTCGTTAAACGAAAAAGAGCGCATTGCAAAACGTGATGAACAAGCGGCAAAAGATTTAGCTCGCGTGAATGAACGTCTATTACGCCTTAAGCTACCGCTGATCAAAAAGATTGAAGATGCCCCAGAGATTCTGGAAAAAATCGACCCATTCCTCGAAGAAACGGCATTAATAACAGCAGATCTTTTGATGGCAGGGAAGATTGCAAGTCAATAACCTTCGATTTATCGTTTAATTAAAACAAAGGACTGGTAAGTCCTTTGTTTTTTTCATTTTTGAGAAATTTCATGTCCTTACCAACAGATTCAGTTCACGGTCAATGGTCAAGCCGTTTAATGTTCATTATTGCTGCGACTGGAGCAGCCGTCGGCCTTGGCAATATTTGGAAATTCCCATATATCATGGGGCAAAATGGTGGTGGAGCTTTTGTTCTCGTCTATTTATTTTGTATTTTATTGATAGGCATTCCTGTATTGATGGCCGAAGTCATGATTGGACGGCGAGGGCGGCAAAGCCCTGGTCGTTCTGTGAAGTCGCTGGCCATTGAAGCGCATGCAAGCACCCATTGGCAAATAGCCGGTTGGATGGGGTTAGTTGGTGGCTTTTTAATCCTCAGTTTTTATGCGGTGATTGCTGGTTGGTCATTTGCTTATGTGGAAAAAGCGCTTTTTGGGAATTTTACCGGCCAATCTGCAGACGCGATAGCCAGCTTATTTCAGTCATTCTCTTCTGATTTTGTAAGTTTATTATTTTGGACCACTTTAGTCATCATTTTGACTTGTGTTGTCGTTGCAAAGGGCGTGAAACAAGGTTTAGAGCGAGTTATACGTATTCTAATGCCCGCTTTGTATCTGCTGTTGGTCGCTCTTGCCGTTTATGCTTGTATGACAGGGGATTTTGCTCAGGCTGCGCGCTTTATGTTTTATCCTGACTTTAGCAAATTGACGATGTCTGGCGTGTTAATCGCCTTAGGACATGCATTTTTTACTCTGAGTTTAGCATCAGGTGTGATGATTACTTACGGCGCTTATATGCCTTCCAAGGTATCTATTGCCCAAAGCGCCTTGTGGATTGCGCTCGCGGATACTTCAGTTGCCTTAATAGCGGGTATGGTCATTTATCCGATAGTTTTTGCACAAGGTCTCGATGCTGGTCAAGGGCCGGGCTTGATTTTTGTGACCTTACCTATTGCATTTAGTGCTATGCCATTTGGGAGTTTTATTGGTTCGCTATTTTTTCTGATGCTGGTGTTTGCCGCATTTACTTCAACGATTGCGATGATTGAATCTGTCGTCGCGTGGTTAGTTGAATCTAAAGGGATGTCACGTATAAAAGCATGCTTTCTATCGGGTTTTGTCTTGTGGTTATTAAGTTTATTAACAGTTTGCTCTTTCGCAGGCAATGCTTGGGCACAGGTGGACTTTAATTTCTTAGGGAAAGATGTAAAGTCATTGTTTGATATGCTCGACCATCTGACTTCAGACATTATGCTGCCACTCGGAGGATTAGCGGTTGCTATCTTCGCGGGGTGGGTCGTGCGCCAGCAAGCCAGTCAAGAAGAGTTGAATACTTCGCCACTTACTTATACTATCTGGCGGTTC
>CAZIPG010000090.1:0-11422 GCA_964540955.1 uncultured Rheinheimera sp.
TTTCGCAGTCTCTCACGATACAATGTTTTATCAATGGCAATTAATTGCATTTGGGTGAGCCCTTATCAGTCGAAAATAAATAAACGCATAGCAATGTTCAGTTTCAGCGATAAAGTTTGCTCGCTCATCTTAACATTCTGAAAAACAAGCGATGAGTGAGGGTGCTATCGTATAAAACTAGCCGGCATTTTTTCTGAGCACCGTTAGAAAGTAAAGGGCTTGTTTGGAGATGTCAGTTAATTCTCATTCGATTTGAGTTGAAACAACTTTTCGCGCAACTTCCAATATCTGCCTTCTTTGCGAGCGATCACCGCAGCAGGGGGTTGCAAGCGATGCTGTTGGGCTAACAGCTCTGTGACGTTGTTGGCAACAAAAGGTCGATGACGGTCAATAATATGAGGCGCAAGCACCACTTGGGTGAGCCGATGTTTCTGTTTTTGCGTGGTAAAGGCAAAATACTCGTGCAGTTGATTGCCAAGCTCATCTCGATAGCTGATCTTTACACTGGCGGCTTTATTCTCTTTGCTAAACCGCTCTAATTGCATTTGAGTTGGATAAAACACTAGCGCATCTTTTAGTGCCATGGCTTCTTTGAGTTTTTTGTCTGGATCGACTAATACCGTCTGGCACTCTTGGCATTGCCTTGCTGCAATATCTTGTTCCGCGCCGCATTCAGGGCAAAATTTGCAGACAAAACGATAACCACAAGCCTGTGGTTGCTGATTTTCATCCAGAGCAAATCCTTGGCAACGGCGGCCATAATGTTCAAGTACATGTCCGTTATTATCGACTTTCCCCCAAAAGGTATTGCGAAATTGGCAAAGTGGGCAGGGGATAGTCACTTGCTCTGCATCGCTGACAGGGGCGGGGCTGCCAATTTCAGGACTATATAAATCATACAAATTCCCGGCATAATCGAGCACTAAACATTCGGTTTTGCTTGGAAAAAGCCTTAAACCACGACCGACAATTTGTTGATACAAGCTGACCGATTCGGTCGGGCGTAAAATGGCAATTAAATCAACATGCGGGGCATCAAAGCCTGTGGTTAAAACCGATACATTCACTAGATATTTCAGCTGGCGGTCTTTAAATTTTGCAATGATAGCCTCACGCTCGGACAGTGGCGTACCTGCCAACACAATCGCAGTTTCATCCGCAGGTAACAGACCGACAATTTCTCTGGCGTGCGCTGTAGTGGCGGCAAAAATCATCACGCCAAGTTTCTGCTGCGCATATTGCATAATATGCGTCACAATTTGTGGCGTGATCCGTTTGGCTTTTTCAATCACCCAATTGAGATCTTGTTCACGATAATTCCCGCCAATAGCCGGTTTTAGACCCGAGAAATCATAGCTCAGTACCGGGGCATCGAGAACTCGTGCTGGCGTTAAGTAATTCAGCGAGAGCAGATGTCGAATAGGCAGTTCAAAAATGCACCATTTGAAGAATTTAGGACTCTCAGAGCGGATCAAGCCACGACTATGATATTGATAGATAAAGCCAGAACCCAAACGATAAGGGGTGGCGGTGAGGCCTAGGATTTTGATGCCAGGATTATATTGCTGCAAATGACTAATGACTTTGCGATAACTGCTGTTTTCGTCATCAGGCACTCGATGGCACTCATCAATCACTAATAAACTAAAGCTTGCAGCAAATTCAGCAAGGTTGCGACTGATGGATTGAATTGACGCGAAAATGACTTGTTCCGAGGTTTGTTTTAAACCAAGCCCCGCAGCATAGACGCCAGCTTTTAAGCCGTAATGCTGATACTTTGCGCAGTTCTGCTCGACCAGCTCTTTGACGTGCGCTAAAACCAGCACACGGCCTTTGGCAATCCGGGCAAGTTCAGCAATGACCAGACTCTTCCCTGCGCCCGTGGGTAATACAGCGACTGCGGGCTCTTGGCTTCTTCGAAAAAAATGCACGACCGCCTGTACGCATTGCTGTTGGTAGTCGCGAAGCTGATAACTCATTTTTGCCTTTAAACATGAAACTGAGCCTTGCTAAGCTCAGTTTCTATGACATGCGTAGCCTATTTCAAACCTTGATGAGTAAAAGCAATCGCTTTGTCGGCAACAAAAGTGGCGCCAATCCCCGCTTCTTTATCGCCCCATTGGCAGGTTCGTGTGCCAATCACTTCGTCACAACTGGCTGGTTTTCCTATAATGTCAGTCACTTGCTGATAGTTCATGCCCATTTTTAACTGGTTATAGTTTTCCATATTGAGTTTGCTACAGGCGACTAATCCAAGAGAGATGAGCACGATTGCAATTTTTTTCATCTGATAAATCCTTTAGTTATTTGTCATTGCCAGCGGGGTTTCAGCCTGCATTGGCGGAGTAAAACGTCGAATTTGGACAACAATGCCAAAAAACGGATGATCTAGATAGTGAATATTTTCCAGCAGCAAGCGTGAATTGTCTTTGCTGTAAAAAGTGTTCAATTGTTGACCATCGGCACTGAGTTGGCGGAAGTTAAACTCGGTGTCAATAAATAGCATGCGCTCATTATATAGCCGAACTTGGCCATCTAACTGCCAAATGAGCTTAGACACCCGCTGAATGTCCGAGTTGATCGCGCCTAACATGGGTAAAGGTTGGTTCTGTTTGATGGCTTGATAGCGCTGTTCAATCTGTTCATCAATATTTTGCTGACTGAACTGAGTGGTTGCCCCTTGTAATTTCTGTTGACGACCTTGGTAGTCAAACATCGGGCTGAAGCGTTGTCCCGCAAAAATACGCTGCCAAGGTGCTTGGTTCCGAGACTTCAGCGCTTCACGCCAAGCCATATGCAGGATCACATCATGTCCGCCACGCTGACGTAATTGGTAGGCCAAATCTTGTAGTTTCAGTGCAGTTTCGGGAGCCAGATACGGACGGTTTTGATGTTCTTCACTGCCTTTGGGCGTCGTTGCCAGTCGCAGTGGCGCTGATGATTGCAGCAAATCGTCGGCATCAAGCGCCATCATATCCAGTGCATAGTGACTGCGGATGTAGGGAAACTGCTGGCATAAATTGTTTTCAGGCAGAAATTGGGTTTCTGCAGTCTCTTGAAAACTCGTCGTCGCGACATCTTCTACTGGTTCCTCAGCTGAAAGCTCCGCAGGAAAATCATAAGGTTGACGATAATCGGCAAAGGGATCTAGGCTGGTAAATTCGGTGAGTTTTTTCGGCTCACAAGGTGTAACTGCTAATAGGGCTGGGCGTAAATCAGCAATCGCTTGCTGCGAGAGTAAATCCATGGCCTGTAAGTTATGGATCTCTTTCACTTCACCACTGAATTTTTCCGCCATCGGGATGGAGCCCGCACGTTTAAATGCCAGCAGTTCAATCTCAAACCACGGATCGGCCGATTGTGCCAGACTGGTTGCACTGAACAGGAGGGTAAAAGCCCCCCATACACTTTTTTGGACAGTTCTCATCATTGACTATTCGCCTGCATATCGCTGAGCATAGATTTCACCAAAGCAAGACGCTCTGCTGCATTGTGGGTCTCAATTGTGAATCTAAGCTTTTGACCCCCTTCTAGTTTAAACTTTTTCGACTGGGTTTGGATCAACTGAATAATATAAGCTGGTTTGACTTTAGTTCGCTCAGCAAATTCCACCAAGCCCCCTTTAGGATTGGCCTCTATCCGCCGGATCCCTAAATGTTGAGCCACTTGTTTTAATGCGGTTACTGTGACTAAGTTTTTTGCCGCGTCCGGCAATAAACCAAAGCGATCGATCAGTTCCACTTGCACCTCGTCTAAATCGAGCGCATCTTTGGCGCTGGCTAAACGTTTGTAAAAGGATAACCGCAGACTGACATCCGGGATATAGGCCTCAGGGAACAAGGCTGGGATTTTCAAATCCAATTCAGCTTGTTGGCTCAGCATCGAATCCAAACTCGGCTCGCGTCCTTCTTTCAGCGCCTGAACCGCCTCTTCTAACATCTCCATGTACAAGGTGAAGCCGACAGATTCAATTTGACCGCTTTGATCATCCCCTAATAGTTCACCTGCGCCACGGATCTCTAAATCATGACTGGCCAGCGCGAAACCTGCACCTAAATCTTCCAAACTCGCAATCGCTTCAAGCCGTTTGACGGCATCGGCGGTTAAACGTTTCGGAGGTGGCGTTAACAGATAGGCATAAGCCTGATGGTGAGAACGGCCGACACGACCGCGTAACTGATGCAGTTGGGCCAAGCCAAAATTATCGGCGCGTTCAATAATAATGGTATTGGCGGTCGGCACATCAATACCAGTCTCAATAATGGTTGAACACAATAACAGGTTAAAGCGCTGATGGTAGAAGTCCACCATCACTCGTTCGAGTTCCCGCTCGGGCATTTGACCGTGGGCGATGCCGATGATGGCTTCTGGAATGAGTGCTTGTAAATCTTGCGCAGTTTTTTCAATACTGGCGACGTCGTTGTGCAAGAAATACACTTGGCCACCGCGCATAATTTCCCGCAAGACTGCTTCGCGGATGAGGCCATTTTCGCGTTCACGGACGAAGGTTTTGACTGAAAGTCGACGGGCAGGTGCGGTCGCAATAATCGATAAATCGCGCATGCCAGCCAAGGACATATTCAAAGTTCTCGGGATTGGGGTGGCGGTGAGCGTTAAAATATCAATATTGGCACGCAAAGCCTTAATTTTTTCCTTTTGCCGAACGCCAAAGCGATGTTCTTCATCAACAATCAATAAACCCAGCTCTTTAAAGACGATGTCATCTTGCAGCAATTTATGGGTACCAATCAGGATATCGACTTTGCCAGCGGCAACATCGGCCAAAATTGCTTTTTGCTCTTTGGCGCTAACAAATCGCGATAACACTTCAACCCGGACCGGCCAGTTGGCAAAACGGTCGCGGAAATTTTCAAAATGTTGTTGTGCCAACAAGGTGGTGGGGACCAAAATTGCCACTTGATGGCCATCATCGACCGCCACAAAGGCGGCCCGCATCGCGACCTCTGTTTTACCAAAACCCACATCGCCGCATACCAAGCGATCCATCGCTTGGGGGGCACACATGTCACGCAGCACTGCATCAATCGCATCTTGCTGATCTGCAGTTTCTTCAAAGGGGAAACCATCCGCAAAGCGTTGATAATTGGCTAAATCTAGCTGAAAGCCATAGCCTTTTTGCGAAGCTCGCATCGCATATACATCAAGTAATTCCGCGGCCACATCGCGCACTTTCTCGGCCGCTTTTCGTCGAGCTTTCTCCCAAGTGTCGTTGCCGAGTTTGTGTAATGGTGCGTGCTCAGGTTCCGAGCCTGAGTAGCGAGATAACAAATGCAGCGCAGACACGGGCACATATAATTTGCTGCCACCTAAGTATTCAATAGTGACAAACTCTGCACTGATCCCTGCGGCCTCAAGGACTTGCAAACCTTGGTATCGACCAACGCCATGCTGTAAATGCACAATGGGTTGGCCTAAGGTCAATTCAGCTAAATTGCGAATGACGGTTTCGCTGGAGATTTGTTGGCTATGTTTACGACGGCGTCTTTGGCTGATTTTGACACCAAACAATTCATTCTCGCTGATAATTGCCAGCGGATTTTTGCCAGAAAATAAAACACCTTGTTCCAGCGCGCCAATACAAATGGCCACATCTTCTTGGCCAGTAATAAAGTCTGCGTAGCTGGCACTTTGCGGCAGTCTGATGCCTGCTTTTTGTAATAAATTTAATAAGCTTTCGCGGCGGCCCTCTGATTCCACCATAAACAGCGCTCGACCTTTCTGGGTTTTCAGCTGTACCAAGAATTGTTTAACGGGGTCGAGTGGCTCTTTTTGCTGATGATTGACGGTTAAATCGGGCAATAACTCGGCAGCCAGATTGGTTTGTCCTGCTTTGCTGGGTAATTGCGCTCTGGATAAACGTAAACGGCTAAATTGTTTTAAGCCGGCAAAAAGCTCCTCAACGGCTAAATAGACTTCGTGCGGTTTGAGGATAGGCCTTAATAAATCGATAGCACGATCATCGTAGCGCTTTTCAACATCCTGCCAGAATCGCTGGGCGGCAACATCCAAATCACCAAGGCTCAAAATCATACTGCTTGGAGCAAAATAATCGAGTAAAGAGCCGGTTTGTTCGATAAAAAGTGGCAGGTAGTATTCAATACCGGCGGGTAATAAGCCTTGACTCACTTGTTGGTAGAGTGATTCTTTTTCGTTACGTGCCGGGAATCTCTCGCGATAGCGCGTGCGAAAACGCTCAATTGCGGTTTTATCAAAGGGAAACTCGTGCGCGGGCAATAATTCAATCCGCTCTACCTGCGTCAGTGTTCGCTGATTTTCTGGATCAAAGGTGCGCAAACCATCAATTTCATCATCAAAGAAATCGATGCGATAAGGCAGCGGGCTGCCCATCGGGTAGAGATCCAGCAACGAGCCGCGCACCGAAAATTCACCATGCTCCATCACTTGGTCCACTAAGCGATAGCCAGCTTGCACCAGCTGTAAGCGGAGCGTGGCCAAGTCGAGTTTTTGCCCTTTGTTCAGCACTAAACTTTGTTGCTGCAGATAGACAGGCGGTGCAATGCGCAACATCAGGGTGCTGATAGGAACAATCACCAACCCTTTGGTTAAAGTAGGGAGCTGGTATAAGGTGCGTAAACGCTGGGAAATAATATCTTGATGCGGTGAAAAATGATCATAAGGCAAAGTTTCCCAATCGGGAAAACTTAATACACTGAAATCATCCTGACTAAACACACTCAATTCTTGCTCAAGGCGAAGCGCTGTCGGTGTATCGCCGACAATCAGCAAATACACCCCAGGTTGTTGCGAAAGCAACTCAGCAATCGCCAGAGGTAATGCCGCGCCGACTAAATTGCCACAGCTGATTTGGTCGCCAACTTTGGCAAAGCGCGGCAGTTGTCCTATAACAGTCGTCATTGAATTCTACTCACAGAACTGTGCTTTTTCTGAGCACAGAATTTTTTTCGCGGATACAACCTTTCGGTAATTGCATGGTGACGCAGTGTAAACTGCCGTACTGCCGGATGAGCGCTTGGCAATCAATACCATGCACCTGATACCCAGGGTAAGCGGTTTTTAATACGTCTAATGCCGCCGCATCTTTGGCATCGCCATAAGTTGGCATCAATATGGCACCATTGATGATCAGGTAGTTGGCATAACTTGCAGGGAGTCGTTCGCCTTCTGGCGAATATTTTGCGCTCGGCCATGGCAACGGAAACAAAGTAAAGGGCTCATTATGGCTATCAGTGAAGCCTTCAAGTTGTGAGGCCATTGCCTGGAGCGCAGCATAGTGTTCATCTAAAGGATCGTTACATTGCACATAAACAATACCCTGATTTGGCGTAAAGCGCGCCAAGGTATCAATATGGGCATCGGTGTCATCCCCCGCCAGATAACCGTGCTCCAGCCATAAAAATTTATGCACGCCGAACAGTTCAGTCAATTGTTGCTCGAATTGCGATTGCGACAAGCTATTTTGGCGATTCTCATGCAGCAAACAATGCCGAGTTGCCAAAAAGCACCCGTTACCATCGGTTTCAATAGCACCGCCTTCGAGCACTAATGCCTGGGTTAAACAGCTTTGGATGGTGACAAAAGGCGCTGTCGCCAACTGTTGATTAATTGCATTATCTAAATTGGCAGTAAATTTATCGCCCCAACCAGTGAATTGGAAATCTAACCAATGTAATTGCTGATTGCTATCAACCACAGTAATGGGGCCGTGATCGCGGGCCCAACTATCATTGTTGGCAATCACCACAAAATGGGCGTTCTCAATCGACAGTTGCTGAAATTCCAAGCGCAGCTGTTCGAGTAGCTCGTTCGAATGGCAAACCACCACCACATCAGCGTACTGACTCACTTGCTTGGCTATTGCGCGAAAAGTTTGTTCAACGTCTGGCAAAAAATCGGCCCAATCGGTTGCTGGGTGCGGCCAAGTCAACATGACGGCCGATTGTGGCGCCCATTCCGGTAATAGTCTAAAGCCTTGCAATTTATCGATTTCCTTGTTGTGCCCGTAATTCTGCTTTGCGTTTGAGTTGGCGCGATTGTTCATGCAAGCTAGCGCGGACCACCAACTCTCGATCCGCGTCCTTGATGCGGACATAGGTTGTTTTAATCAGATAACGACTCACTTCAGCTTCGTTGGCTTCAGGCTGACAGCCCAATACCACGGCCAAAGCAAACACCGCGCCTTCGCCATGATTTAAAAACATTTTAATTTGCACATATTGGCCGGGCTCTAACGGTGTATCGCTGTAAAAACAACAAGCAGAGCCACCGAAACTATGCGAAACGTGGCGGTATTGCGCTTCATCCTGTTGCTGCAATAAAAAGCCCAGCATCATGTCGATTTTGCGGCTTTGTGCTCGTAAATAACTGGCCAAGTCTTCGGCAAACTCGCCAATTCGGTTCAGAGATTTAATCGCGGCATTGTCGACCGCGGCTAATTCACTGACCATTTTAAAGGGGGCGGGGATCAATGCTTCAAAGCCTAATTCATCAGGTAATGCTGAATTAAAAACTTGTACATTGAGATTAATTTGCTGCTCAACAATAAAATAATCGTGATATTGCTCATGCAATAAGGCTAAGTCTGCTGCTTCCATCAGTGTCTCCGCTTGTAAGCGACCCCGTTTATCTCTATGATCCCATTACTTTATCATTATCAAAAGCCGAAGTCCTGAGAAAAGGGATGCAAATACCAGTTTCATTATTTATTGGCTTACGCTATAGCCAAAGCCGCAAGGGTAATGCCTTTATTTCCTTCATTACGCTATTTTCTGTCGCCGGGATCTTTCTCGGCGTGGTCGCATTAACTTTAGTCAGTTCTGTCATGAATGGCTTTGAAGGTGAACTTAAAAAAAGAATTTTAGGCGTGATACCCCATATTATGTTGAAAACTGATGCTGCGATGGATGCAGCGGCAGTGAAAAATCTGTCACCTGCCATCAGCCAAGTTAGTCCTTTTTTGCAACAAGAAGCATTGGTGCAGTCCAGCAAAGAATTGTCGGGGGTCTTGCTGCAAGGCGTTGATGTGAAACAACTGCCGCAGTTTTTAGCAAGCTCTTTAGTGGTCGGTGATTGGGATGCCTTTGCAGAGTCCAGATTTGATGTCATTTTAGGCGTTGGCCTTGCGGAGAAACTCAAAGTTCGCACAGGGCAAAAGATTCGAATTTTATTGCCCTCAGGCGGCCATTACACGCCCTTAGGCTGGATGCCCACCCAACGGCTTTTTACTGTCGCTGGAATTTTTGACAGTGGTTCAGAAGTCGATAATCTAGTCGCGATTGTGCAGTTACATGATTTACAAAAGCTCAGTCGCAAGCCGAACTTTGAGTGGCGGTTGAGTCTTGCCGACCCGTTTACGGCCCCCGAAATTGCGGCGCAGTTAAAGCAACAGCCAGAGGTGCAATCATTAATCGATTGGCGCCAAAGCCATGGCAAGTTGTTTTCTGCCGTCGCCATGGAAAAATCGATGATGTGGTTGATGTTACTGCTGATTGTTGCTGTCGCTGCTTTTAATATCGTTTCTGCCCTAGTAATGATGGTGACGGAGAAGCAGCGTGAAGTTGCCATTTTAAAAACTCAGGGCATGACCAATCGGCAGTTATTTTATGTGTTCGCCATTCAAGGCATGAGCCATGGCGTTACCGGCGCTCTGTTAGGTGGCGTTGTTGGAGTGATCCTCACGACGCAACTGAATCCGATCATGCACCTTTTGGGCATGCAGTTGGTGCCGGGGATGGAGTTACCGATTGATTTAAGAATTGGGCAAGTGGCAATCATAATGGCCAGTGCTTTGATGTTGACAGCTTTGGCAGTGATTTATCCTGCCTGGCGTGCTGTGCAGGTCGAGCCTGCTGAGATTTTAAGAGATGAATAAATTGATGTTACGTTGCAAAGCCATTTCCAAAAGTTACCGTGATGGCAGTCATGTGACCCCGGTCTTGCATCAGGTCTCCATGGAAGTGCCTTCTCATCAAATGGTGGCTATTGTTGGAAGCTCAGGCTCAGGCAAAAGTACGTTGTTGCACATCCTTGGCACTTTAGATCAGCCCGATTCTGGGGAGTTATGGCTGGCGGGTCAAGCAATTGCCACCTTAAACGCCGAACAAAAAGCCAAACTTCGCAATGAACAATTGGGCTTCATTTATCAGTTTCACCACTTACTGATGGATTTTACGGCGTTGGAAAATGTCGCGATGCCGTTATTAATCCGCAAAGAGTCCAAAGCAAAAGCCACTGCGGCAGCCACCGCGATGTTGCAGCGAGTCGGGCTTGGCCATCGTTTAGAACATCGGCCTGCTGAACTCAGTGGTGGTGAACGGCAAAGGGTGGCCATTGCCAGAGCCATGGTGGGCAATCCCGGATTAGTGCTCGCTGATGAACCGACCGGGAATTTGGATCATCAAACGGCCGAAAGCATTTATCAGTTGATGCGTGAGCTGAATCGAGAGTTAGGAACCAGTTTTGTCGTAGTCACTCACGACAGAGCTTTGGCAGCAAAACTGGACAAGCAATATTGGATGCGCGATGGCCGCTTGGGTGTTGATCATGGCTAGTCTTGCTTGGCAAATTGCAAGTCGGTATCGCAATACCCGCAATCACAGTGCTTTTATTCGCTTTATTTCGGCCTCTTCGACCATTGGTATCGGTTTGGGAGTGGCGATTTTGATTTTAGCGCTGTCGGTCATGAATGGCTTTGAACAAGCGTTGCGTGACAAAGTACTGAATGTGATTGCGCATGTTGAATTAGAGTCAGTTGATCAACCTATTCGAGACTGGCCGCGAAAATTGGCCACTCTGGGTAGTCAACCTGGCGTTGTGGCCTCAGCGCCTTATATCCGTACCGATGGTCTGTTACGAGCAGGGGCGCAAGTCAAAGCAACCCAAGTGCGTGGTATTGATTTGGCGTATGAAAGTGGCATTACCCGTTTAGATTTATTCCTCAAATCAGGAACCTTAGATGGGCTGACGGATGATGACATCATTCTTGGCCAAGGGATCGCAAAAGAGCTTGGGGTTGCGGTTGGCGATACCGTGCAATTAATGCTGCCCAAGGTGACCGAGCAAGGGGAATTATCTGGCCAGAAAAATGTTAATTTAACGGTCACGGCGATTGTTGGTATCGGTGGTCAGTTGGACTATCAACAGATTTGGGTGCAGATGGCCGCTTTGGCGACTTGGTTAGAAATGCCCAGTGACAGTATTCAAGGCTATGCGTTTAAAATTGCCGATATCTTTGAGGCGAACCATTTATCCAGAGTGCTTGGGCAGCAGGCAACCGATCACATTTATATGTTGGATTGGTTTCGCACGCAAGGCCATTTATATGAAGACATTCAAATGGTGCGTAGTATTTTATATTTGGTGTTGGCTTTAGTGATTGCCGTCGCTTGTTTTAATATTGTCGCAACTTTGGTTATGGCGGTGC
>CAZIPG010000091.1:0-11368 GCA_964540955.1 uncultured Rheinheimera sp.
ACCCCATGTTTAGGGTGGTAAAACTGTGAAATTAAGGTATCTTGTGCAGGTTTTTTTCGGCCGTCTTTTCGGTCGCCACTCGAGAAATAATCCAGAATAGAATTCGGCCCCTTGCGTGCATAGCAATTCAATCCGTGTGCGCAGTTTTGTTAAGGAACCACGATGCAATTTTACTTCCCGATCGTCATTATTGATGAAGATTTTCGCTCGGAAAATACCAGCGGCTCAGGCATTCGCGAATTGGCTAGCGCGATTGAAAAGGCCGGCATGGAAGTCGTGGGCTACACCAGTTATGGCGACTTAACATCCTTCGCACAGCAACAAAGCCGAGCGGCCGGTTTTATTTTGTCGATTGATGATGAAGAGTTTGGCAGCGGCAGTGTCGAAGAAAGCTCTTCGGTGCTCAATCAACTGCGTAATTTTGTTGAGCAAATTCGCCATCGCAACCCAGACATACCAATTTATTTATATGGCGAAACACGCACTGCACGTCATATCCCCAATGATATTTTACGCGAGCTGCATGGCTTTATTCATATGCACGAAGATACGCCAGAATTCGTTGCTCGCCACATTATCCGCGAAGCGAAAAGTTATCTCGATTCGCTGCCTCCCCCGTTTTTCCGTGCATTGACGCACTACGCGCAAGATGGTTCGTACAGTTGGCATTGCCCTGGCCACTCAGGTGGCGTGGCGTTTTTGAAGTCGCCGGTGGGCCGCATGTTCCATCAATTTTTCGGCGAAAATATGCTGCGGGCGGATGTGTGTAATGCGGTCGATGAACTTGGGCAATTGCTCGATCATACTGGTCCGGTTGCCGCCTCAGAGCGCAATGCCGCCCGGATCTTCAACTGCGACCATTTGTTCTTTGTCACCAACGGAACCTCAACTTCTAACAAAATCGTCTGGCACTCGACAGTGGCACCGGGCGATATCGTGGTGGTTGACCGTAACTGCCATAAATCAATTTTACACGCCATCATGATGACGGGCGCTTTACCGGTATTCTTGATGCCAACACGCAACCATTACGGCATCATCGGACCTATTCCTCGCAGCGAGTTTGAACCTGAAACTATCCGTCGAAAAATGTTGGCCAACCCGTTTATTCGTGAAGTGCTGGCCAAAGATCCGGATGTGAAGCCGCGGGTACTCACCATCACACAAAGTACTTACGATGGTATTTTGTATAACGTGGAAGAAATTAAAACCCTGCTCGATGGCGAAATCGAAACTCTGCATTTTGATGAAGCTTGGTTGCCACATGCCGCTTTCCATGATTTCTACGGCGATTATCATGCCATTGGCGAAGGTCGCCCGCGCTGTGATACCTCCATGGTGTTTTCAACGCAGTCGACTCACAAACTGTTGGCTGGGATCTCGCAAGCGTCACAAATTTTGGTGCAAGATGCCAACCAAAATAAACTCGACACCAATTTATTCAACGAAGCCTATTTGATGCATACCTCAACCAGCCCGCAGTACGCAATCATTGCCTCTTGCGATGTGGCCGCCGCGATGATGGAAGCCCCTGGCGGTACGGCATTGGTGGAAGAATCACTCGATGAAGCCCTAGAGTTTCGCCGTGCGATGCGAAAAGTTGATGATGAATATGGCGATGACTGGTGGTTTAAAGTTTGGGGACCCGATGATTTAACAGCAGAAGGCTTAGATGAACGTGAAGCTTGGATGTTGCATGCTGATGAAAATTGGCATGGCTTTGGTGCTATTGCCGAAGGCTTTAACTTATTAGATCCGATCAAAGCAACGATTTTAACCCCAGGTTTGAACGTCGATGGCGACTTCTCTGAAACCGGGATCCCGGCTGCCATCGTGGCAAAATACCTAGCAGAACATGGCGTTGTGATTGAAAAAACCGGCCTTTATAGTTTCTTTATCATGTTCACCATCGGCATCACCAAAGGCCGTTGGAATACCATGGTTACTGCATTGCAGCAATTTAAGGATGACTATGACAAAAATGCCCCGCTGTGGCGCATTCTGCCTGAGTTTATTCAAAAATATCCGCAATATGAGCGTATTGGTTTACGGGATTTGTGTAACCAAATCCATGACATTTATCGCACTTACAACATCGCGAAACTGACGACAGAAATGTATTTATCTGATCTGGTCCCTGCGATGAAGCCTGCTGATGCTTTTGCCAAAATGGCGCATAAGAAAATCGAACGGGTGCCATTGGATGAACTGACAGGTCGGATTACGGCGGTAATGTTAACCCCGTATCCACCAGGGATCCCACTGTTGGTGCCGGGCGAGGTCTTTAACGAAACAATCGTCAGTTATCTGAAATTCGCCCGTGAATTTAATGACAAATTCCCAGGCTTTGAAACTTACATTCATGGCTTAGTCGCCGATGATCAACAAGGTCAAAAAGTCTATTACGTGGATTGCGTCAAGTAAGCACTAGTTGCGTAGTACTCCATCTCATGAAAATGCCAGCAACCGCTGGCATTTTTTATGATCGCCAGCGGTTGTGTTGCATGATTGGCATCTGTGCATTTTTATTGCAGAAAAACAGACATCTAAACATCCAAATTTATCTGGTGTAATGCTTTAAAATCAGGTTTACTGGCAGCTCGGGTGGTTTATGTTTAAGAAATTGCGGAGCAAAAATGTTTAAGGTCAATCAGTATTTTGATGGTAAAGTAACGTCAATCGCTTTTGCTGGCGATGAACTGCCGGCCACTGTCGGCGTCATGGCTGCTGGCGATTATGAGTTTGGCACTAGCCAGCATGAAGTTTTAACCATTATCAGTGGTGAGCTGTCTGTGTTATTGCCTGGGCAAACAGTTTGGCAAACTTTTCGCCAAGGCCAGCGATTCGAAGTCGCTGCCAACCAAAAATTTCAATTACAAGTAGCTCGGGACACCGCTTACTTGTGTACTTACGCTTAGAAAATTGTGGGCAGTTGTCGAGTTCGCAACTCGACAACTGGCTTGATAGGAGTGCGCAACATGCGAGGTTTTGCGGGAGCCGCCAAGCGTCCAGATCCAATTAAAACGCAAGAGGCAGCAACCTTCGGTGAAACAGTGCAGTATATGCTGCCTTATCTACTCGCATTTCGTGGCCATGTGATCTTAGCGATTTTGGCGCTATGTGCCGCCAAAGCTGCCACCTTGTTGTTACCTTATGTCTTGAAACTCATCGTTGATGCCCTCGATGGCAATTTACAAGCGCAAGTTGCTCTGCCCTTATTGCTGGTGTTGGCTTATGGGGCTTTAAGATTCGGCTCCGTTTTTTTTGGTGAAATTCGCGATGCCTTATTTGGACGTGTCACTGAACATGCCATGCGCCAAGTCGGACTGAAAGTATTTCAACATCTGCATCAATTGGATTTAAGTTTTCATTTAGACCGTCAAACCGGCGGGATCAGCCGCGATATTGAGCGCGGAACCAATGGCATTAGTTTTTTAATGCGCTTTATGATGTTCAACATCATCCCCACTTTGCTTGAAATTCTGCTGGTTGCGTTGATTTTCTGGAGTCTTTTTTCATTTTGGTATGCCTTAGTTACGGCTATCGCCGTACTGGCTTACATTTATTTCACAGTGAAAGTCACCGAATGGCGCAATCGCTATATTCGAGAAGCCAATCAAGCAGATTCCACTACGAACACCAAAGCCATCGATAGCTTAATTAACTATGAAACGGTGAAATATTTTAATAATGAAGCCTATGAAGCCAAAAACTATGACGCTGCACTGGCAACTTGGGAGCAGGCCAAACTTAAAAATCGCTTGTCTCTTTTGGCGTTAAACTCTGGGCAAGCTTTGATTATTGCCGTGGCGATCACCTTGATGTTACTTATGGCGGCGCAAGGCGTGGTTGATAAACAACTGACTCTCGGCGATTTCGCCATGGTCAATGCCTATATGTTGCAGTTGTTTTTACCACTCAATTTTTTGGGTTTTGTCTATCGTGAAATCAAACGAGCCCTGACCGATTTAGAAAATATGCTCGGTTTACTGAAGCGAAAACCAGCAATTATCGATGCCGATGATGCGCATCCTTTAAAGTTAACAGCCGGCAAAATCCAATTTGAAAATGTACATTTTGCTTACCAAACAGAGCGCCCAATCTTGCAAGGACTGAGCTTTATTGTCCAACCCGGTGAAAAAGTTGCGATTGTTGGTCCCTCGGGGGCTGGTAAAAGTACCCTATCTCGCTTAATTTATCGTTTTTATGATGTGCAACAGGGAACCATTTCGATTGATGAGCAGTCAATCAGTGGGCTAACACTAGAGAGTCTGCGCCAATCGATTGCGATTGTGCCGCAAGATACTGTGTTATTTAATTGCTCAATTCGTGAAAACATTGCTTATGGCAACCCTAAAGCAACGGATGAGGACATTGAGCAAGCGATTAATTTAGCCAATTTGCGTCCTTTCATTTCAAGCTTGCCACAAGGAGACCAAACCCTAGTCGGCGAACGTGGATTGAAAGTTTCTGGTGGGGAAAAACAACGGATTGCTATTGCTCGAGTATTACTGAAGCGTTCACCAATTCTGGTGTTTGATGAAGCAACCTCAGCATTAGATTCGCAAACAGAGCAAAGTATTTTGCAGGCAATTCGGGATGTTTCCCAAGGACATACGTCGATTGTGATCGCCCATCGATTGTCAACAATCGTTGATGCGGATCAGATCATCGTATTACAACAAGGAGTCGTTAAAGAGATGGGTCGGCATGATGAACTGCTGGCACAAAATGGACTTTATGCCGACATGTGGCATCTGCAGCAGCAAGAATCTGCAGTGACGTCGAATTAACTTCCATGTATAATGATGCAACAAAATTTGAATAACGCAAAAATGAATAAAATCATCAACTTCCAAGATGTTATATTCCTTGATGCACAATAATCTTCATTCATGTTGAGTATGTAAGAGAACCTTATGCGAATTCTTAAACCGATAGCCGTAGTATTGAGTACCTTAGTGTTAGTTGCCTGTGGTGGCAGTGGTTCTGATGATGAAACTGCAACCTTCCCCAATGCCTACGTGCAAATGTATAACGGCTCAGCCAACAGTGCGAGCACTAGCTTAACATTAACATTGGATACCACAGATACTGCGGTAGGCAGTGCTACTTATGCGGATGTGACACCAATGTCAGGTGTCAGTGAAAATACTTACAAAGTAAAACTGACCTACAACTCTGATAACAGCACTGTAAAAACCATTAAAGAAGATACGGTTGCCCTAGCTCAGGGTGAAAAAACCTTATTATTCATGGCGGGTGATTTTGCCAGCCCAGATTTACTGAAATTAAACTTTGTTCGTGACGACACTTTAGATGATCAGTTTAAAGTGAACTTCTTAAACTTGGTCAACAATACAACCACCTACGATGTTTATATCGGGGATTCAACCAAAGCATTCGCTGATGCCCAGTTAGTAGGTTCTGCTGGCTACAAAACTTTCAGCCAGTTTAAAACAAGTGCGGTCGGTAGCTATATTGTTTATATCACGCGCGGTGGTGATAAAACTGTATTGTTCAAATCTGGCGTAGTTTCTTTCGCTTTTGAAACCGAATATGTGTTAGTTGTTCGTTCTGCAACAGGCCCACAACAGAACAAATTTGCCGTTGACGTCATCGGCAACACAACCTCAGTTGTGACGCAAGAAGATGTGACCAGCTCAGCTCAATTCCGCGTGTATAACAGCATCAATGATGTAAACCCAGGTAAAGTATTTTTAGGTGATTTAACTGAGACGCCAGCATTTGCGAATGTTGCAGCAGATACTTTAACGGCTTATACCGAAACTGTTGCAGGCGATTACCGTGTTTCTTTAGCGGATGCGCAAAATAACTTAGTAATGCGCAATGGTTTAGTGACATTAAGCCAAAATGCTGTGAAATCAATCGTGTTTTACCGCGATGCGAACCAAAACGCAGCAGCCATCACAGTGACTGACAGCAAATTGCCACAAGTTTTCGATTTCGTGTTCAATGCTGTGAACGTGATCCCGAACTACAACCAAGTCAGCCTGTACTTTGTTGCGCCTGGCCAAACGATTGAAACAACACCTTACTTCGTCAATACTTTAAATTATGCTTCACAAGTCAGCGTGACTCTACCTGCGGGTGAATACACCATGTTTGTGGTGCACAAAGATAGCAACAACAACAAGATTTTACTGGCACAAACCGAGTTAACGACTTTGGTTACTGGCAGCAACTATTTGTTGGTTGCTGAACCTGATGCGCTGAGCTTGAGTGGTTATAAGCTGTCATTAAATAAATAATTGCCAAGCTATATCGAAAAAGGCCACAACTCGTGGCCTTTTTTATTGTTTTCAGCCAACCAGCGATTGAATTTCCCCCACCGTCTCAGTAATCTTGGCGCAGTTTTCAAAAATGAGGATGCATCGTCATGATGACTTGGGTAATGTTGTGTGTGGGCCTTGTGCTCTTGGTGATCGGAGCTGACACTCTGGTCAAAGGTGCCGCTCGATTAGCGTCATCTTTTGGAGTTCCGACCTTAGTAATTGGTTTAACAGTGGTAGCTTTTGGTACGAGTGCACCTGAACTCGCCGTATCTGTCAAAGCTGCATACTCTGGGCAAGCGGAGCTAGCCATAGCAAACGCTGTTGGAAGCAACATATTTAATGTGTTGTTTATCTTAGGTGTTTCCGCGGTCATTATGCCACTAATTATTTCAAAGCAATTGATTCGACAAGATGTCCCAATCATGGTCTTTGTCTCGATTCTTGTTTTGGTATTTGTTCAAGATGGCCAATTATCTCGCTTCGAATCGGGCATTCTCTTCGCGGGCTTGTTGGGATATACCGCATTCTTATTTTATCAAGGCAAATCACAATCCTCTGAAGAAAAACCAGATGATGAAATTGCCGAATTACTGAATGAACCAAAACCAGCTTGGCAAAGTGCTGCCTTAGTGATTGGTGGTCTAGCACTGTTAGTATTAGGTGCCCGCTGGTTGGTGCAAAGTGCGGTGGAATTGGCTACAGCTTGGGGCGTTAATGAAGCAGTGATTGGTTTAACGATTGTCGCTGCAGGAACTTCACTACCCGAAGTTGTCACTTCGATTGTTGCGACTATTCGTGGTGAGCGTGATATTGCTGTAGGCAATGTGGTTGGTAGTAATACCTTCAATATTCTTTGCGTATTAGGTTTGTCAGGTTTGGTATCACCTACCCCGCTGTTAGCTGGTGCTCAGATGACACAAATCGACATTCCGGTCATGGTTGCGGTGGCATTATTGTGCGTGCCGTTCTTCTTCGCGGGTGCAATTCTAAACCGCATTGAAGGCGCATTATTTTTATTATGTTATATCGCCTACACATGGTTCCTGGTGGCCTTGGCACTCAAACTCGATTATTTAGCGAGCTTAGAACAAGCGATTATTTACGGCCTCGTGCCTGTGGTTGTGCTTTACGTGATCTTTAGCCTTGCGCATGATATGCGGCAACGCTTGAAAAACTAAACTCTCAAATGTGATATGAGTACTAAAAACGCTTCACTTCGAAGCGTTTTTTTTGACCTCAAATAACTGGTTTGACCAGAATCGATAGCAACAGCTAAAATAAATTCATCTCTCCCGCTAATTTGCCTTTTGTCAGCGGGTGCTTTCGATATAATATCCATCTTTATGGCTAAACACCGGAACTGATCCATGACCCAAGATGAAATGAAAAAACGTGCAGCCTGGGCTGCTTTAGATTTTGTCCCAAGAAATACCATTGTGGGCGTGGGCACAGGCTCGACAGTCAATCACTTTATCGATGCGTTAGCTTCCATTAAAGATGAAATCAAAGGTGCAGTCTCAAGTTCGGTGCAATCAACTGCCAAAATGCAGGCTCTTGGTATTCCTGTGTTCGATCTCAATGACATCGATTCATTTAGTGTGTATGTCGATGGCGCAGACGAAATTAACGCATTCAAACATATGATTAAAGGCGGTGGCGCTGCATTGACTCGGGAAAAAATTGTGGCTGCAGTCGCAGAAAAATTTGTTTGTATTGTCGATAGCAGCAAACAAGTGGAAGTGCTGGGACGTTTTCCATTACCGGTCGAAGTCATCCCGATGGCACGCAATTATGTCAGCCGTGAATTAAGCAAACTGGGCGGCAAACCAATCTGGCGCGAAGCTGTGGTTACAGACAATGGCAATATCATTTTGGATGTACATGGGCTGGCAATTACCGATCCATTGACTCTCGAACAACAAATTAACCAAATTACCGGCGTGGTCGCCAATGGGATTTTTGCTGCGAGAGCAGCAGATATCGTCTTAGTCGGCGCCGCCACCGGCACCCAGATCATCCAATAAAAAAATTAAGATCTCGGGTTTTCTACACAGATTTAGCAACATTAAAAAGAGCGTTACTATGAAAAACTACTCATTACCGAAGGACAAAATAAAAATATTGCTACTGGAAGGTTTGCACCAAAGTGCGGTGCAGACTTTTAAAAATCAGGGCTATAGCAATATTGAGTATTTAAAAACTTCATTGTCTGAAGAAGAACTGATTGAAAAAATTAAGGATGTCCATTTTATTGGCATTCGCTCACGCACTCAGCTGACAGAAAAAGTTCTGAATGAAGCGAGCAAATTGGTGGCCATTGGTTGCTTCTGTATCGGCACTAACCAAGTCGATTTAGACGCGGCCCTCGCCCGCGCTATCCCGGTTTTTAACGCACCGTTTTCCAACACTCGTTCTGTAGCTGAATTGGTGCTTGGCCAAATCATCATGTTATTGCGCGGTATCCCACAGCGGAATGCGGCAGCCCATCGCGGTGAATGGCAAAAAACTGCAACGCATTCGTTTGAAGCACGCGGTAAAGTCCTTGGCATCATCGGCTATGGCCACATTGGTACCCAATTGTCGATCATGGCTGAAAATATCGGGATGCGCGTCCAATTTTATGATATTGAAGACAAGCTGGTGCTGGGCAACGCAGTGCAAGTTGATTTATCGACGTTATTAAAGACTTCCGATGTGGTTTCATTGCACGTGCCAGAAACGCCACAAACCCAAAACATGATTGGCGAAGCGGAACTTGATTTAATGAAAGCAGGCTCTATGCTGATCAACGCCTCACGTGGCACTGTGGTCGATATCGATGCTTTAGCGAGTGCGTTAGCCACGAAGAAATTAGCCGGTGCCGCCATCGATGTGTTCCCCGTTGAACCGACCGGCAATGACGAAGTCTTTGAATCACCGTTGCGCGCTTTTGACAACGTGATCCTCACGCCCCATATCGGCGGATCTACACAAGAAGCGCAAGAAAATATCGGTTACGAAGTTGCTGGGAAACTGGTGAAATATTCAGACAATGGCTCAACCTTGTCTGCAGTGAATTTCCCTGAAGTATCACTGCCAGAACACAAAGGCCGTTCTCGCTTATTGCATATTCACAAAAACCAACCCGGCATGCTGACCAAAATCAACGAAGCTTTTGCCCGTCATGGTATTAACATTTCTGGTCAATACTTACAAACCAATGCAGAGATTGGTTATGTGGTGATCGATATCGATAGTCTGGATCAAGAGTTAGCCCTGAATGAGTTAAAAGCCATTCCAGGCACCTTAAAAGCCCGCGTCCTGCACTAATGAGTCAGTCGAGACAATTAAAAAGCCAGCGAATTTGACGCTGGCTTTTTTGTTGAGGCGCTGCTTAAACGCTAATATAAAGTACACCTTTGAAAGCAAGGCGCTTTTCAGCAAAAGCGCTCGTTACTTAAGCGCTTTCCCCGCGTTTTTCAATATAACTCAGGGCCAAATCGATACGCGCAATCGCCCGCTCACGACCGATTAAAGCCACGGTCACATCCAATGACGGTGAATTGCCGCCACCAGTGACAGCCACGCGCAATGGCATACCCACTTTGCCCATGCCGAGGCCCAAACTTTCCGCAGCTTGATTAATAGCCGCATGCACAGTTTCAGCATTCCACTCCGTGAGTGCTGCCAGATGTTGCTGCACTGCTTTCAGAGGTTCTGCTGCGACTGGGCGCAAATGCTTTTTCGCCGAAGCTTCATCAAATTCAGCGAAATCTTCATAGAAATAGCGGCTTACTTCGACCATTTCTTTTAAAGTTTTTACGCGTTCGCCTTGCACAGCAATCAACTGCTCGAGGCTTGGCCCCTTGCTGATATCTAATTGTTGCTCATTCACATGCCAGGCTAAATGTTTAGCAACTTCGGCCGCTGGAAGACTGCGAATATAATGCTGATTTAACCATAACAGTTTTTCAGTGTTAAAAGCCGATGGTGCGCGGTTACAGGCCGACAAATCGAAAATCTCGATCAATTCATCAATACTGAAAATTTCTTGGTCGCCATGTGACCAACCCAAACGGACTAAATAGTTCAACAAGGCTTGTGGCAGGAAACCATTATCACGGTATTGCATCACGCCAACAGCACCATGACGCTTCGATAAGCGTTTGCCATCATCGCCGAGGATCATCGGCACATGGGCGTATTTCGGTAATTCTGCACCGAGAGCCGACAGAATATTCATCTGGCGAGGCGTATTATTGACATGGTCATCACCGCGGATCACATGAGTTACGCCCATCTTCCAGTCATCGACCACGACGGTCAGGTTATAGGTCGGCGTGCCGTCACTGCGGGCGATGATCAGATCATCAAGCTCACTATTGGCAACTTCAATGCGTCCTTTGATCAAGTCATCAATGACCACCACACCCTCTTGTGGGTTTTTAAACCGGATCACATAAGGTTTATCGGTTGGATGATCGGTACGATCACGCCACATGCCGTTATACTTTGGTTTTTCACCCGCCGCCATTTGAGCTTCACGCATGGCGTCGACTTCTTCAATGGTACAAAAACATTTGTATGCTTTGCCCTCAGCCAATAACTGAGCAACAACTTCCTTATACAAATCAAAGCGTTTTGTCTGATAAAACGGGCCTTGATCCCAATCTAAACCTAACCAGTTCATGCCATCTAGAATTGCATCCACAGATTCTTGGCTAGAGCGCTCTAAATCAGTATCTTCAATACGTAAAATGAAGGTACCACCCGACTTTTTCGCATATAACCAACTAAACAACGCAGTACGAGCACCACCCACATGCAGATAACCTGTTGGGCTTGGGGCAAAACGAGAAACAATTGACATAATAAATCCATCACCACTTGGGAATAAATATGCGCTATTGTAACAATCTCCAGACACTCTTGCACGGCTTGTCAAGAAAATGACCGAAACGCCAGTGTCTACTAAAGCAAGTTGACTGTTTTTACAGCATTCAAAAGCAAAACAGCAAATTAATATTGACAGCTTTTCTCATCCCCCTATAATGACCGCCGAACGTCATGCGGATGGTTAGCTCAGCTGGGAG
>CAZIPG010000092.1:0-2708 GCA_964540955.1 uncultured Rheinheimera sp.
CATCTGTGCCAGTGTTGGGCCGCATTTAACGGTACTTGGCATTCCAGCGGGTTGTAAAATTCATTCAGGCGTTTATGCCATTACACCACAAGCCGCAGGCAAGGTAGTCGCCAAGATGGTGCGGGGAGAGTTAGTCTCCGTGCAAGAAGCGCAAGTGATGGATATCGATGAAGTCGCGTTTCGCCAAGGCACAGTGCGGGCAAAACGTTATGGTGAAATGCAAATTCCAGCCGAATTACGTTATGTCCAAAGCGTCAAGATGGCGGGCAAAGAATCAGAAGAATTGGTGCTTGATGATTTAGCGGCTTATTTTGTCAGTCAAATGCAAGATGATGTGCGTTATGTCATGGGCTCGGGCAGTACTGTTGCTGCGGTGATGGCTGAACTCGGCTTGCCAAATACCTTGTTAGGGGTTGATGTTGTTGAAAATGGCGAAGTGATTGCCAGCGATGTCACTGCTGCGCAGTTGTTGAAATTGGTCGAAGGCCATGATTGTCGCTTGGTCATCACTTTGATTGGTGGCCAAGGCCATATTTTCGGTCGCGGCAATCAACAATTATCACCCGCAGTCATCAAAGCCGTTGGGCGCGAAAATATTTGCTTGCTAGCGACCAAGACTAAAATCCAACAGTTAGCAGGGCGTCCGTTAATCAGCGACAGTGGCGATCCGCAGTTAGATCAATCGCTGCAAGGCATGATTAAAGTGCTTTGTGGTTATAATGATTATGTGATGTACCGTTTAGGGCTAGGAGAAGACGAATGAATACGGTCGAATTAAAAATATCGCAAATTGCTGATTATTTTGACCATAGTGTTGCCCAGTTAACGGATGACGAATTGTTTGCCAGTGGTTATTTGCGAGGCCATGTCGATTTAGCGGTCGGGCAGTTGCAACTAACTGAGCAGCCTTTTCAAGCCGCTGATATCTACAGTGCAGTCAACGAGAGTTTGCAACAGGCTATTGCCAACGGCGAATTGAATGCTGCCGATGAACAGCTGGTCCGCTCTATTTGGCAGCAAGTCCAAGCGATCTAAAAATTTTTTGTTGGCGGCTGTTTGCTCAGTTGCCGCGTTATTAACCGCGCAATTGCGCAATTTTAAAAAGTGAACCTTATGTCAAAATTCACCACCTTGGAACAACATGCAAGTTATGGCATTGGCTTACAAATGGGCCAACAACTGGCGGATAATCCATTTGAAGGCTTAGATATTAGCGCCGTTGCTGCAGGTTTAGCTGCTGCTTTCGCAGGTGACGAACCTGAAGTATCTGAAGCGCAAATTCGTGCCGCCTTTGAAGTGATCAGCGCGCGCATGCAAGCAGAGCAAGAAGCTCAAGCCAAACTTGCTGCAGGTGCCGGTGAAGCGTTCTTAGCTGAAAATGCGAAAAAACCAGGCGTAGTGACCACGGCCTCAGGTTTACAATACGAAGTTATCAATGCGGGTGAAGGCCAGAAGCCTACGCGCGCTGACAAAGTGCGCACGCATTATCACGGTACATTGATCGATGGTACTGTATTTGACTCTTCTTACAATCGTGGCCAACCAGCAGAGTTCCCAGTTTCTGGTGTGATCGCAGGTTGGACCGAAGCATTACAATTAATGCCAGTTGGCGCTAAGTATCGTTTATACATTCCACATAACTTAGCCTATGGCGAGCGTGGTGCTGGTGGTGCAATCAAGCCATACAGTGCGTTGATTTTCGATGTTGAGCTGTTAGCAATCCTGTAATTTCAGCGTCATCAGATAAATTAGATAAAAAAAACCGCCAAATTTGGCGGTTTTTTATTACGGACGATTTAAATTCCGCGGATTTAATCATATGGATTGTATTTATGCTTCTTCAATTGGCTCGCGAGAATAATAATCGCAACAACCAAGTACATCCCAAAAATTATCCGCATCCAAAATGGCATGGAGAAACTCAGGAAGGTCCAGACGATTTCGCCACACATGCCCGTTGGTGCGAATACTGCTGGAAACCACTCATTTAAGGGTAACCAGACTGGGAACTCTGGAAATAAACTGCAAGTAGAAAACCCGCCGCTCGCCACAATTTGTTCATTCACCACTTGGTCATGGGCAATTTTCAACCCCCAACCTGAGCCGACCAACCATGCGCCATAACCCAGCCAGCGGGCTATGGCAGATTGATAACCGAAACTGCCAATCAAGCCAGCGATGATAATGCCGCAAAGGGCAAATCGTTGATAAACACACATGATACAAGGAGCCAGCCCCATGCCGTATTGGAAATACAAAGCAATAAGTAATAATGCGCTTGAAGAGACTGTGAGAAGGATCCAAGGCCAGCGTTGTTTAGGCCAACGAGCCACTGCTGCAAACATCTGATTTCCCTTGTAGTTGGGTTATTTTTTCAGACGACAATCTAAGCCAATTTCCTGCTGAAAACAACCTCTAGCCAGAGTAAGTTCTGCCATTTTGCCTGAAGGAGCTTGTTAACTGTACTTTGTCTGGTACAATCAGTGCCAAAGTTAACCAAAATCACAACAATAACGGACAGATCCGGATGACTAACCTCATTAAAGCGCAGAGCCCAGCTGGGTTTGCGGAAGAATATATTGTCGAATCCATTTGGAATGGAAAATTTGCTCCGGGCTCAATTTTGCCAGCTGAGCGTGAACTGTCTGAACTGATTGGTGTGACAAGAACCACTTTACGTGAAGTTTTGCAACGATTGGCCCGAGATG
>CAZIPG010000092.1:2718-11214 GCA_964540955.1 uncultured Rheinheimera sp.
TGGTTGGCTCACCATTCAACATGGTAAACCGACGAAAGTGAATAATTTTTGGGAAACTTCAGGCTTAAATATTTTAGAAACTTTGGCTCGTTTAGATGAAGAACGGATGCCGGAGTTGGTTGATGAATTATTGTCTGCTCGTACGAATATCAGCGCAATCTACATTCGCGGTGCTGTAAAAAATCATCGTGACCAAGCGATTGCAGCATTTGCCGGCGCTGAAAGTTTAGAAGATACTGCCGTTGCCTTTGCAGATTTTGATTACAACTTGAATCACGAACTTGCTCTGCACTCAGCCAATCGTATTTATGTATTGATCCTCAATGGCTTCCGTGGTCTTTATCGCAAAATTGCGACTTTCTATTTCTCGCATCCAGAAGCCCGTGAATTGGCGCGTAAATACTACCATCAGCTGAAATTGTATGCGGAAGCTGGCAAGCATGATGAAGTGGTTCTCGCAGTCAGAAAGTATGGTAAAGAATCTGGTCGAGTCTGGTCTGCGTTAAGACCCGATATCCCAAAAGATTTGGTCGAATAAAAAAACTCCGCTTAGGCGGAGTTTTTTTTTGAGTTGACCTGCAACGGTTTAGCTGGCTATTTCTTTGGACAGGCTTGTCGCTTGATGCTGATTTGAAATATCATAATGGGCATAAGATATTCTTAATTGTTATAAAGCGAGTGGTTTAGCCTATACTCCAGCGAATTATTCAATGAATGGTGCAGCGAATGTTGCAGCAAATCGCACAGCCAAAGGTAAGCGGATGAACGTGGATACAACAGAAAATCACAGCAATTTCAGCGCTGCGAAGCCTCAGCAAAAACCTCAAGAAATTTATCTTGATCATAATGCCACAACGCCAGTATTACCTTGCGCTGCGGCCGCGGTATTGCATCATATGCAAACGTGCTTCGGCAATCCGAGTAGTAGCCACAGCACCGGTATCAAGGCCAAAGTAGAATTGGAAGCAACCCGGCAATTAGCGCGGCAAGTGATTGGCGCAACCAGTGGCCAAATTGTTTTTACATCGGGGGCGACCGAGGGGATCCAAACATCGATTGTCTCCGCATTGTTAGATGCGCGGTCGCGCGGATTGCAAGGGCCGAACACCTTGTTGTTGTATGGGGCAACCGAACATAAAGCGGTCCCAGAAAGTTTAAAGCATTGGAATAAAGTGTTAGAGATCAATGCCACTGTGCAGGCCATTCCTGTTGACCACAATGGTATTCTTGATCTCGACGTTTTGGCGACGTTACTGCCCAATGCCGCCTTAGTGTGTACCATGGCGGCAAATAACGAAACTGGAGTCAAACAAGAGATTACCTTGTTGGAAAAAGTGATCCGTGATGCCAATCCCCAAGTGCGCTGGATGGTAGATTGTGTGCAAGCACTTGGCAAAATGTCGCTAGATATCGCCAACACTACGATCGATTACGCACCATTTAGTGGCCATAAACTTTATGCGCCCAAAGGCATCGGCTTTTTATATGTGCGGCAAAACACGCCTTATCAGCCGTTTATTGCAGGTGGCGGCCAAGAGGGCGGTTTGAGATCTGGCACCGAGAACTTGCCAGGCATCGCAGCCTTGCATGCGATTTTTACTGAATTACTGAAAAAAACTGATTCCGTGTTTCAATCGGAAGCTGTGCTCTGGCGTTATCGGCAACAATTGTTGCAAGCACTACGTACTTTATACCCTGATTTAGTATTGAATAGTCAGGAACCTTTTGTGGTGCCTACCACCATTAATTTCGCAGTTCCTGGGTTTTTCAGCAAAGATATCATGGACTTATTTGACGCTGCAGGGATCCGTGTCAGTTCAGGCTCCGCCTGCAGTTCCAAGGTTCCAACCAGCTTCGTGCTGGATGCCATGGGGCTTGAAACTTGGCGTAGCCAAGGTGCGATCCGTTTATCTTTTGGCCCAGCCACAACCCAAGCGCAAATTGATGAGGCTTGCCAGGCTATTATTGCCTTGGTGCCTGTGGTGCGTCGTAGCTGTTTGGTCCTCTCGGATGTACTGAGCCAAGATTTAGAATATTCAGATGGCGTGACGCAGCTCAAGCATGAGGAGTTTTGTAGTTACTTATTGGTGTCTGAGCAAAGTAGGGAAGCGGTGATTATTGATCCCGTCGCTCCGCTGGCCAATCGCCTCGCTAATTTAGTCCAAGGACAGGGTCTTCAGTTAAAAGCGGTATTAGAAACTCATTGTCATCAAGATCAGCCATCAGTTCGTGCAGACTTAGTTGCCTTGTTAAATCCGAGTTTGCAAACTGTCGATCAGTTAGGTTGGCCTTTATCTGTTGCTGTGATTGATTGTGGTGAATTTCAGCTGGAGCGTGTTAACACTCCGGGCCATAGTGCAGATAGCTGTAGTTTTCTATTAAGCAAAAACACACAATTGATAGCCGTGTTTGTCGGGGATTTATTATTGCCAGGGGGCTGCGGGCGCTTAGATTTAGCCGATGCCAATCCAACGGAATTCGTTCAAAGTTTAGTGTCCCTACAACACCGGATTTCGCCAGATACCTTGTTGTTATCAAGTCATGATTACGCTCAACGCTTTTTTACTACTTGGCAAATTGCCCAAGCGGAACAGCCCCTACTTGGCCAGTTAGTGCAAGTGAAAGCGTTAACGCCGGCTTGGCTTGCGCAAATTCAACAGCACAGTGAACAGCTAACCCAAGCGTCGCAGTATCAATGTGGCATTGTTGATGTGGATGCATCGGATGCAAAACAGATTATTGCGGCGAACGAACTAGAGAGCTATCTCGCTCAGCATCCCGATGTCGTCTTAGTGGATGTTCGCGAGGGCTATGAGCAAAGCGCTGGCCAACTGGAAGGCTACATTCCACCTCAGACACAAGTATTCCATGTGCCATTGTCTCGATTGGCTTGGGCTCTGATGGCGCAACAACTTACCCCTCAGCAACGTTTGCTGCTGGTTTGTCGTTCAGGCAATCGTAGTTTGCTGGCGGCAAAGATTTTAAATCGAGCAGGGTTTGCTGAAGTTTATAATTTAAAGGGGGGGATAGCCTTACTCAGTTAAGCCTTCGAATTGCGATAAGCGTTAGTTAGCTTCAGCGTTAGCTGCAACGCAATAAACAAAGCCGCTTAAAGCGGCTTTGTTTCCATAATATAGGCACAACCGTTTAAAGTTAGTAGAAAAACCGTTGTAACGGGTTTAATAACCGAGTGAGGCCTTGTTTAAATTCAAGCGGTGCACTTAACACCGACAAGCATAAGCATGGCTCTTCGCTCACATTTCGCGGGGTGTGCGTGTCATCCGGTGTATTAATAATCAAATCACCCGGGCCATAACGGCCGACTTCATCAACAATTTCACCTGATAACACAAGCGTGATTTCTAGCCCTTTGTGCGTATGTAACGGAACTTCAGTATTCTTATCAATATACAACAAAGAGATATGATGAGGTTCACCGGATGGCAATTTCGCCGTTGAAATACCACCTAAGCTCAACCATTTGCTGCGTTTGTCAGACAGACGTTGCAAGGCTCTTGGTAAATCGAATTCGTAACCAGCATATTCAATTTTCGCCGGAAAACTATCTCCTGCGGCATGGTTCTGAGCTGGTGCCATATTAACAGCAGATACGTCTGCGGCTAACACAGCTTGCATCATGGCAAGCCAATCATCAGATTGGTCAGCAGATACAGCCTCTTGGGCAAAACTACAAGCTTGATCCGTTTCAATGTCCCGAGTTAATTGCCGACAATGTGGGCAGAAATCCAAGTGGGTTGCAACCAACAGCGAGATTTCAGCCGTCAGAGTCCCGTCAGAATACTGCTCTAACAAACTCAAACTTGGATGATGTTTAATGCTATTTGTCATCGACGGCCTCTCTTAAACGGTCTAATGCTAAACGGATCCGAGATTTTACTGTGCCTAAGGGGATCCCTAGCTCTTCGGCAACTTCTTGGTGCGAATTTTCTTCGAGATAAACTTTTTCCATCACAATTCGTTGTGCTGGCGGTAAAGCATCGAAATGAGGCGCAATTTTTTCTGCTATCAGATACAAATCCCAGTTATGGCTGGGCATATCTTCAGGCTCTGGATAATTGCCTTCACTCCACAAATCATCTGCACTGATATCGTCTTTGCGGCTTTGCTTTTTTCGCAACATGTCAAAGCGTACATTCCGAGCGATGGTATAGATCCATGTAGTCGCACAACCGCGTGATGGATCAAACAGTGCTGCTTTTTGCCAAACATTCAGCAGGGTGTCTTGAACCATTTCAAGCGCTTGCTGTTCGTTACCAAACATCTTGATACCAAAAGCTTTCAAGCGCGGCGCAAAATAATTAAACAAGGCAGCATAGGCAGACTTATCACGGTTTAAAGCAATTAAACCAAGCGCTTCTTCCCACTGGCCAAGATTGAGAGCGACGGACGCTTCTGTACTATTCATAGATCCCTGTGAAGTTCGCGAAACTGAACAGGCATCATGCCCGTAACTTCGTTGCTGATCCAACATAATCATCACTCTGAGCCATTTATCATAACTTTTATATACGCGAAGGTTCGCCATTTGGATTAGAAAATAGATTAATGAAATAAATAGAAAGATATGTGCAATTTTATCTGATTTTTTATCGATTTTTTTGTTGATAAAGTAGGCGCCATTGAAATGTACTTTAATTTACAACGAAGAGGTCGACATGAAAAATATTCTGGTGGTCCATAGCTCGATCAGTGGTGATCAAGGCCAATCAAATCAGTTAATCGAACAATTTGTACAACAGTTACCAGCTGTCGCTAATAGAACTGATCTAGATTTAGTCGCTTTAGCCCAACCTCATTTAACGATGGGTGAAATTGGTGCTTGGATGACTCCTGCAGCAGAGCGTAGTCCTGAGCAGCAAGCATTGGCTGCTTTATCAGATGATGCAATTGCAGCGGTGAGTGCGGCTGACCTGATTTTGATTGGAGTTCCAATGTACAACTTCGGTGTTCCTAGTCAGTTGAAAGCGTGGCTAGATCGCTTAGCGCGTGCCGGGATCACCTTTAAATACACAGAGCAGGGCCCTGTCGGTTTATTGGCCGATAAACCTGTGGTGTTTTTTGCCGCGCGTGGTGGCATCTATCAAGGCACCCCAGCCGATAGCCAAACGCCATATTTACAAACCTTCTTTAACTTTATCGGTTTGAAGCAATTACACTTTATTTTTGCTGAAGGTTTGAATATGGGCCCTGATGCAGCTTCTGCAGCACTTGCGGCTGCTAAAGTTCGGATGCAAGAAGTGCTGACTCAGATCACTGGCTCAGATCAATAGTCACTAGTCATTTTTCACTACTGAGTTGGGTTGAATCACTGGGTTCAAACTCAGTCAGTGAGATATCTTGCGCAAGCACAAACCACCGACAAACGGTGGTTTGTTGTTTTCATCGGGGCGAACGAGCCAAGTACCGCATAAGATTGAATTTCTCTTCATTGCTTTGTATAAGAATGGCTTCATTCCTTGTTGCAAAGAATCATGCCCTATGAAAAAAATAACTAAAAATCTGCTGTTCTGCAGCTTATCTACTTTTGTGTTTTTATCTCCCTTGGTTGTTCATGCTTATTCTACTGAGCCAGTGATCATTCAAGCACCGGTCGGAAGTCAACCGATGACGATGAAGCAAGCGATGGCACATCCTGATTGGCTAGGTCGACAACCTGAACAAGCTTACTGGTCAGCAGATAGCCAACAAGTGATTTATCAGCGCAAACAAGCCAATAGCGAATTGCGGGATTGGTGGCAAGTTTCTCGCGATACCAATGCAAAACCCAATTTGGTTGAATTGCAACAATGGGATGACATTGGTGCAATCGACCAAGTTTTTTCTCAAGATAAGCAAATGGTTGCTTGGTTGTTTAATGACAATATCTTCATTAAGCAAGTAAAAACTGGCACAGTCACGCAGTTGACGCAAGATTTAGCTTCGCGTGCCGATTTGAAATTTATCAGCAAGAACCGTTTAAGTTGGCGCCAAGGTTGGGATTTTTTCACCTACGATTTATTGACTAAGCGTCAAACTCTAGTGGCTAGTCTGAAAACTGGCGATGCACCTGAAGCGCCCCAAGTTGCTGATAACTTTTTAGCCAAAGAACAACAGCAGTTAATTGCTTACGTTGCTTTGCAACACAAAAATGCCAGTGATGATTATCAACAGCAGCAACAGTTACAACAGAATCCTGTCATGCCAGTGCAGCCCTTCTATTTTGGTGAGGGCAAGCAAATTAATGCAGCAACCTTATCGCCAGATAGTCGATGGATGATTGTTGTGATTGCGGATGAAAGCAAATGGCGAGAAAGCACAGATATTATGCCAAATTATATCAGTGCATCGGGTGATATCGAAGCCAAGCCAGTGCGTCGGCGCGTGCACGACCAAAAACCTGAACCTGAGACCTTTTACTTGGTTGATTTACAGAAATCAGTCAAATCTGAATTGAGCCTAAAAAGTTTGCCAGGGTATGACGAAGATGTGTTAGCCAGTGTCAAAGCTGAAAACGCGAAAGCACAAGGGAAGACCTATAAATCTGAAAAAAAGGCGCGGGATATCGTGCTATTAAACGATTGGAGTTGGCAACAAACAGCCATCCAATGGAACGGCAGCGGCTCACAGGTTGCGATGATGCTGCGCAGTTGGGATAACAAAGATCGCTGGCTGGTCACTGTTGATTTAGCGAAAGCTACTTTAACGACACAACATCGTTTACATGATGAAGCATGGGTCAATTATTCATTTAATGAGTTTGGTTGGCTCAATCAGCAAGATACTCTGTATTTTTTATCAGAACATACCGGGTATTCTCAGCTTTATTTAAAACCTTTGAATGGCAAAGTCAAAGCGCTCACGCAAGGTGAGTTTGAAGTCAGTACCCCAGTGTTAACCAGCAATGATGCCAGTATCTACTATCGGGCGAATCCAAAACACCCAGGCATTTATAACATCTTCAAAGTGGATTTAGCCTCAGGTAAATCTACCGCAGTGACTGATTTAGTCGGGAATTTAGCATTTTCATTGTCACCAAATGAACAGCAATTATTGGTTCGTTATTCTCACTCACTGTTGCCAGAAGAGTTATATGTGCTGCCCGTTAGCGGCCAAGTACCGCTGCAACGGTTAACGTACACCGTATCTGCAGAATTGCAAAACATGGCCTTACAAGCGCCGCAAGTGATTGCTGTGCCGTCGAGTCACCAAGATAAACCAATTTATTCCAAACTGTATTTGCCGAAAGATTATCAACCTGGGCAAAAAAGACGGGCAGTCATTTTCAATCATGGCGCAGGTTATCTACAAAATAGTGATTTAGGGTGGTCTAACTATTTCCGTGAGTTTTTCTTCCATAACTTGCTGGCACAAAAAGGCTACGTTGTTTTAGATATGGATTATCGGGCTTCCAAAGGCTATGGCCGTGACTGGCGCACCGCGATTTATCGGCAAATGGGCACACCAGAAATTGAAGATTTAGCGGATGGCGTCAAATGGTTGGTAGAAAATGCCAATGTCGATCCTGCTCGCGTAGGAACTTATGGTGGTTCTTATGGTGGCTTCATGACGTTTATGGCGTTATTCAAACAACCTGATTTATTCAAAGCGGGTGCAGCGCTGCGTCCGGTTGGCGATTGGGCCTATTATAATTTTGGCTACACGTCCAATATTTTGAACACTCCTGAGGTCGATCCGATTGCTTATCGTCGCAGTTCACCGATTTATTTCACGCAAGGCTTAAAAGCACAGCTGTTGATTAACGCACCGATGGTTGATGATAACGTGTTTTTCCAAGATTCAGTGCGCATTGTGCAACGCTTGATTGAACAAGAAATTATTAGCTTCGAGACTGCAATTTACCCGGTTGAACCTCATGGATTTGTTCAGCCGAGTAGTTGGTTGGATGAATATCGTCGCATTGAAAAATTATTTGATACTCACCTTTAACAGCGAAACGCACTTGGTGAGCAAAATGCCAGTGTCAGTTTGCTAGTCATGTTGAGGGAGCCTAGGCTCCCTCTTTTTTCAGGTAAAGTGCCAGTTTCTCTGCGGGCTATTTTGAGCAAGCAGTTCTCAAAGAAAGTTATGAAACAGCACTGCTATTTGATAACTGTCACCATGGCATCTTGAGCCAATGTCTTTAGCCAATTTTTTAGCGAATGCCTACAGCCACTTTCCCCACTCAATTTCTATAGCGAATGTCTACAGTCAATTTCTAAAGTAAATTGTGCGGGATGGGATTTAAAAATAACGTCTGAATGGGCTGCTGCTCTTCAGGATTATCAGTACCGGCAATAAGTTCAGACAGTGTTTGTTGGCTTAAATTCGGCGCAATTTGACTGGCTAGCACGAAGCGCAACCGCTGCTGATGATAAGGATGATTGAGTTCTAACACCGCGGCATGTAAATGCATGCGGTTGTTAAACGGGGCCATAGTTGTTGCATCGACTTTATGTTGGGTATTGCCGTATAAATTATCGCCAAGGATCGGGTGGC
>CAZIPG010000093.1:0-11190 GCA_964540955.1 uncultured Rheinheimera sp.
CCAAGCGCATGCTGATTTCCCTGAGCAGGCGATTTACGAGCGTGAAACTGGCCGTAGTGGCTTTTTTGGCCCAGCGAGTCATTTCCATCATACTCATGCGCCTACCGGCTGGATTGATTGGCAAGGGCCATTAAAGCCACGTTTATTCAACTTTAATGAAATTCAGCTCGACCAAATGCCATCGCCTTGGCAAGTGCCGCTGCTGTTGCACAATGCGCATTGTAAAATGCGTACTTGGCGTTTAACCGAATCGATGCAATATTTGGTGCGTAACGCCGACGGTGATGATTTGCTGTTTATCCATGAAGGTGCTGCTGAGCTTTATTGTGATTATGGACACATGACTCTGCGCGATGGTGATTATGTGGTGATCCCACGTTCAACCAACTGGCGTTTAGTAATTACAGCCCCAATTTTCGTATTGCTGATTGAAGCGACCAATGATGCTTACCAATTACCGGAAAAAGGATTGGTTGGCAATCATGCGATTTTTGATCCAGCGATGCTGGACACCCCTAAAATCGATGATGCTTTTAAAGCGCAATACAGCGAAAACACGACACAAGTGCATGTGAAACGCCATGGCCAAGTGTCGATTATCACTTACCCATTTAACCCATTAGATGCGGTTGGTTGGCATGGTGATCTTGCTGTGATGCGCATCAACTGGCGTGATATTCGGCCTTTGATGAGTCACCGCTATCACTTACCGCCATCTGCGCACACGACATTTGTGGCCAGCCGTTTTGTGGTTTGCACCTTTGTGCCAAGACCTATTGAGAGTGATCCTGGTGCACTGAAAGTGCCGTTTTATCACAACAACGACGACTATGATGAAGTGTTGTTCTATCACGCCGGCGATTTCTTTAGCCGTGATAATATCGAGCGAGGCATGGTGACTTTCCACCCTGCGGGTTTCACGCATGGCCCACATCCAAAAGCGTTCCAAGCGGGTCGTGAATATCGCAAGAAATTTACCGATGAAGTCGCAGTGATGTTGGATACTCGGGATGCGTTAGAGATGGGTGAAGCGGCGCTAGCCACTGAAAATCCAGAATATGTAAATAGTTGGCAGGTTAAGGCCTAAGCGGACTGTCAGAATAGGAATAGATAATGAAGTTAGCTAGCTTAAAAAATGGCCGTCGCGACGGACAGCTGGTGGTTGTCAGCAAAGATTTAACGCAAGCGGTGCGCGTTGCCGATATCGCTAATACGTTGCAGCAAGCGTTAGATGATTGGGATGTGATTGCACCTCAGTTACAAGGGATTTATCAACAATTGAATGCAGGGCAACTGGCGGGGGCTTTCGCTTTTGACCAGCAAGCTTGTGAATCACCGCTGCCACGCGCTTATCAATGGGCTGATGGCAGTGCTTATGTCAATCACGTTGAATTAGTCCGTCGTGCGCGCAATTCAGAGATGCCACCCAGCTTTTGGACTGATCCACTGATGTACCAAGGTGGTTCTGATGACTTTATTGGTCCACGCGATGAAATTGAAGTGGTCAGCGAAGAATACGGGATTGACTTTGAAGGCGAAGTCGCTGTGATCACGGGTGATGTGGCGATGGCTTGTACGCCTGAGCAAGCACGAAGCCAAATTCGCTTAGTGATGCTAGTGAATGATGTGTCCTTACGTGGTTTAATTCCTAACGAATTAGCCAAAGGCTTTGGTTTCTTCCAAAGTAAACCTGCTTCAGCCTTTAGCCCAGTAGCGGTTACTCCAGATGAACTTGGCGCCGATTGGCAAGATGCCAAAGTCCATTTACCATTGCTGTCGCATTTGAATGGCCAATTATTTGGTAAACCCAATGCTGGCATTGACATGACCTTCGATTTTGGTCAGTTGGTTGCTCATGCAGCCAAAACGCGCAACTTGGGCGCAGGCGCCATTATCGGTTCAGGAACGGTTTCGAACAAGCAAGGAACTGATTACGGCACTTCAATTAGTGAAGGCGGTGTTGGTTATTCTTGTATCGCAGAAATTCGCATGATTGAAACGATCCGCGACGGTAAACCTAGCACTTCGTTCATGAAGTTTGGTGATACCATTCGGTTAGAAATGCTGGATAGTCATGGCAATTCAGTCTTTGGTGCGATTGAACAAAAAGTCGTGCAATACCTGCCTCGCTGATTCAATGAATTGAAAAAGCCAGCACTTGCTGGCTTTTTTGTATGGAGATTTCAATGAAATTATTTAGTTACTGGCGTTCTTCGGCTGCTTTTCGCGTGCGAATTGCGTTGCAATTAAAGAAAATTCCAACAGAGATGAGTTTTGTCCACCTGTTAAAAGATGGTGGACAGCAGCGGCAAGCGAGTTATCAGGCGCTGAATCCAGCCAAATTGGTACCGATGCTGCAAGACGAAGAGCTTTGTTTGAATCAATCGTTGGCGATCATTGATTATTTGGAGGCCAAGTTTCCAAGCCCTGCATTGTTGCCAAGTGAATTAGAACAAGCGGTCAAGGTTCGTGCTTTTGCCTTGGATATTGCTTGTGATATTCATCCGCTGAACAATTTAAGAGTGTTACAGTACCTCACAGGAACGCTTGGAGTTACCGAAGAAGAAAAGGTGGCATGGATCCATCACTGGCTGCAACTGGGCTTTGCCGGCTTAGAGCAACGCCTAGAAAACCACGCTGGCCGTTGTTGTTTCGGCGATAGCATCACTTTGGCCGATGTTTGTTTGGTACCTCAAGTTTATAATGCGCTAAGGTTTCAGTTAGATATGGCTGATTATCCGGTCATTATGCGAATCTATAATTATTTGATGACTTTAGAAGCATTTCAACTGGCGGCACCTGAGCAACAACTCGATGCGCAAAGTTAGGGTATTTTTTACCAACTATCATCGCTAAAAAACAAAACTCAGCCCCCACTGCGCTAGGGCTATTCTGGCGCAGTCCACTCAGTGGGCAGTATGATGGTAAATTCGGTCCGACCAGGCTCTGACTGCACCGTAATACTGCCACCGTGTTGTTTAATGATGCTGTGACAAATTGAAAGCCCTAAGCCTGTGCCTTCGCCCACATCTTTAGTGGTAAAGAACGGGTCAAATATAAAGGGCAAATGTTCTTTGGCGATACCACAGCCAGAGTCGACTAAAGAAAGGTAGATATAATCGGCATTTTTACTGGTACTAATTTGCAAAGTGCCATCATGATCGCCAATTGCATGGCTGGCATTGACGAATAAATTCATCAACACTTGGGAGATGGCAGAGGGTTGTGCTGTTAACCAATAATCATCCTCAGCTAAATTCAGTTCGACTTTGACATGATGTTTGAGTTCATTTCGCGCAAGTCGCAGCGTGGCTTGGATCAATTGATGTAATTCCGTCCGTTGCCAATTGCTTTGATCCGGGTGAGAAAAACGGCGTAAATCGAGCACTAAATCACGAACGCGCTGCGCGCCTTCGATGGAGTCACGCAATAAATCAGCACTATCAGTGAGTAAAAAATTTAAATCTTCTTGTGCCAGTAGGTCGTTTAGCTGCTTTTGCAACGGTTCACGTTCAACATCCGTGGTTGCCATGGACAGTTGTTGTTGCAATTGGATGTAACGGGCAAATATTCCTAAATACACTTCAAAACTATTCAGATTGCTGAGTATAAAACCAATCGGATTATTGAGCTCATGGGCGATGCCAGCGACCAATTGCCCCAATGAAGCCATCCGATCCGCTTGTTGCCTAGCATGCTGTAAATTGTCTGCCGTTGTCGATTTAATCATGTTACTGATATCCATGAAATTTCAATGGTTTGTTGCATAATTTAACGAAGCCTCGAGTTGGATCATCAGAATGCAAAATTCTCGCAAAAATCACTTGCGCATTAAATAGTTTGGCGCCTATGGTTAGCATGAACAACAGGAGCTGCAATGTCGAAGACTATTTTACTGGTTGATGATGAAGTAGGGATTTTACGAGCTTTAACTCGGGTCCTGCAACGGGCGGGTTATCGGGTACTGACTGCAGAAAACGGCGAGGCTGGTTTGTTAGCCCTTGTCGGTCAACAGGTTGCATTGGTTATTTCAGATTTTCGGATGCCAGGCATGAAAGGCTCTGAGTTTTTACAACAAGTCAAAGTGCTTTATCCCAACACCATCGGCATCATTTTAAGCGGATATGCCGATAGAGAAGCCTTACTAGAGTGTATGAATAGTGGTGCCGCATGGCGTTTTTTGCAGAAACCATGGAATGATCAACAATTGTTGGAAGAAATTGAGTTGGCACTTGCTGAGCGCGATCGCCGTTTTTCTGAATCTCAGCGCACCAATCTATTAATGTCTTCAGATGAAGCTCTAATCGAACTGACTGCCGCAGGACGGGTTTCTCGCTTCAATAGTGCCGCTACCCATGTGTTAGGACTTCATCCTTCAGAATTGCGCGATAAAGTGCTTGCTGAATTATTCGATGATATTAATCCGATTGAATTGGCGACGTTTTTTCACAAAAAAGATCATGACATCGTGTTGCATAATCAGCGGTCGCATTCAGTGAGTTTGAGTCATCGCATTTCAGATATTTATCATTATTTGCTGCGAGTGACGCCTGTCCAGGAATTACGAAATGAAGTATTTAGTGCAACCAATCAGGTTTTAGATCAATCTGAGCTGCGTAGTCGTATTGAGGATCTTCTGCTCACTAACCGTATTCATTTTGCTGTGATAGAGCTGTCAATCCATAACTTTCAGCGTTTTAGCGATACCCTTTCCGAAGTCTTGTTGGATTCACTGTTATTGAAGTGCGCAGAATTATTGTTAAAGCAACTGCCTGCGAAAGCTGATTTTGCTTATGTTTCTGCCGATCGCTTTAATTTAGTGTTGCCCGATTACCGCAGTGAAGCTGATTTACAATTACAAATAGATCAATTGACGTCCACCTTTTTGCAGCCGATTGAAATTGGTGCTGAGCGTTTCCAAGTTAATTTCTGTGTCGGTTATGCGCTATCACCCGAGGATGGTGATACCGCAAAACAACTGATGCATCATGCCGGAGTTGCCTCTCGTCAGAATGAAAGTAATCCGAAGGCATTCTATTTACGCTTCGATCCTGCCATGGTTGCTTTGAAACGACAGCACTTTGAAATTAGTAATTCTTTAGTTGCCGCGATGGAAGAGCAACAATTCCAATTATATTTTCAGCCAAAAATTGATTTAGTGACGGGCCGTTGTGAGGAAGCTGAGGCCTTGATCCGCTGGCATCATCCGAAGTTAGGATGGGTGTCACCAGGGGTTTTTATCCCCATCGCGGAAAAAGATGGGCAAATTATGGCCTTGGGGCAGTGGGTGGTCGAACGCTGCTTGCAACAATTAGCGGTTTGGCGTGAGCAAGGCCTTCATTTGAAACGTTTGGCAATTAATTTGTCAGGTCGACAACTGCAAGACTCTCGGTTAGCACAGCAGCTAAGTCAACTGATCAATCATTATCAGCTCGATGCGGCCAGCATTGAATTGGAAATTACCGAAACATTCTTGATGGCTGATATTCAAAACAGTGCGATATTGTTAAGTCATCTCAAAAATCAGGGGTGTCACCTGGCGATGGATGACTTCGGGACCGGTTATTCTTCGTTAGCTTATCTTGCCAAATTGCCCGTTGATGTTCTTAAATTAGATCGTTCTTTATTACTGGATTTAGAAGACTCGCCCCAATGTGCTAGCATGGTTCGGCATATGATTCGGATGGCGCATGAGCTTGATTTACAAGTTGTGGCCGAAGGCATCGAAAGTGAAGGGCAGGTGAAGTTATTGCGTGAGATGTCTTGTGATTTAGTCCAAGGGTTTGTCTTTAGTACGGCGCTCGACGCAACTGCGTTTAGCAAATTTATTGAACAGCAGCCTGCAGTCGCTCAATTGGAGCTACTTCTCAATGCCTGAAACGCTACCGAATTTACGAGCCTTGATTGTTGAGCCAGAACAAGCTTATTTGGCTGCGATTAAAAGATTGTTACAACGCAGTTTAAGTAATTGGGAATGTCGCTTTTGCAGTGATAGTTCTGAAGCAATGCAATTATTGCAGCAGGGGTTTAATCCCCATTTGATCATCACCGACAGCCTCGAAAATGATATTGCTCATGGCGATGAGTTTTTAGGATATGTGCAACATAGCAGTCCATCCGCGGTACGAGTGTTGATGAGTGCTGAAAATTCAGTCAATATCTTACTGGCTACCACGCAAACAGCGCACATGGTCATTGGTAAACCTTTCACTGACTCCCAATTTTTAGTCATTTTTGGTCGGGTAGAGCGGTTAGTCTACGGGCCTTTTACTGCGCATAGTCGCTATCAAATTGGTTTAATCCAAAACTTGCCAGTAGCGAAAAATAACTATCAATCGATTATGGCGCTGCTCAATAACCCTGAGACGCCAACTCGTGAGTTGGCGCGGGCGTTGTCTCGTGAAGCCACGATCGCTGCCAAATTATTGCAAATAGCCAACTCTGACTATTTAGGTTTTAGTAGGCAAGTATTTGATTTAAATGATGTCATTGTTCGATTAGGTCGGGAAATGATCAAAGCAGTGCTGCTTTCCGTGCAGATGCATAGTCAATATGAGGGCCGTATCAATCCGCAATTACATCAACAATTACTAGATCATTCTTTTCAGTTGGCAATGACTGTGAACCAGCTTGCAAAAACCCAATATAAAACAGATCCAACTTTGGCAGATAAAGCATTTTTTGCAGGTTTGCTGCAGGTGTTAGGCCCACTCGTTTTATTATCAACGCAACCCCCAGAGGAACAATCTCTGACCAACGAAGATATGTTCCAAGATGGCATTGCCGATCATTGTTTAATTAGTGCTTACCTGATGACGTTGTGGGGCTTTGATGAAGATGTATGCCAAGCCGTGTTATATCGACTCAATTTGGCTGAAGTGGCAAATCCGACCTTGTTGCAAACCCTATTGCATCTAGCCAGTTACATCTTAATGTATCAAGAAGCTGAGCCTGGCGAGTCTTTGAGTGAACCTTGTTGGTCTGCGCTTGCGAAATTTGAGTTAACTGATTCTTTCTTGCAGGGGAGCCATGCAGTTCAATGAGTTTTAAATTCGTGATCCCTAAACGCTGGTTTAACCGTCTCTTGGTGATCGTTGGGATGTTAGGGCTTATTAGCCATGCTTTGATTAGCTGCTATTTTGCTTTTCAAGGACAACAATATCCAATACCGATGGTTTTTACTCTGCTAGCGCCACTCGGATGTTTAGCGTGGGGACTTATCCCCAGCTTACAATTACAGAAAGAACAAAACACTGAACAGTATTTAGATTGTTAAGTTAGTTAAGTTTTGGTCTGCAAATTGCTCATTGAATCATCTTGTTATCGTCTCGGCATCAGCATGGCTTCGACCTGAATACTTTCGATGCCAGAATTTTTAAAGTTAAAATGAATGAGGCCTCGTTTACGTTCAGTAAAGTGATAGCGAGCACCATCAACCAGCAACATATAATCGCCCAGCCTTTGCGGTTTTTGTTCAGCTTCCTGCAGAAGTTCGATTTGATGAGTGCCTAACTGCCAACGAAACCCAGTTAATGGTTTATCACTGAAATCGGTGACCCATACTTGATTTTTGTCGTTTAATACTATGGCAAGGGTAAACCGTTTTGGCACTTCATCCACTTGCATTTGATGCTGTCCAAGCTTAAAAACAGCCCCTTCAGTACCCATCAAGTATGAAAAGCCGAATTCAACCGTTTGCGTTTGCCCCTCAGCAAAAGTGATTTGTGCTTTTCCTGCGTAGTCAAATTGAGCTGCAGCCCCAAAACTTATCAGGTTAAACAGCAAGCCAATGATCAATTGAGATTTAAAATTCATGCACTAATCCTTCACCATGGATGCTTTCAGAGCACTAATTTGCGCTCACTTTTAATTTCATACCGGGTTTGAGCACTTGGGATTTAGTTAAATTATTCCATTTAATTAAATCTGCAATTTTAACTTTGTGCTTTCGAGCAATTTTATCCAATGAATCACCACTTTTTACTTCGTAAAGTTTAGTTTTATTAGAGGGCTGTTTTATAGCAGTTGTCTTTTTCTGACTCAGTGATTTGGCTGTTGGGATCTGTAAAATTTGCCCAGGTTTTAGTTCACTGCCAGCACTGAGCCGATTGGCAATCCGTAATTGCTCCGAATCGATTTTCAGTTTTTTGCTGATGGTCCACAGATTATCACCAGCACGTACTTTGTAGGTTGTGGCTGTTGCTTTATTTGATGTTTTTTCGGTTGGGATCTGCAGGGTTTTTCCCACAGTCAACGCATCACTGCTGAGTTTATTTTGCCGCTTCAATTGATTGATGGAAACGCCAAACTTCGCAGCGATGGATCCTAAAGAATCTCCTTTCTTCACTTTATAAGTTTGGCCTGCCGCTAACTTTTGCACTGTTAATGTCGTCGAACCTTGATTAAATACAGACAGTTTTGCAAGCGGGATCGCGAGTTGATGTGGGCCATCCGGAGAGGTTGCATGGTGCTTAAAACCGGTATTAAAGCGCTTTAATTCGCCCAATGAAATTTCAGCCACCTTGGCTGCTTGCGACAAATCGACAGGCCCTTTAATTTTGGCAATTGCAAATTTGGGTTGATTGGCGATGGGAGTCAAAGTGACTTTGTGTCGGCTTGGATTTTTAACAATATCGATGAGAGCCAGCCATTTAGGCACTGTTCGGGTAAATTTTGTCGGAATATTTAATGAATAAAAATCTGTCGGTTTGCCGCGAGCTTTATTGCGCAAGATCGCCGATTGGATCCTTGCTTCTCCTGAGTTATAAGCTGCGACCGCATTAATCCAGTCATTCTCAAGATTGTCATGGAGATATTGTAAAAGATCTAAAACTGCTTCAGTGGAAGCAATTGCGTCATTTCTTCCGTCATACCAATAGTTAATTTTCAGGCCAAAATTTTTCGCAGTTTGTGGCGCCATTTGCCAAAGTCCTGAGACGCCACGGCCTTGTATTTTTGGATTGTATGCACTTTCAACGATGGGAATTAATGCCAGCTCAACGGGCATGCCTCGTTGCTCTAAGCGTTTTACCACATAGTAAAAAAATGGATCAGCATTTAAGGCAACTTGATTTAAAAACTTTTGTTGACGGCTATAGAAGGCTCGTTCTGCCGCAATTTCTGGCCTGTCCGGCACATTGATTGAGATTTGTTGCTGGATCCTTAGCCAAACATCTGGCAGGGCCGTTAAATTTGCCGGTTCCAGCGGGGTTGGCAAAGAGGAATCTATTGCGGTTTCAGCATCGCTGACGCGCTGATGGAATTCAGGATCAGAACTTGTGACTGGGGCTTGCGGCTTTTGCTCTTGCGCAGTTTTAGGCGTCACACAACTAGTGAGCAGCAACACAAAGCAAAGCAGACAAAATCTCAACATGCAATAATCCTAATTTTGAAATCCTGAAATTGAAAACTGACAGTTCAATTTAAGTCATATGGCTTAAAAAGAGCTGGCAAGAATAAAGAACTTTGCGATGAATGCAAGTTTTCCGCTAAAAGTTATTCTTCCAATTGCGTAAAAAAGTGAATAAGCCAATCGCACTTTCGTGCTGCCAACGTTGCTGTAACTCTTTGATTTCGCAACGCAAAAAAGGATTGTATGTCCGCTCGGCTGCCAAAGTGACCGGCAAGCTGGGTAACTGCTTTTGGCGAAGATGCTCGACCTTGGCTTGTTGTTCGATAACCGCGATGTTGTCAGGTTCAATCACTCGCGCAAATTTTAAATTTGCCAGCGTATATTCATGAGTAGGGCACAACAGCGTGTTTTCCGGCAATTGATTGATGAGCTGCAAAGAGCTGAACATTTGTTCTGGGCTCCCCTCAAAAAGTCGACCACATCCCGCGCTAAACAAAGTATCACCACAGCATAAAACAGGCTGTCCGCTTTTGGGGGTGAATAGGTAAATCAGATGATTGAGAGTATGGCCAGGGACATGAAATACTTGCAGAGTGACATCTGAAAATACTGAGAATTGCTCGCCGCCTCGACAGGCAGTGCCAGCAAGGCGCTCCCCTTGAAATGGCAATGCAGGCACAAGAATTTCTGCATTAGGCCAATTCTGCTTCAAATCTGCAAGGCCATTGATATGATCACCATGTTGGTGGGTAATCAACACTTTACTCAGTTGGAGCTGGTGGGTTGTTAAATAATCTTGCAGCTCAGAACTAGTGCCGGGGTCAACGGCAATAACATTAGGATGATCGGCTTGGCGAATCAGCCAAATATAGTTATCCTGCAGTATCGGAATAGCGATAGCCTCTAACATAAGCAACTCCTGTTAACCTTATGAAATTTCGAGTATACCTTGGAGTAATGACATGAAACCAGCCTTGAGTCGTCAGCCATTGTTACAGGCGCCCAAAAGCTGGCGTGATTTTCGCCAAGGCGAGGCGCTAGCTCGTCAAATCGAGAATCAATTTAATTTATGGTGGCCGAGAATTTTTGGTTATCACCTGCTCAAAGTTGGCAATTTGAGTTGCGAGTTAGAAACTGGAGCCTGCAGTATCCGCCACCAAATCCGATTATCGACCCAAGCAAATTTAGCCACTGTGATTGCAGATCCCGATGATTTACCTTTTGTACAACATGCAGTTGACGCAGTTTTATTGGCACATTGTTTAGAATTTGCGCAAGATCCACATCATGTGATCCGTGAAGCGCATCGAGTGTTGATGCCTGATGGCTATTTGTTGTTAAGTGGCTTTAATCCCTATAGCGCAATGGGATTACTGACACTGTGGCCAGGTTTACATCGTCAATTACCTTGGAGCGGGCGATTTTTTTCCATCGCAAGAATCACTGATTGGTTGCATTTGCTTGGCTTCGAAATATTGGATGAACATCGATTGTTTTGTACCTCAATGCTCAGTGAGCAAGTTGGTTCTTCTTCGTTTCGCCACTTTGCCGAGCAGCATCTGAATTGGCTGGGCGCTGCTTATGTTATTGTTGCTCGCAAGCGCACTTTGCCATTGACGCCCATTAAACCGAAATGGCAATTAACCAATCAATTTAATCCGAGCGTCAAAGGGGTGAGTGCGCGGCAAAGCGATTGGCAGACTTAGCGATATCGATGAGTTTAAGTCTTGAAGTTTTGCTGCAGCCAGCGATCTAGTGCATTGGCAAATCGTTGGCGGTCGCGCTGATCTAGAGTAGCTGGGCCACCTATTTGCACTCCCGCGCCACGCAGCTCTTCC
>CAZIPG010000094.1:0-10998 GCA_964540955.1 uncultured Rheinheimera sp.
CTCTGAGCAGCTTGTGTGTGCGAGCAGGCTAGGCTGTTTGTTGTTGACGATCCCATGGCGCTATTGGGCCGGAAAAGCGTTCAGCAAGAAAATCAACCAACAACCTCAGTGCCAGAGGTTGATGTTGCCGCGACAAATAAACCGCATAAATGCCCAAGCTTTCGGGCGTTAATTCGGGTAACAGCTGTACTAATCGCCCTGAGGCTAAATCGTCGCCGACGTAGTAAGTTGGCAGCATAGCAATCCCACCGCCACTTAACACAGCTCGCCTTAAAATAGCGGTTTCATTGGTGTGAAAGCTCCAGGTAATAGGAACTTCCAGCAAATCATTGCCTTGTTTGAATCGATAGTGCGGGCCTGCGCCAAAAGCATGCGAAATGCAACGGTGATTGGCCAATTCATTGAGTGTGTGCGGTTTGCCTTTGATAGCGACATACTCTGGCGAAGCACAAAGCACTGAATGACAGACTGCGAGTTGCCGAGCAATCAATGTTGGCGCCAATTGATTGGTGATGCGGACCGCTAAATCGACTCGGTCGGCTACTAAATCTGCCGTTTTATCCGCGACGGATAACGCAATTTCAATCTTGGGATATCGCTGTTGAAAGGCGATCAATGCTGGAGTTAATTGGGTTTCAGCAAAAGAACCTGCGCTGGTTATCCGCAATAAACCACTGGGTTCCCGCGAGCGTTCATGGGCTAGATGTTGGGCATCCATCGCAAGCTCTAATAATTGCCGGCAAGTTGGCAATGCCGCGATTCCTGCATCTGTCAGCGTGACTTTTCGGGTGGTTCGATGCAAAAGCCGAGCCCCCAACCAATCCTCTAAGGCTGCAACATAGCGGCTGACCATGGCGGTGGACATCTGCAAATGCTCGGCGGCAGCGGTGAGGCTACTGCGGTCGGCTACTTCTACAAATACTTGGGTTGCTGTCAGTCGGTCCATTTTAATCGGCTCATTGTTGCATTTTACGCAATAATTATTTAACTAAAGCAAACTTTATCAATTGTTATGAAGAAATTAAAGTGGCACTCGAAGAATCACCCACGAGGAGTTGCCCATGAATTTATTAAAACCTTTGCTGAAGTTTGCGTTATTAGCGCCAGTCGCTTTCACCGGTCATGCGGGCTTTGCCGCTAACACCATCCAAATGAGCCCATTGCAGCTTCAGGTGTATAACGCGCCAGCACAAAGCTTTCATGTCAATGCGGTATTGGTGACAGGGCCCACTGAGGCGGCACTGATTGATACGGGCTTTAGCAGGGCAGACGCTTTGAGAATTGCCGCCAATGTGCTGGATAGCGGCAAAAATTTAACCACAATTTTTATTAGCAATGCCGATCCTGACTTTTACTTTGGCGCGGCTTGGTTAAAGCAACAATTTCCTAAAGCTAAATTAGTCACCACAGCTGCCGTTCGCGAGAAAATTGCGGCAAAAATGCAGGGAAAACTGGCCTATTGGGGGCCTAAGTTGGGCGCGAATGCACCAACGGAGGTACTGTTACCTGATTTACTGCGTGATAACCAATTTCAAGTCGATGGCCATATGATTGAAGTGCGAGGGACCTCAGGCCAGCTTGCGCATCGGCCATATACTTATATTCCATCGCTGCGAACTGTACTTGGTAATATTGCGGTCTTTGGTCAAGTGCATGTTTGGACTGCAGATACGCAAACCCCTGCTGAGCGTGAAGCTTGGCTTGCGCAGTTGGCAGAATTAGAGGCGTTAAACCCGCTTCGAGTGGTTCCAGGTCATATGGCTGCAGGCACCTTCGAAGATGTGGGCACTATCGAGTATACCCGCCAATATTTATTGCGGTTTGAGCAAGAAGCCGCCAAGGCGACCGATAGCGCAGCATTGATTAAAGCCATGCAACATGCTTATCCCAATGCGGGGTTGGCAATCGCCTTAGAGATTGGGGCTAAGGTCAAAAAAGGTGAGCTGACATGGTGAATTGAGCTCATCATTTGATGATTGGCAACCCCAAGGATGAATTGCAGTGATCAATTGCAATGATGAGTTGCAATAACGGATATAGATAGTTTGCGGGAACTTGTGGCGAAGCCTCAGTGTTCCTGAGCAGCACTTAGGCTGATTGGTTGCTTCGACAACTCAATCAGCTTCGCTCACTGGCTCAGTGTCGCTCACTGAATCAGCTTCGTCATTCGATGCCACTTAGCGAGCTCAGTCAGCTGCAAAGCAAAGCCTGTGCGCTGCAAAGCAAAGCCTTTGCGTTTCAGAGTCCAGCCAGTTTGGTTGCGAGCGAGTTCCCAACTTGGTAAAGTCTCCGCCAAGGAGACTTTATGCAGCAAGCAACCCAAATGTTGACCAGTGTGATTTTGATGGTATTCAGTAGCAGCGTTTTCAGTGCGCCTGTTGTGAATAGCCCGCAGCAGCAATTTTTTGCGGCGCTTAAAGCCTATTGCGGCCAAGCCTTCGTGGGCAAAGTCATTAAGGGCAATGCCAGTGATCAGGATTTTATGACGCAAACCCTGCTGATGCATGTGCGTGAATGTAGTGACACTGAGCTAAAAATTCCTTTCCACATTGGCGAAAATCGTTCGCGCACTTGGATCATCCGCAAAACTGCCGCAGGCCTAGAGCTTAAGCATGACCATCGGCATGAAGATGGTACAGAAGATGCCATCACAATGTACGGCGGTACCGCGAGCGAACCAGGCACGGCAACTTTGCAACAGTTTCCTGCCGATGAGCATTCCAAGACCATGTTTAAAGCCAATCATATGCTGGCAGCGATGGGCAATACGTGGTCGATAGAACTTCTACCGGCGAAAAGCTATCGCTATGCTTTAAAGCGAGCAGGGCGAGAATTTATCGTTGAATTTGATTTGACCAAACCTGTCACACCACCGCCAGCCCCTTGGGGAAGCTCTTGAAGTTGCAAAATTGCTGAGTTTTTTGTCACAGTCGAAGTTGTTGGTACTGCAGCTGATATTTCTTTGATGGAGCCATCAATCATAAACAGCTGGGCTGTCATTTTCCCTGACTGCTTCATTTTGGGTGAATCTTTATTAGGGTCATCTTAATCATTGGGGCAATGATCTACTGTGTTTTGGTTTCTGCAATGGCTAGGGTAATAATTTTCGCGGGAATGAAGCAGGATTTTGCCGTAGCTGCTATAGGTATATGAAACATAAAATATTGAGCTGCGAATGATCTCATTTTACTCGGTACTGATGACCCTGAATTTATTCTGTGCATTATTGTTGATGCTATCAGGATTACAGCGAAAGAAAGGTTATTTTTACGCCTTATCAGTGTTGAATTTGCTAATTCTCTGCTTCCATTTTATCTGTATCAAACTGCTGACTGCTCAATCCCTTGAATCTGCGGTGTTTTATAGCCGGATCCATACGGCGATTATTCTTGTTGTGCTGCCATTATTTACCTATACCTTTAGTTCCTGGACCCGCTTTCAATACACAAAATTATTAGTGAAGTTTATCACTGTAATTTGCAGCATTTTTCTAATTATGAATGCTCTTTCCACAGAGCCGCTTCGGTATGGTCAAGTCAATGGACTGGCAACTTACCAAACTATTTTTAGCGATCAGGCGAATGTAATCGTTGGAACTTCGAGTGATGCTGTCGTGCTTTTCCATTCGCTGACAGTTTTGAACGTGTTTTTGTTATTATTCTTCGCCGTGCGCTTTTACATGGCCCGAAAAAATTTGATGTCCTATGCCATGATTGTTTGTTTATTGCTGCAAGTGATCAGTGCTTTTGTCGGTTTTAAAATAGATAAACTTGATTCATCTTTAGTGTATCTCGGAGGCATGCCACTGACGTTTATTTCCATCGTTAGTGTCCTATTGATCAGTTTTTCCTTGAAACAAAAAACTCAGCAATTAAGTGAGCAAACGCAGCGACGAATTGCTCTAGAAACTGCCTTTTCTCGCCTTGCAGAAGATGTTTCATTCGATAGTTCTGATCAATTTTATGTCAATACCTTGCGAACTTTGTATGAATTTTCCCATGCCGATTTTATTTTAATAGGCCTAGTCAGAACCCCTGATGAGCATTTGGTAGACACAATTGCGGTGTTAAAAAATGGGCAGTTAGTCCCCAATTTTACCTATGAATTAGCAGGTTCTCCCTGTGAAAAAGTGTACTCAAAGGAAGCCTGTTACTTTGCGAAAGGGGTTGCTCAGCAATTTCCTACGGATCTATTTCTGACAGAACAACACGTTGAATCTTATATTGGAATGGCGTTACTCGATCAGGATAATAAGCCTTTTGGCGTTATTGCCATGCTTTTTCGCCAACCGCTTAGCAATCAGCAAAATTTAGTGCAATTAATGAAAGTTGTGTCGGTTCGAGTTTCAGCTGAATTACGCCGGAGCCAATTAGAACAACGATTACAGAAAATGGCTTATTTTGATTATGTTTCCACACTTCCAAACCAAGCATCTTTGGTTGATGAGGTTAACAGGAGTTTTTTTGAGTGCCAAAAATCTGGGCAACAGGCCATGCTAATGTTGATAGATTTGGATTATTTTGGTGACATTAATAGAAAATTTGGCTTTGACGTGGGCGATCAAGTAATTAATCAACTAGGTAATCGACTGGCCAATTATGCCTCTAAAGATGTATTTATAGCTCGCAAAAGTGGCGATGAATTTGCAGTGCTGTTAAAACGAATTAACGGTGAAGCCCATTCTGTTTTGGAAGTCCACTGGGCCGCTTTAAGAGCAATTATTATGCAAACCTGTTTGATTGGTAATCGACAAATCACTCTACAGTGTAGTCTCGGTGCTGTCATGTTTCCTCAACAAACGCCAAATCCATTCAATGTGATGAGTTGTGCAGAGCACGCGATGCAACAAGCAAAAGCGAAAGGTCGGAATCAATTTGCGATGTTTGACCCAAGTGTGTTGGCAGAATTAGAAAATAAAAAGCAATTGGAAACCAATTTAAAAGAGGCTTTGCGTAAAACGGACGAACTTTTTGTGGTTTATCAGCCCAAAGTGCATTTAGACGGGAAGATTTGTGGTGCAGAAGCATTGATCCGTTGGCGAACAAGTACCAAAGCCATTATTTCGCCTGCTCAATTCATTCCACTTGCGGAAGAGTCAGGGTTGATCCATGCGATTGGTCAGTATGTACTGCATTACGTTTGTGCGGACATGGTCAAGTGGCAGGCGCAAGGGATCGAGATACCCAGGATCTCGATCAATATTAGTGCGACAGAATTTGAGCAAGATGGTTTTGTGAATAAGTTTTTGGATCTTATTGCAAACTGTGGTGTTCCAGGCAGTATGCTAGAGATTGAATTGACTGAAACGGCACTCTTACATGATTCAAGAAGAGTGGTTGCAGAGTTAAATCGTATCAAACAAAGTGGTGTTGATATTGCTTTAGATGATTTTGGGACGGGCTATTCGTCTCTATCATATCTGCAAGACCTACCAATTGACGTTTTAAAAATCGATAAATCATTTATTGATAATTTGGCGAGTATGCGCAGTGCAGAACTGGTTAAGGCTATAATCACGATTGCCGATCAAATGGGCTTAAGTGTTGTTGCTGAAGGGACTGAAACCAAGGAACAAGTTGATAGCTTGTCAGCCATGGGGTGCCACTTATTTCAGGGGTATTATTTTAGCAAACCATTGCCAAGTGATGAATTTATTGCATTCCTGACCACACATTCTCATCGATAGCGGCTTTGGGACGATGATCGTTGCGAGTGGAGATTTTGTTGCTGTCTGCAGGAGCACCCGCTCAGTTTTAACAGCCAATCATATGCTGGCAGCGATGGGCAATTCGTGGTCGATAGAACTTCTACCGGCGAAAAGCTACCGCTATGCTTTAAAGCGAGCAGGGCGAGAATTTATCGTTGAATTTGATTTGACCAAACCTGTCACACCACCGCCAGCCCCTTGGGGTCACCAGTGAAATAGGCCAAGATTTCCCATTTTGGCAATCTTGGCTATATTTTGTTCCATCAGTTGTGTTTTTTCGCCATGGCTTAACCACCCATTTCGGTGAGTCTTTGCCAAGATATCTTAAAAATGTTGCTGGTTTTTGTTTGCAGTTGAAATGCGAAGACGCGATCGAAAAGTGCTGTGCCGACGTACATGAATACAATAAGACTTTGGTAACCATCAAGTTTTGAAAGTGAGATATTTTATGCTGGACGCTGCAGATATCATCAAGCGCAATCATATCCAAATTGTTGGAGAAGGCGAGAAGGTGCTGATGTTCGCCCATGGCTTTGGCTGTAATCAGCAAATGTGGCGTTTTTTGTTGCCTTATTTTTTAGCGGACTATCGGATCGTGTTATTTGATTATGTCGGCTCTGGTAATTCCGATTTAAGTGCTTATTCCAAAACTAGATACAGCAGCTTGGCTGGTTATGCCAATGATATTGTTGAAATTTGTCAGGCCCTCGATTTAAACCACGTGCATTTGGTTGGGCATTCGGTCAGTGGCAATATTGCGCTGATTGCGGCTCAATCCATTCCTGAGCGCATCCAAAGCTTGGTGATGGTGTGTCCATCGCCATGTTTTCTCAATTGTCCCCCAGACTACTACGGCGGGTTTAATTCGGCAGATTTACAAGAACTGATTGATTTAATGGATAAAAACTACATTGGTTGGGCAAATTTTTTGGCGCCGCTAGTTACAGGAACGAGTGCAGATGATGCGCTGACCAACGAACTGAACGATAGTTTTTGTACGACCAACCCGGTCACCGCTAAAAATTTTGCCAAGGTGACCTTTTTTTCAGACTGTCGTGATTTACTGCCTAAAAATCAACACCCTGTGCTTATTTTACAAAGCGAACAAGATGCGTTGGCGGCCGTCGAAATTGGTGAATATATGCATCGGCACCTAGCCAATAGCGAATTGGTAGTCTTGCCCGCCCGCGGTCATTGCCTGCATATGAGTGATGCTAAAACTGTGGCAGGGGTGATTGCCGAATTTTTTGGTCGCCATCAAACCAACGCGGTTGAAGCTTAAAGTGGCAACCTTGCAAAAGCCAAGTTCACAAGTCTCTAAGGCGCAACTGTCTTTACTGCCAAGTTCGGCCAGCCATGAGCTGGCCAATTTCCCGGTGGGATTGGTCATTTCAAGCCTCGATACCTTAGAGGTTTTACAGGCGAATCAGTATTTTATTGAACTCTATCATCCGCAAGCCGCGCATGCGCTGCCGCCAAGCCGTTTAAGTCAGTATTTAAGCCCAGCATCGCAAATTTTATTAGAAAGTTATGTCATGCCGATGCTGTTGCATCAGGGACATTGCCAAGAAATTCAATTGACCTTTGCCTGTCAAAACCAGCACCGCTTACCGGTATTGGCCAATGCCAAAGTGATCTCAGGCGAACCTGCTTTGGTGTATTGGGCTTTTACTGTGGCAACACAGCGCGATAGTTTGTATCAAGAATTGGTGAACCTAAGAAATGATTTGGAAGAGCGCGCAGAGCGGCTAGAACTCCTTTCGCAAACCGATGAATTGACGGGATTATTAAATCGTCGGGCATTTATCGAACGTGCTCAAGTAGCCTTGAAACAAGCGCAGCGGAGCACTAGTTACGCAGCGTTTCTGATGCTGGATATCGATTATTTTAAACGGATCAATGACCAGTTTGGCCATGATATGGGCGATCTGGTCCTCAGTCAGTTTGCCAAGCTACTTGCCACCAATACCCGCCAAACGGATATCGTCGCCCGCATTGGTGGGGAAGAGTTTGCTATTGTGGTTTTAGTCAACGAGCCGAATGCAGCAGTGCAGCTCGCCGATAAATTACTGCAAGCGATCCGTCAGCAGAGCAGTTTACCTTTGAGCATCAGTGCAAGTATTGGCGTTGCAATTGCAAAAACTGCCGAGTTTCAACAGTTGTATCAGGCCGCGGATGAATTAATGTATAACGCCAAACATCAGGGCAGAAATTGCATGCGATGGCGTGAACTTGAGGGCTAATTGGCATCGTGCTAAGTTGCATGGAGATAACCGAATCTTCAGGGATAGCCGACTTTTTCAAGGATAGATCATGCAATCAACCTCATGTTTACGCTTCAAATTAATACTCAGCTTGCTAATACTGCCCACGCTAAGTCAATGTGTCAGTGTCGACTCACTGCAAAATGCAGAACCCAATAAAGTGTATGCCGGGACTCGTGCCCATATCGCGCTCCAGTGCGCGCATGGCGTTTGTATTGATGCGCCATTTTCTTTTGTACTCGATACCGTCTTGTTACCTGTGACTATTCCATGGACTGCAGTGAATTACTGCCAAGACCCTGCAACAGCCGAAATTCGATAAAAATTGATGGTTGCTTAAGCATTAAAAAGTAGTCGCCATGCATTTTATTTTTTACTTGATGTTAGGTTTGTTTGACATTTGGGTTGTTTTACATTACTTTTGATGGGGCAGTCATCCCAGATTGGGGGGACGCTCGCAATGTAAAGTCCATATTCAACAGAACAAACGGAGACTCAATGATGTCTTATCGGGAAAAAGTGGCTTGGTTATCCTTAGTGACTATCCTCATCACCTTTGGTCCATACTTTACTTTGGTGGCCGTTGGTTTTTTTCCTAACGTTGCCTTACCCGATTTATTCCAATTATTTTGTTATGGCGTCACGGCAATCACTCAGGCCGTGTTATTGGGGCTTGGTCACTTATGGCTGCGTCGACGTTTCAGTTTGGAAGCTAAAGCCCCGCTGGACGAGTTGGATCTGCAAATTAAGCAGCGGGCGATGAGCACAGCTTATTATGTGCTGATGACAGGCATGATCCTCGTTGGCGTGGTGATGCCGTTTACGGAACAAGGCTGGAAAATCGTCAATAGCGCTTTGATGATGATTATTATTGCTGAGTTGGTGCAATATAGTTTGGTGATCCTTGGCTACCGTAAGGTCGCGGCATGAACGGCAATCTCTCCAATAAAATACGTTATCTGCGCTTTATGCATGGTGAAATGTCGCAGGCGGAGTTAGGCCAGAAAGTTGGCTTGACTCGCCAAACTATCGCGGCTATCGAGGCTGGGAAATATGCGCCTTCTTTGGAAACGGCGTTTCGGATCGCCGCGGTGTTTTCGGTGCCGCTGACCGAGGTGTTTCAGTGGCAATTGCAGGAGCAAGCAGCCAAAGAGTAAGACGTTAACAAAGCTTGAGCGTTAACAAAGCTTTGGGCGTTAAAAGAGAGCAGCGGAGCAAAAGCGGGCCTAGCCCCTCAATTTGCTTTTGACTGAATGCCGACTTTTCGATGAATTGTCATCAAAGTTTGCCTGTGTTGACCAAAGGCATGGGTCTTTGTAAGTTTTTATTACAATTCTGCTTTAGAAAAAAAAGCCAAAACCAGTTAGATTGCCTGATAAATCAAACACAACAAAAAAGGAACACTCCGTGAAAAAGACTCTGATTGCTTTAGCAGTGACTGCATTGCTGGCAGGTTGTAATCCTGCGCCCACTGAACAAGCGGCTCAAACCGCAGCGCCAACGCCAACAGCGGCTGAAGTTGCTCCGGTCAAAGCGGTGGATCCTGCTGAAGTGGCTCGCTTAAACCAATGGTTCGAAACCAAATACGAAGAGCAGTTGCAGATGAGCCCACTGCAAATGACGTTTTTGGGACGTAAAGATAAACAAGACCAAATTGATGACCTGACAGAGGCGGCTGAAGAACAACAACTGGCTTGGTTGGCAGCGACTGTGACCGAACTCAAAGCAAATTTCGATTACGATAAGTTAGATGCCGAAGCGAAAACTTCCTACGACTTATGGGTCTACCAATACGAACAAGCCAAAGCCGCAGCTGCGTATCGGATTAACGGCTATGTATTTAACCAAATGCAGGGCGTTCATGCGTTATTGCCGCAAGTGTTGATGAATTTCCACAAAGTGGAAGAAGTCAAAGACATGGAAGCTTATATCAAACGGGTTTCAGGGATTGCAAAAGCGATCAATGACTTGCAAGCTCGCGCTGAAAAAGCTGCCGCAGCAGGTATTCGTCCGCCGCGTTTTGCTTATGAAGGTGTCATTGAACAGGTTAATAATTTACTCGATGGCGCACCATTTAAAGAGAATGGCAAAGACGCGCCATTGTGGTCTGATGCGAAGGGCAAAATTGCAGCCTTAGTAAAAGCCGATAAATTACCACCTGAGCAAGCCAAACAATTGGAATTGGATGCGAAAAACGCTTTAACTAGTCAGTTCCAACCGGCGTATCAAACACTGTTAACATTCTTAAATAGTGAGTTAGACAAGGCCGATAAAATTGCTACTGGCGTGGCTAAACAACCTAACGGTGTGGCTTATTACAATTTACGCTTGCAGCAATCCACCACGACAGCAATGACTGCCGAAGAAATTCACCAGTTAGGATTGGCGGAAGTTGAGCGCTTAACCCAAGAAATGAATGCGATTAAAGACCGAGTCGGTTTTAAGGGCACGCTGAAAGAGTTTTTCACCTTTATCAAAACTGACAAGCAGTTCTTTTACCCAGATACCGATGAAGGTCGGCAAGGTTACATCAAAGACACTGAGACTTACTTAGCCTTTATCAATTCAAAGTTGCCAGAATACTTTGGTATTTTGCCAAAAGCACCGTTAGTGGTGAAACGGGTTGAAGCATTCCGCGAACAACCGGGTGCCGCACAACATTATTACCCAGGTACGCCAGATGGCTCGCGCCCAGGCATTTATTACGCGCATTTGTCCGACATGAAAGCGATGCCAAAAAATGAAATGGAAGCCATTGCTTACCATGAAGGCAACCCGGGTCATCACATGCAAATTTCGATTGCGCAAGAGCTGAAATCAGTCCCAACCTTCCGCACGCAAGCTGGATTCACAGCCTATGCTGAAGGCTGGGCGCTTTATTCAGAATTGCTGGCAAAAGAGATGGGCGCTTATCAAAATGACTATTCAGATTTTGGTCGTTTAATCACTGAAATGTGGCGTGCAGTGCGTTTAGTGGTGGATACTGGTTTGCACAGCAAAGGCTGGACTGAACAACAAGCGATTGAC
>CAZIPG010000095.1:0-3666 GCA_964540955.1 uncultured Rheinheimera sp.
TTAATCTAAAAATTGCTGCAAATCAACCATGATTTTGACAGTCGGGGCCACATTCCAAACATTTTTTACAAATTCCGCGAGCTTCGATGGTTTGTTGTTTAATGACAAACCCTTTCTCAACAGCCAATGCGGTAAATTCGCGATGTAAAACAGCACTGTGCAATTCTTCAACATTGCCACAACGCTGACAAATGAGCAGTTGTGCTGGATGTTGATGTTCAAAATGATGACATAATAAAAATGCATTATTGGATTCAATTTTGTGAATGAACCCTTGTTCGGTCAAAAACTCCAAGGCCCGATAGATGGTAGCCGGCTTGGCAGCAGGTTCAGTCACTTTCAGCTGTTCAAGTAGTTCGTATGCGCCAACACCCGCATTGGTACTCGCCAATAAACGAAAAACTTTTTCTCGGATAGAAGTAAATCGAGCACCATTAATTTCACAGATTTGGCGAGCGCGCTGCACTAAAGTTTCGGTAGACATAAGGCAAGAACCTTCTCTAAATTCTTTCTCGACGAGTGTAACATAGAAAAGTTAATGGCTGCGAAGACGAAATCACAGAAAATTTATTGGCTTCGAGGTAAAATGCTCTGCTTATTTTGGAGGATGCTTTGGATCATAAATTTTCAATCGCACCGATGCTGGACTGGACTGATCGTCATTGCCGTTTTTTTCATCGGCAATTAACCCAGCATGCGGTTCTTTATACCGAAATGATAACCACTGGCGCTTTGATTTATGGCCAGGGCGATTATTTGGCTTTTAATGAAGAAGAGCATCCTGTCGTGGTGCAATTGGGTGGTTCAGATCCAGAGGCCATGGCAAAAAGTGCATTGATGTGCCAGCAACGTGGTTATGATGCCATCAATATCAATGTTGGTTGCCCTTCCGATCGTGTCCAAAATGGCATGTTTGGCGCTTGCTTAATGGCACAACCTCGCCTGGTCGCTGAGTGTATTTCGGCGATGAAAGCAGTGGTTGATATCCCTGTGACAGTAAAAACTCGAATTGGCATTGATGATCAAGATAGTTATCAGTTTTTAGTCGACTTCGTCGGCACTATTGCTGAAGCGGGTTGTCAGGATTTGATCGTTCATGCCCGGAAAGCCTGGTTATCAGGGTTAAGCCCGAAAGAAAATCGGGAAATTCCGCCATTAGACTATCCACGGGTATACCAATTAAAACGCGATTTTCCTGCCTTAAACATCAGTATCAATGGCGGTGTTAAAACCATTGCTGACTGTTTAGCTCACCTTGAACATTTAGATGGGGTGATGGTTGGACGTGAAGCCTATACCAATCCATTATTATTGGCTCAAGTGGATGCAGCGATTTATGGCGCTGATAAGCCTCTGCCGACAGCTCATCAAATAGTTCGGCAGATGCTGCCATACATTGAACAAGAGATGCAGCAAGGTGCAAGATTTTGGCATATCGCTCGGCACATGCTAGGAATTTTCCAAGGTGTTACAGGCGCGAGACAGTGGCGTAGGCATCTGAGTGAGGTTGGCCATTTGCCAACAAGCGGGCCAGAGGTGCTGTTAGCTGCATTGGCAAAAGTCCCAGAATGAAAAAAACTAAAAAGTGGTCTAAAAAACCACTTTTTAGTTTTGGTATATTTGAAAGGTGATAGCTGTTTTTGGGGTTTTAAGTTTAAATTCTTTTAAATCAATGATTTATAATTTATTTTCTAGTTGGCACAGCAATTGAAATAAGAGTTTGTCGTACTGATAAATTCCTAATCAACTTGAGGTGAACTATGAAAACTGTAAAAACTACATTAATCGCAATCGCTTTATTCGCTGTAGCTACTCCAACAATGGCTTCAGAAACTAATACAGATTTAAGTGCAAAATTAGCCAGTGCTATCTCTGCACAAGTCGTTGAAATTACTCAATCGATGCAAGCTGATCTGCAAAACTCTTTAAAGTCGGCTGCTGTTGAGTTTGTTGCTACAGCCTCTGAAGCCATCACCGCTGATACTCAGAATGCTGAAAATGAAGTGCAATCTGGCAAAAGCAACACTATCGCGAAATAGGAGAGATTGATGTTGTATGAGCAATCCCAACTATTGATGTTATTTTTAATGCCAGTACTGAGTGTTGCAATCATTGCCTCAATCTGGCATTGGCTGCAGACGCAAGCAGAAATTCCAGTGAAAACCCAGGTCATGTAGTCCTGGGTTTTCTTTTTATTATAGAGCGTCGTTCATCCTGTGCTTTCCAACTTAAAGTTCTCAGATTAGTTCTCACCATATCGAATCAATTTTATTCTTCGCATTCGTCATTTACCAATTCCACAATCGAGCGATTTTTTGAGTGTCTAAGTGTATAAATAACTTCAACTTTAAATGACAGACTATTTTTTGGTTTTTTTCGCCAAAAAATGGTTGGATATTTCTAAAGATTTGCTTACTGATTTTTTTCTTGTGAAAATTCCAATAAAATCAATTGGATAGATTGTATCTCGATTGGCATGGCTTTTGATTGGTTAAAAGTGAAATCAAAACAAAAGCCGTAGGAGGCTATCATGAGAAACTATTCAACTCGCAGCTGGTACTGTAATAAAGCCAATCGGAAGATTTTTGGTGTCTGTTCAGGTTTGGCCGATTATTACAATAGCTCAGTCACAGTGGTGCGCATCGTTGCACTTTTGATGTTAATTACATTTCCAGGCCTTACACTGTTCGCTTACATCGCAGCAGGATTGATTTTACCCGCTCGTTATGGCGTCTGACAAAATCAGGTATTCCGTGTACCATACTCGGTAAATGCCTGTAGGAGTCGGTTATGTTCAAAATGAAGTTGGGATGTGCTGTTGCCATGTTCGTCACAGCGACATTGAGTGGGCATGCGTTAAGCGTGGAGCTCAAAATCACTGATACTGCAGTCCGTCAACCTTTACCGGGGAGGACTGTCAGTGTTGGTTATCTCACTATTGAGAATTCAAGCGCGCAAAGTGTGCAGTTATTAAAAGCCACGAGTCCACAGTTTGCGAATATCGAACTGCATAACCACCAAATGGTGGATGGGATGATGAAAATGGTGCGCTTAAAAGAGCTACAGGTTCCGTCAGGTGAAGTGGTTAAATTACAGCCTGGAGGCCTTCATCTGATGATGTTTCGACCAACCCATACTTTAGCCGTCGGGGAAGAAGTTCAAATTAATCTCCATTGGTCAGATAACACAATCCAAAGTTATCGAACTCAGGTAGTCCCAGTTCCCAAACAGTAATAAACAATTCTGCAGTGACGATGGTTGTAGACTATTGATAAACAAGGAGTGAGTGATAGTGAACGCATTAAAACTTGGTATAAGTGCTGCCATTTCGGTGATTGTTCTTGGCTGGGCGAGTGCTGTTTGGTTTGACAGTGAGCCAGAAATTATTAATGTTCGCGAGCAAATCCTTGCGAGTCAGAACGAAGGACGGGTGGTAGGGTTTGCAACGACAGGCACATTAATTTTTGTTTCTGAAACATTGATCAACAAGCCGGGCGGACTCATGGCAAATGATATCATGCCGCCATTTGTCATGATGGATAACATGCCTGCTTGGGAGCTTGGCGTCATCGAAATGGTGCGTGATTTATCCTTAGCCATGCGTCGCGATTTTAGTCGTTCACAATCGCAATCAGTCGAAAATCCGCTATTGAAGCAAGTACAACC
>CAZIPG010000095.1:3676-10462 GCA_964540955.1 uncultured Rheinheimera sp.
GGATATTAACCAAGGTTGCGCCGGTTTCATGATAGGATTGATGCAGGCATTCATGATGCTTGAACAACCATCTTTAAAAAAGGTAGCGATTGTAACTGCTGATGTTATCAGTCGAAAATCCTCTATTGAAGCAAGTACAACCAAAATTCAATATTGATTATCGCAGCTGGGCGGTGCCATCGCCAGAAACGGAGTATGCAGAGGCAATTTCATTACTCAAAAAGTATCAAGAAGCCCTGTCTGATCAGCAGAATAATACCCATCAGTTTTATGCCCGTGCAGATAATTTACGAGAATGGTTGCTTGCAGTTGAGAAGCGCTTAGGAAGCTATAGCCAAAGGCTCAGTGCAAGTGTGGGGCAAGATGTGCTTAACACTGATTTGGCGGGAGATATTTCGGCTCGACAATCGACATTATCCCCTGATAATTACGTACTCAAAACTAACTGGCTACAGCTCGATGATGAGTTTTATGAGGCAAGAGGCGCAACATGGGCTTTATTACATTTCTTAAAAGCAATCGAAATTGACTTTGCGGATGTCCTCGAGCGGAAGAATGCAAAAGTCAGTTTGCAGCAAATTATTCGTGAACTGGAAGCGACTCAACAAACGGTCTGGTCTCCAATGGTTTTAAATGGTAGCGGTTTTGGTTTAATGGCCAACCATAGTTTAGTGATGGCAAATTATATTTCACGGGCAAATGCCGCATTAATTGATTTATCGGATTTATTAGCAAAAGGGTAGTTTAATGAAAGTCAAAGTAATGGTTGCCGCCTTGGCATTTACGTTTAGTCAATTCAGTTATGCCGATGTGGTGGGAGTTACTGCAGGTGTCGAATTATGGCAAGCCGATCCAACCTTAAGTTTTGGGGATACAGGGTTTTCTCAACCCTTAACTTTATCGGATGAGAATGCCAATGCCTTTTATGTTGCTTTTGAACACCCGATGCCTCTGTTACCAAATATCTCTCTCCGTCGGCAATCTATTGATTTCAATGGAAATGGCGTGCTAGCAGGAGCGCTGCAATTAGGCGGAGAAAATTTCAGTCAAGGCACCACGGTCAATAGCCAACTCAAACTGAGTTACAATGACGCAAACCTTTATTATGAATTGCTGGACAATGATTTAATCAGCCTTGACCTTGGGGTTACGGCCAGATTTAGCAAAGCGGATGCAGTGGTAACTTCGGACAATCGCTCGGCGAATTCTAAGCTGTCTGTCCCATTGCCGATGTTGTATTGGAATGCCAATGTGGGCATTCCTGCGACATCCTTGAGTCTGTTTTACACTGGCAGTTATGTGAATTACAGTGACAATAAATTTTATGATGCACGCTTGGGGTTGTCCTACGATCTGTTTGACGCTACCGCTGTGAGTCTTGCATTGAAATTGGGGGTGCAAAAATTTGATTTGACCGTTCTTGATCAAGATGGACAAGATGCTGATTTTTCTGCCGATGGTGCCTTTCTGGCAGTTGAGGTTGATTTTTAATTAATTGTTAATTAAAGTTGTTTTTGTGTATTAAATAAATCTTTATTGAACCCATATTACTTGTCATGATTCGATGCACTAATTATATTAGTGCATTAATTTTTTAGGCATTGGTAGATGAAGAACAAATCAGTTTGGATTATTGTCGCGGTTTGTGTCATTGCTTGTATTCTTGCAGCATTTAGTGCTATCTATATTCAAAATCAAAAACTTGCAGAAAAACAGCAACGTCAACTTGAGCAGTATACTCAACTGGTTTTGACTTTCGTCAATTCCCAAGGTTCACAAAACGAACAAACGCAGCAGTTACAATTCCTGCTTGAGCATGCACCTCTTCCCATCGAATCTATTGCATTGGTTGATAATGCGCAGAAGGTTTATCGAAGCGTTGGCAATCACAGCCAAATCGCTGCTGAACTAACCACTGATATGAATTTGGATGCCGAGCACTGGCGGATAGTTGTCCCGACTCAAGACGCTTCAGCACAATTTCTGGTGTTGCAGGGACAATGGCTGACTGAAGCAAGCTTGTTACCATTCATCCCATTGCTGCTATGTACAACTTTGCTGTTAGTGATTCTTTTTGTGCTGTTGCAGCAGCTAAAGTCTTGGCAAGCTGCCGCTGATCATCTTTTAGATCAAACGATTCAATTGCCCAAAACCCTGCAGCCATTCCGAGATCACTTTAAGGAGTTGCAGGATAACAATAAAATGTTGCTACAGAAAAATGAATCTGAGCGACTGCAACATCAACAAAACCATCAGCATCTTCAGCAAAGACTAGAACAGTTGCTACAGGATCGCTCCACTCTATCAACTCAGTCTGAGCGGCAACAGCACATGTTTAATTGCTGGCAACAGCTTGCCTCGAAAGCTCAGCAAATGTCTGATGCTGAGCTTCAACATAAAGTTGCTGTCCTTAAATGTTTTGGTGAGCTCAGTGCAGCTCGTTATTCAATGAATGCTGTTACTACTTATGCGCCGCAATGGTTATTACAAGGCCATAGTCAGTGGCAAAAACTCATGCCTGCAGGTGTGTCAATTGTATATGACGAATCACCGCAAGCTTATCAATATGAATTACAGTTCGATGTACATATATTCACGCTTGTGTTAACCATGTTGTTGCGCCAGTCAGCAATCACTTTGCGGGCGGGGGAGCTCGAACTCAGTTATCGGATCAATGAATCGCCGCAGCGCAATTTGCAAATTCAAATCCGTTATGAAGGCGATAATTTGCCTGAAGTTTGGCGTAACACTGAAATCGTCAACTCAAACGGAAGCTGCTCTGAGTTAGAGCCTCTACTTTTCATGAAATTAGTGGAACAGTTAGGTCTGGTGTATCGGGTCGAATCATTGGCCGGCATTGGTACCCATATTCAGCTAACGATGCCAATTGGTTTGCAAAAAAAGAATCATGCGAAAGCGAAACAATGTATCGCCTTATTCGCCAACGAGCCCCGAGATGGGCAAATTTATCGTCAATCTTTATTGGCCCTAAGTGAGCAGGTCATTCACAAAGAGTCTTTTGCTGACTTACAGCATGAATTGAAAACTCGGATTGCTGATCTGGTTGTTTTGAATTTACCCAATGATTTCGAAATTTCCCCTGAAATCGTGAAGCTTTTCAATGACCTGAATGACAAAGCTCAATTGTTATGTTTTGCCACTCCGCAAGTTGCTGGATTGATAAACTCACAGTTCAATGTGCCTATCTTGAATAAGCCAATCATGCTTGAGCAATTGGTGCGCTTCGCCTCGCAGGAGCTAGAACTGCGCAGCCAGCAAATACTGGTCGTGGATGACAACCCAACAAATTTGAGTTTTGTGCAAACCATATTATCAGGACAAGGGGTTGGTATTGATATCGCGACGACTGGAGCAGAGGCCATAGAAATGGCAAGGCATAGTCGCTATCAGCTCATCTTAATGGACATTCAATTACCTGACATTCACGGTACTGAAGTCACTCAACAAATTAGGCAATTCAAACATCACCGAAAAACGGTGGTTTTGGCATTTACGGCCCATGCAATGCAAGAGGAAATAGTCAGCTTCAAACTTGCAGGTATGGATGATGTGCTGATTAAGCCGCTCGATGCGAAGAAAATTGCTCATATTTTAACTAGGCTCAAGCCGTTGTCGGCACATTGATTACTTCATGGAATAACATCTGTAACGCTTGGCTGTAATTTGGATTTGGGTTTGAACCGAGCAATGGCAACAGTTCAGCCCCCGTCGCGGTAAATTTATAATATTGCAACACGATGCCACTGTGTCGCACCAATCCTTCAAACGTTTGCTGATGGTATTGCCACTGGAAGTTTTTACCTTTAATCAGCTCGCCGCTTTCGATTTCTGATTGATGGAGCAAACCTAAATCAATCAAATTGAGGATTTGTGGATAGGTAAGCCCGAATTGACTCAAATTGAGCATGCCGCGATTTTTACCTTGCAACCATCGCCAAAAGGAGCCTCTTTGCACGTAACCAAAATAGATGTGTCCGGGTTCGCCTGTTTTATTGCGGCAAGCAAGGGCGGCGGCAGCTTGCAAAGACTGTGCATCCTTAAAATTCATTTGTTTTAACAGCAGTAATGTTTTTAAGGAAAAACTGCCAGGTGCCATAATCTCACCGGCTAAAATTTTCGCCCATAGCTTTTGCATACTTGAGGTAGAAATATCTTGTACCATTTCGCTGAATTGATAGAACCAATCGGGATCAATTTCAGTCACTGCGATTTGATCAGAGCAAAATTCTTGCGCAAGCAACAAAACACGTTCGAGATTGTATTGTTGTCTTTCCAATTTAACGTCTAAACGACGTTGCGCACGCTGAAGCAAACTTTCGCCATTCTGGTCAACGCTGGCTTCTTGCGTAGTCGTGGTTTGTTGGGGTTGCTGACCACTGAGATGGACTTGGTCGACAATAAATTCATGATTTTTTGCTGTTTGTAATGAACCACCTAGCTGTTTTTTCACTAATTGATGGAGTCGTTGCTGGCTGGTTAAAGATTGGATTTTGGTCATCACAAATTTCTATTGAATGTTTTCAATGAACTCTAAGTTCTTCAGCTGAAGTTAGCAAGCGCTATCGAACTTGGCTATAAAATGTTCAAAATGTGAACCAAATTTTTAATCAGTTATCGTGCTGCACGCCCAGTAAAAATGATTGCATTTTGTGCATAAGCGTATAGTGTATTAATATATGTAGATGAATAAATTGATGCACTCAAATGGACCGTTATTGGTGATCAATAGGTACAGAAAGCCAATAATTGCATGTTGTAAATAATCAGGACTCTATGGATAAGGTCGTAAAATGGTGTCAAAAGTAACAGATGAAGAATTTCTGTTTCTCGCAGAAGATGAAATAGCTGCTGAGCCCTTGCCGCAAGTCACGGGTGAGTGGCATTTACTCATCGTTGATGATGATGAAGAAATTCATACTGTTACTCGGCTTGCCTTGAGTGATTTACTGGTGATGGGCCGAAAGTTAGTTTTTCATCATGCCTATTCAGGAAAAGCTGCGATCGACTTTTTGAAAAAGAATCGCCATATCGCAGTGATTTTACTGGATGTGGTGATGGAATCGGATGATGCCGGCTTATTGGTTGTACAACAGATCCGCGAACAATTGGGTATGGATGAAGTCAGAATTGTCTTGCGTACCGGACAACCAGGCTATGCCCCCGAAGAAAGCGTCATTAAAGAATACGATATCAACGATTACAAAACCAAGACCGAGTTAACGCGTAGCAAGTTGGTCACATCAATCATCTCGTCAATTCGTTCTTATCAACAAATTCGCACCATTAATCAAAACCGCTTAGGCTTACAAAAAATAATCAATGCTGGCGCCAATTTGCTCGAACAGCATTCATTGCATGAATTTTCTGAAGGTGTTGTCACACAAATTTCTTCTTTAATTGGTTTGCACGCGGAAGGGGTTCTTTGTGCGCGAATTGAAGACGATGGTTCAACTAGCGAAAACGTCTATGTGCTTGGTGCTGCTGGGCATTATGCGCCATTCATTAAATGCAAATTAGAGCGTCTGAATAATCCACGGATTATTCAACAAATTTTGCAGTGTCTACAGCAAAAACGCCATATTTTCACGGCATTCGACACCGTGCTGTATTTAGGCAATGGTGATACTTCTGCTGCAGTTTACATCGAAAGTAACCGACCAATCGAAGATTTTGACCGCCAGTTGATAGAGGTCTTCTTAAGTAACATTTCAGTGGGCTATGAAAACGTCACTTTGTTTCAACAACTCAAACATGCGGCTTTTATTGACCCATTGACTAAAACGCCCAACCGAAATGAATTCACGCAACTATTGCAAGAAACTCAACGGCTTGACCCGGCTGATAATGTTGCGGTGCTGATTGATATCGAGCATTTTTCGGATGTGAATGACGGCCTAGGCCAAGAGGTTGGCAATGAATTGCTGATTGCTGTCACCCGTCGATTGGTGGAAGCTTTTGGTGAGGAAGCGCAAATCGCTCGAATTGGTGCTGATGTTTTTGGCCTGATTGGACCTGAATGTGTGTTAACCCCGGCGGCCATTAATGCAGTGTTTACTCAGCCGTTCCAAGCCTCTGAACATTCTTTGCAAATTAATGCGACCATGGGCTTCTGCCGATTAAAAGACAGCGTTCGCCAGGGGTTAGGGATTTTAAAGCACGTCTACATCGCACTCAACAGAGCCAAAAAGCATCTGTCACAAAATTTCGAGTACTACAGTGCTGAGATGGAAGATCAGATGGCTGAGCGTTTGAATCTTTTGCGTCAGTTGCGCCTTGATTTCAGTATGGATAAATTGCAATTGTGGTATCAACCACAGATTGCATTTGATTCCAATCAAGTCATTGGCATGGAGGCATTATTACGCTGGCCAACGGCCAATGGCAGCTTTGTTTCACCTGCAGTATTCATTCCTCTGGCAGAATATTCTGGCCTGATTGTTGAAATCGGAGCATGGGTTATCCAGCAAGCCTGTCAGCAGATCAAATTATTAGATTCTCAAGGCTTCGTCGGTATGAGAATTGCGGTGAATGTGTCGATGCCGCAATTTAGAAATCCGTTATTTGTGCAATCTGTCATTGATTGTGTTGAGCGGTATCGTATCAATCCTGAAATGCTTGAGCTTGAGATCACTGAATCTGTGGTGATGGATGATCCTAAAATGGTGATCAGTGCTTTAAACCGTTTGAAATCTCATGGCATTAAAGTCGCCATCGATGACTTCGGGATTGGCTTTTCAAGTTTAAGCTATTTGCAACAATTGCCTC
>CAZIPG010000095.1:10472-10970 GCA_964540955.1 uncultured Rheinheimera sp.
CTCTTGACCGTATCAAAGTGGACCGAGCTTTTATTCGCGACTTCGCTAAGCCCAATGGTTCTGTGATTGCAGAAACAATCATTAACTTGGGAAAACGTTTGGGGCTTGCAACTATTGCCGAAGGGATTGAAACCCAAGAGCAAGCTGACGCTGTGAAAGGGATGGGTTGTGATGAGGTGCAGGGCTTCTTGTACGCCAAACCAATGCCATCAGTTGCGTTAATTGAATTTTTGCGCGCTAACAAAAATCGCGGTTAACCAGTCGTTTTTGCCTGTTAAAACCGACGCTAAGTCGGTTTTTTTATTGATTGTTCTTGCTCCAATTCCAGCTTTCTCATCTTTCATCACTGATGAGGTTGGTTATACCGGGAATTTGCTGGCTCTTGCGACTCTGTATTAAATTCGTTCGGTTCCAAATTCTGAGCCGCTTCAAATAATAAAAAAGGGGTAACTAAAAGTTACCCCTTTCTTCGAATGTTTGAGCAGTTTCTGCGCTTTT
>CAZIPG010000096.1:0-10906 GCA_964540955.1 uncultured Rheinheimera sp.
CCGATTGAAAGAACTTTATTATTCGCAGGCAAAGGCTTGGTGTATGACACTGGCGGCGCTGACTTAAAAATCAATGGCGCCATGGCAGGCATGAGTCGCGATAAGGGCGGCGCAGCGGCGGTGGCTGGTTTCTTAAAAACTGTGGCTGAATTGCAACCGAAAGGTTTGAAAGTCATTGCCGAAATCGGTGCTGTTCGCAATAGCATTGGGTCTGATGCCTTTGTCGCTGACGAAATTATTCCTAGCCATGCTGGCGTCCGGGTCCGGATCGGGAATACGGATGCAGAAGGCCGTTTAGTGTTGGCAGACTTGTTGTCACATCTGCGTGAAGATGCCACGACAGCAATCAATCCAACTTTATTTTCGATTGCCACCTTAACGGGTCATGCGGCTCGGGCTGTCGGGCCTTACACAGCATTAGTGGAAAATGGCGCCGCCAAACAACAAAAATTGTCAGCACAACTTGCAGAAGTCGGTGAGCTTTGGGCGGATCCGCATGAGGTTTCAACCAGTCGCCGCGAAGATTTCCAGTTCATTCGTCCACGGAGTTGTGCGGACGATGTCCTCAGCTGCAATAACGCGCCTTCTTCAGTGACTGCGCGTGGTCATCAATTCCCGATGGCCTTTTTGGTAGTCGCTGCCGGTTTATCGCAAGAAAGTGCCAAGCAACAAGGGCTGCCCTATGTGCATATTGATATTGCCGGCAGTGGTGTCGACGGTGGTGATTGGCAACATGGGAAACCGTCAGCCGCGCCTGTGGCCAGTTTAGCGGCTTATTATTTAAGTTAGTCGCACGGTTTGATGGCGTTCATTGCTTAACATTGCTATGTTACTCCGCGTTTGTGCTTCAATGGACACAACACAAGCGCGGAGACGTTGGAAAGAGGTTGTCGGTTGGGTTACAGCTGGGTATGCTGTAACAAAATAAAACAATTTTTGGGTGCAGGTTAAAGGATTAATGAAACTCCGCGAAACCCTCGTTTTATACATGTTCCCGTTGTTGGTATTACCCACGGTATTTTTTGGGTATCTCGCCTATAACTACAGCACAGCCGCTTATGCACAGCAGGCTTATGTTAAGGTTGCGCGTCATTTATCCGAACAACAAAAAAAATTAGAACAATTTTTTTCTACGCAACAGCAAGCCCTCAATCAGCTTAGTAAAAACCCAGTGACCAGCGCCTATCTTGCTGAGCCTGAAGCCAATGAACTGAAAATTCGCCAATCGCTCGCCACCTATAAACAGCAATCTTCTGATATTTATCAAATTAAATTATTAAAACTGAATGGTGAAATTGTCATGTCCGAGCCGAGAAATCCGGCAGGACAAATGGCAGGGGCGCGTTTTCGCGCTGACTACTTTTCTAGTCTGCAAGGCATGGTGGATGATTCTGGCATTTTTATTGGCCGAGACACTGAGCAAAGTGCCTTACGAGTGATTGTGGCGCAGAAGATTTATCAAGCGGCGCAAAATGAATCCGATATCAATCGCTTGTGGGGGTACATCCTTGTCACCCTTAATATCGGTTTAGTCGACCAAGTTGTACAAAACCGGATGCTCCCTTCCAATGTCAGTTTACTCATCAATCCTACGGGGGGAATTGCTTATGCCGATAAATCGTCGGTCATTGGCAGTACTTTAGCGCCCTCAAATTTTGCTGATGTGCAGCAAGCGGTCGGTGCACAAATGTTGAAGCCGATTACCTTATTGGGCAAACCGATGCTAGTGCTTGGCGCCACTTTACCCGGCGAATTCATGCTGGTGGGGGGCGTATCTGAAGAAGAACTTTATGCCGACCAAGTCTATCTGCCTTGGTTGTTGTTCGGCGGCAGTATTATTTTCGCCTTAGGCTTACCGCTTCTTTGCTACTGGCTGTTGGTGAAGTATATTTTTGAGCCGATCAAACTGTTAACTGAAGCGAAAACAGCGGTTGGTCGTGGTGATTTAAGCACCTTGTTAACAGTGAAGAAGCAAGATGAACTTGGCGATATGTTTGCCGCGTTTAACGTGATGGTGCGGCAATTGCGGGTGTATCGCGAACGAGAGCGGGCTTACAAACAACAGCTTGAAGATAAAGTGCAAAAGCGCACGCAAGATTTAGCCCGAGCAAACAGTAACTTAGCCACAGCCAACCAACAGTTAATTACGGCAAGGGAAGCGGCCGAACAAGCCAACCGTCTGAAAAGTGTGTTTTTGGCAAATATGAGTCACGAGATCCGCACGCCGCTCACAGCTATTAAAGGGTTCAGTGAGCAAGCCATCAGCGAAACAGATAAAGAACGGGTCACCGATTATTTACAACGCGTGCTGCGCTCCAGTTTGCACTTGTTAAATTTGATCAATGATATTTTGGATCTGTCAAAAATCGAGGCTGAGAAACTTGAGCTATCGCTGAAAAAATTCGATTTTCTGGCGATGATCGATGAAATTTACCAACAAACATTGGACCAAGCGAAAGCGAAGCAACTCAACTGTCAGCTCGAGCTCAATTACCCTTTACCGCAATTTATCGTGGCTGATGAACTGCGCTTGCGCCAAGTGTTACTCAACCTCACCAGCAATGCGCTGAAATTTACCCAGCGCGGTAAAGTCGTGATCCAAGTCAGTTACGTGGTCGGTGCTGAACAACTGGTTGTCAAAATCAAAGACACCGGCATAGGCATGACGCCTGAAGAATTGACGAAGTTATTTCAGCCCTTCGTGCAGGCCGATGCGACAGTCACTCGCAACTTTGGCGGCACCGGTTTGGGCTTGGTGATTTCGAAGAAACTGATGCAACAAATGCATGGCGATATCAAAGCGGAGAGTGTAAAAGGGATTGGCAGTTGCTTCGAAATCAGTATGAACTGCGAGCATTTGCATGTCGAACTCGTCGAGCAATACACTGCAAATAAGCAGGCGGTTGAAGTCACCAATGTGGAAAATTGTCCGGCAAAACTGCGGATCTTAGTTGCCGAAGATAACCAAGATAACCAAGTTTTGGTGGAAGTCTTATTGAAGAAAATTGATGCCGATTTCACCATGGTGGGGAACGGCCATCAAGCGGTGCAAAAGTTATTGGTCGAAGAATTTGATTTGGTATTGATGGACATGCAAATGCCAGAAATGGGAGGAGAAGAAGCCACTCGCTTGATCCGCCATGCTGGGATTGACGTGCCTATCATCGCCCTGACCGCCAACGTGATGCGGGAAGATCATCAACGTTATCTGGAAGCGGGCTGCCAAGCGCTTTTGGCCAAACCAATCGTGCAAAAAGATTTCTATAGTATGATTAGTACCTATTGCCAACAATCGCATCCGAGCGAAGATGATATTGCCGCTTTATTAGCGCAAGATCCGGCGATTATCGCGTTGAAACAAGACTTTGCGCGCCGATTGCCAGAACAGTTACAAGAGCTGAAGGTGTTGCAGCAGCAATATGATTTGGCGGGTTTGCAATACGAAGCGCACAGTCTCAAAGGCTGCGCAGGCAGCATGGGTTTCCCTGAAATTACCCAGTTAGCTGCAGAACTTGAACTGGCCGCGAAAAGTCGCGATAGTTTGGCTTGTCAGCTCATCTTAGGGCGTATGTTTAATCAATTGTCCGCTTATCAATTAAGCGAAAGTGCTGAGAATACTGATGTCGAATAACTTTACCCTGCATCCGCAATTGGCCAAAGATTCCGTGTTGTTGGCAGATTGGCCGCTTTGCCAACTGCGTTTAATCAATGACCGTCAATATCCTTGGTTTATTTTGGTGCCAAGACGCGCTGATATTCAAGAAGTGATTGACTTATCGGAGTCAGATCAGGCGCAATTATGGCAGGAAAGTGCACAGCTCAGTCGTCTGCTCAAAGCGCAGTATCAGCCCGATAAACTGAATTTAGCAGCGCTTGGCAATATGGTGCCACAACTGCATGTTCATCATATTGCCCGTTTTAAAACAGATCCAGCATGGCCAGCGCCGGTCTGGGGTAAAGTGCCTGCCGTGGCTTATGACGAAGCTGAATTAGCCGTATTTCAAGCCCAATGGTCTGGTCACGAATTGACAGCAACGAACCCGAAGGAATGATATGTCAGCGGAAAATGCCTTAGTCACTTTATTGGTCGAAAAACTGCGGACCAATTTATTGGTATTGCCCACGTTACCGGAAATTGCCGTCCGAGTGCGGCAAGCCGCAGACGATCCAGATATTAATCTGCAAGCGATGGCCGAAGTGATTTCGCGAGATCCAGCCTTAACCGCGCGCATGATTAAAGTGGCCAATAGCGCTTTTCTGGGGCGCTCGATTAAGGTCTCTACCCTTAATCAGGCGGTGACGCGCATCGGTTTATTTCAAGTGAAGAATATCGCAACGGCGATGGCGTTAGAGCAGTTGTTTGTGAGCCATAATGCTTTGGTTGCCGAAAAAATGGCCGAGCTTTGGCAAGACACCATTGAAACCACTTGCATCGCCATGGCGTGCTTACGCTTTTATTTGCAAACCCATAAGCATTGTAATTTGAACCTCGACACTCTGACATTGGCGGCGCTCGTGCATCGGATCGGCGTATTGCCGATTTTAACCGAAGCCGAAAAGCATCCCCGAGTCTTTGCTGAACCGAGCTTTTTGAACCATGCGATCAGTGATTTTGGTTCAGAAATTGGTGTGGCTATTATGGATTCTTGGAGCTTTGCTGATTTGTTCAAAAGCGTGGTGAGCCATTGGGCAGATCATGATTTAGATGTCAGTCCAGGCTATACCGATTTTGTTCGGTTAGGGTTAATGGCACGCCAGCATTATCCAGATCGGGTTCATCAAGCGGCATTGCTGGAACGTTACTTGGAGCTTGGTTTGATCCCGAAAATTGATTTTATGCATGAGCCGACGATATCCCAGTGGTATCAGGACGCCAAGACTATGTTTTTATAAATAACTTTTTAAAGAGTTTTTATAGAGAAGAAAGGTTTTTATAGACAACAAAAAACAGGGCTTTGGCCCTGTTCTTTTTTTGCTGAGAGTGCTGAGAGTGTTGTGCAGTTGGTTGCAGCAAAACTCAGCCTTCGCAAGACGCAGTCGTAAGACCAAGTCCGATTACTGGACTTGTTGCTTAATGGCCTGCAGCACTGCGTTGAGTTCGTTTGCCATCACCAATAAGTCGGCATCAAGGCGCAGAATTAAATCATCCCAACCTAACTCATCGTTTTTATCAGCAATCAACTCATGGAACTTCAGCTTCTTCAAACTGCCATCATCACAAACTTGAAAACTCACTTGCTCGGGCAGGGTTAATTCTAATTTAGTAACCAGTTTATCTTCTAAATGGCTTTGTACTTCTGCTGCAGTTAATAAGTGATTCGAGAATTTCACTTTGGCACCTTCTTCATCCGGTGCTTTTAATTCAGCCTCATGGCCTAACTGATAACCCGCTGGCAAACCTTCGTTGGTTAACCAATGCTGCATGGCTTGGGTCAGTTGGTTGGCATCAATCCATGGCAGCGCAGGTAATGAACCCAAGGCTTTGCGCAGTAACGCCAATAAATCTTCCGCTTTACTGGCAGAGCTGGTGTTGACGATAAACCATTGATTCTTGGCATCATATAAGGCAGTCGTGACAGACGATTTGCTGAATGCACGGGGTAACAAGGCTTGGATTAATTCTTCTTTTAATGCTTGTTTTTCTTTTCGGCCAAGTGGGCGGCCTTTTTCTTGTTCTAACGCATCAATCTTCGGTTGCAATTCTTCATTGACGACTGCTGCCGGTAACACTTTTTCTTGGCGTTTCAGCGCGAATAAAAACAACTCTTGCTGTTGATGGACATAGCTTTTAATCGATTGATGTAATGGGTAAGTGAAGCCCATTTTCACGGCTTCTTGGCCCATGCATGGTGTGAATTTGTGCTCAGCCAACGCTTGTTCTAAGCGCTCAATATTGAGATTAAGCGGTTCGGTAATTTGATAAACACGCAGGTTTTTAAACCACATAACAGAAGGATCCATCTTGAGAGAAAACAGCAGTATAACCAGATCCGAAGCGCAGACAACCGAAAAGCTCCGGTTGTCTGCGTCGATTGCTTAGCGTTTCAGCGCTTTTGGAAAGCGAATGTGGTAGGTCAGGCCATGGCCTGGTTCACTTTTCACCTGAATGCTGCCGCCTAAAGTTTGCCGCACTAAGTTGTATGTGATGTGGGTGCCTAAGCCGCTGCCGCCTTGATCCCGTTTGGTGGTGAAGAAGGGATGGAACAGCTTTTCAAGTTGCTCATTGGTTAAGCCTTTGCCGTTATCGCTATAGGTAATATCCACAATGCCACCTTCATCCAACACGGTGATGTTGATGTTGCCTTCTTGCATCTCTTCAAACCCATGAATGAGGCTGTTCATCAACAAATTGGTGAAAATTTGCGAAATGGCGCCTGCAGGGCAACTTAACACCAAGTTTTCCGGGCAATTGACTTCAATATGATGCTTGGTCTTTTTGAAATGCGGTTGCAATGAGCGGATGATTTCGTTCAGATATTCTTGCAGCTGAATGGTTCTGACGGCTTCGCTGGTTTGGTCAACGGCGATTTGTTTGAAGCTGGCAATGAGTTCCGAAGCCCGGATCAAATTGGTGTTGAGGAGTTCAGTGCCTTGTTTGGCTTCCTCAATGAAATGCTCCAACGCTTTGGGCGATAAGCTCTTCTCCTGATAGGCATGCTCTAAGTTGGCCAGTTTTTCCGACAAGAAACTGGTCGCAGTCACCCCAATGCCGACCGGCGTATTCACTTCGTGGGTGATGCCTGCTACTAAACCGCCTAAAGCTGCCATTTTTTCAGACTGAACTAAGCGATCTTGTGCTTGGCGCAGATCAGTGACTAACTTTTCTAATTCAATTTGTTTGCTGCGCAGCGCTTCCTCGGTGTGCCGACGGCGCTCGATCTCTTCACGAAGCGCTTGTTGTTTCACTTCCAATTCTTGCTTTTGCTGTTGTAAATCCATCATGGCTTGTGACAAACCTGAGGTTTTACGCGCCACTTCTTGCTCTAGAATTAAGTTGTGCTGGTCGAGTTTTTCATTAGATTGCAGCAATTGTTTTTGGGTGTTTTCTAACTGACCTTTGTAATCTTGTACCCGAGCAATCAAGCGGTTGAAGGCATCGGCCATCACTGACAATTCGTTGGTATCGCCATGTTGAATTTCAACTTTGGCGCCTTCGAGGTTATCCAGTTCCAGATCTTCAATTTGTTGAGTTAATTCGGACAGCGGCAAGGTTAATTGTTTTCTAAAAGCAAACATAAACAGGATGATTAAAAACGTCGTTTTCAGCACCGCGTTGCCAATCAGGAAATAGATGCCAATTTTGATGCGGTCGAGCACAATAGTGCGGCTGGAGAATAACGTCACATCACCGACTTGGGTGGCGCGGCCAGAGAATTCAAAAATGAGCGGAAAGGTATACCCAAAAAGGCCCGATTGTTGTTCGGTCAACCGCACCCCTTCTTTCACCAATTGGTTGCTGTAGCGCTCACTGATATCCACATATTGACCCAGCTGGGTAATAATGGCGCCGCTATCATCCCGTACAATAATGCCTTCAATCGATGGGATCGCTAACAGGCCGTCGGCAATGATGGAGGCTTGCTGCGTGTTTAACTCCCAAATAGCGCGGGTCAACGACCCTGAAATCGTCTGCTGCAGTGTCGTCAGTTCACCATTGATATGGTTTTTGGTATTGAAGTATTCGGCGACGATTTGGCCTAAGGTCACCACAAAAGTAAGAATAAAGTACACAGACAACACTTTTGTCAGTAGTTTTCGCGAAAGGCTTTTCTGGTGCATCGGACTACCTGTAATTTGAGGCCTCGGTGGAATTCACCTGCTGCTATAAAATTAGCTAAAAAAAACAATAAATAAAACAACATTCAACACGATATACGCAAAAAGTGGCAAATTTAGTAACTAAATTCGCCCTGACCGCAGCCGATTGACTATAGCGCAGAACCGGCAGTGATGAAAATTTATCCATTGTTGCCAAAGTTTGACCAGTCCGCCCGGAAAACTCGGCATTTTGTTGCATTGTGGTAGGTGACTGGTTATATTTTGCCCGCAACTTACGAATATCCTTCATCTTTTTTACCGAGGCAGTTTGAATGGCTTTGCCAGTATTGATTTGTGACGACTCGATCCTTGCACGAAAACAAGTGCGGAAAAGCCTTCCGGAAGCTTTTGACGTTGAAGTGCAGACCGCCAGTAATGGCCTGGAAGCCTTAGCAATATTAAGAACGCAAGAAATTGGCTTGGTATTTTTAGATTTGACGATGCCTGAGTTAGATGGACTAGGCGTGTTGGAAGCGATTAAAGCAGAGTCGATTGATTGTTTTGTCATCGTGATTTCGGCTGACATTCAACCCGAAATGCAACGACGTGTGATGGAATTGGGCGCTTTGGCATTCATTCAAAAACCGGTGAATGAAGACAAATTACATGGCGTATTACGTCAATATGGATTGTTTTGATGATTGGCAGTTTTAACGAAGAGCAACGCGATTGTTTGCAGGAAATCATCAATGTTGCCATGGGGTTAGCGAGCGATAAACTGGCTCGTTTTTTAAACACCTTTGTCCATTTGCAAGTACCCTCCATTGCCTTGGTGGGCGCCAATCATTTGCCCGTTGAAATTGGCACGCGTTATCAAGATTTAGATGCTGCCATGGTCAGCCAAGGTTTTTTGGGCAATGAAGGCTTACGTGGCGAAGCCATTGTGCTTTATGCCATGGATAATGCCCATAAAATTTCGGCCTTATTAGGTTACGAAGCGGGCGATGCCTCTGAAATTGAAATGCTGACAGATATCAGCTCGATTTTGACCACCACTTTTTTAAACAGTTTGGCAGAGCAGCTGGAAGACCGGATGTCTTACAGCGCGCCACGGGTGCTGTCATCGCGCAATCGCGATATCGCCGAAGTGCTGACCGCGACCGCTGTGCACTGGCAACATGCCTTGAAAGTGGATATCAGCTATCAACTGATTGACCATTCGTTTAATTGCGACATGTTGTTACTGATCCCAGCCCAAGCGCTTGAGCAGATTAGAACTTTGCTTGATCGCATTTTGGTTGAGTATTGATGGTCGATTTAGGCTTATTGCACCCCATTTTAAGCCAGTTAAATAGTGGCGTGATCGTGGTTGATGACGAGTATCGACTGCATTACCTGAATAACTTCATTGAACGCCATGCCGGCCTGCAACTTTCCCAAGTGATTGGCCAATCATTATTTAAGATATTCACCGATTTGCCGGAAGCTTGGCTCAAACGCAAATTAATGAGCGTTGTTGATTTAAACTCCCCCGCCTTTAGCAGCTGGGAGCAACGCCAGTATATTTTTAAAATGCCGCACTTAAGACCGGTCACCAGCAGCAGCCTGTATATGGCGCAGAACTGCACCATGTTGCCGTTGCCAAGTTCGGTGCCAGGGCAAACACTGATTTGTATTTTGGTGGAAGATGCCACCGATGCCTTTGTTTACCAACAACAATTAAGCAAAACGCTACTGGACTTAGAACAAGCCAATCGACAAGATGGGTTGACGAAAGTCAGCAACCGTCGGCATTGGGAAACCCAGTTAAAATTAGAGTTACAACGCGCCCAACGCTATCAACACCCGCTGTCATTGATTTTGTTCGATTTGGATAAATTTAAAGAGCTGAACGATCGCTACGGCCATTTAGGGGGCGATTTTGTGCTCGTCGAATTGGCGTCATTAATTGACAGTTTATTGCGTGACTCGGATTTGTTAGGCCGTTATGGCGGTGAGGAATTCGGCATTATCCTGCCAGATACGCCGGAGGCGGGGGCGAAAGAGGTTGCTGAACGAATTTGCAAAGCGGTGGCGGATTATCCGATGTTGTTTAATCAACAAACGATCCGTACCAGTTTAAGCATGGGCGTGGTAGAATTTTCGCCCAAAGAGCATCAGATCCATGATGATTTAATTCGCTGTGCAGATATGGCGTTATATCAAGCGAAGCGAAATGGCCGCAATCAAGTGAGTGTTTTTGCACCAGGCCAGACCGAATACCAAAAAAAAGTAAAATAAGACGTTTATAAACATTTAGATTGACAGACGTCTAAAACTTTGCGCATATAGACGCAATGAAATATATAAAAACAACCAAGACAACCACCACGATTATTACCACCATCCCTGCGGGGTAGGAGGTCGGCGGCGTATTGTCTTTCATAAAGGCCCGTGACCTCAACAGTCACGGGCTTTTTGCGTTTATAGAGGAGAGTAAAATGAGAGTGCTTAAATTTGGTGGTTCGTCACTGGCGTCGGTCGCAAGATTCCTCGAAGTTGCGCACATTGTGCAGCAGCAACTGGGGCAAGAGCCAGTCGCATTGGTGCTATCTGCACCGCATGGAGTCACCAATTTATTGGTGGAGTTAGCCGATTTAGCATTCTTAGGCGGCGATTATGCGTCTTTGCTGCAAAAATGGCGCGATCGGTTAGCCCAATTACAAGCGGATGCTGAACCGCGCTTGGCAACGGCAAGTGTCGCCAAGATTGCTCAAGTCCGTCAGCAGCAAGATACGCAACTGACCGCTTATTTGCAGGGCGTGGCGCTGTTACAACATTGTCCTGATCACATCAAAGCAAAATTCTGGGCCTAGGTGAGCAATTTAGTGTGGCGTTAATGGCCGAGTTACTGACAGCCGCCCAAGTTAAAACTGGCGTGTTAGATTCTGTCGTTTGTGTGAAAAGCCAAGGCGATTATTTAAATGCCGTTGCGGATATTCCAGCCTCCGAGCGAGCGCTAGCCCAAGCACTCCATGGCCAGTCGCAGCAAGTGTATGTGATGGCAGGTTTTGTTTCGAGTAACGCCCAAGGCGAATTATGTTTATTAGGCCGCAACGGCTCTGATTATTCTGCCGCTATTGTTGCGGCCAGTATCCGCGCCAGTGTC